>JAMCWL010000103.1 GCA_023481285.1 Actinomycetota bacterium | reverse complement strand
CTGCATGAATGTTCCCCCGACCAGGACGAATTTTGTAGGCAGGCATGCCCTTGTCGTTGTGCGAGGATACAGCTACAAGCCGGACCTGCAAGCCCTTCGCTCCTATATTCGGGAGATAAAGCCCGTCTTGATCGGCGTCGACGGTGGCGCGGATGCTCTGCTTGCCAAGGGTTACCAGCCAGATATCATCATCGGCGACATGGACAGCGTCAGTGACGAAGCCCTTCGCTCCGGCGCAGAACTTATCGTCCATGCCTTCACCGGTGGAAGGGCTC
This sequence comes from Actinomycetota bacterium, assembly GCA_023481285.1. Classification (GTDB taxonomy): domain Bacteria; phylum Actinomycetota; class Aquicultoria; order Aquicultorales; family JAMCWL01; genus JAMCWL01. Next base: position 101,088 of record JAMCWL010000103.1, on the reverse strand, counting down.
CCGGGCTCGAGAGGCTGGCAAAGCTTGGCCTTACCGGGTCGCTCTTCGAAGCGATGGGAACGAGCGAGGACATCGCACTCCTTCTGGCGTACGAAAAGGGAGCCGAGCTGATAGTGGCGGTCGGCACACATGCCAACCTTATCGAGTTTCTTGATAAGGGGAGGGGGGGCATGGCGAGCACCTTCTTGGTCAGGCTCAAAGTTGGAAGTCGCCTGGTAGATGCAAAAGGCGTTAACAAACTCTATCGCCGGGGCGTGAAGATAAGTCATCTCATCGTACTTATCGCCGCCGCCGTTGCCGCCCTTACAACCATCTTTTTCTCCTCGCCCGTCACTCGCCAGACTATGCGCTTGCTAATACTAAGGGTTAGACTGATAATTGGGATTTAGCCACTAGGGATTAGCTCTTTGTTAAGAGATGCAAGCGTTTAATGGGATTGTCGAGGAATGAAATGACGAGGCATGAATGATAAAGAGCGTCAGGTAAGCTAGGAGCTTTTTTTGGCGGTCGTTTACCTAAAATGGGAGCATGTAATGTTTGACATGCGGTATCATATCACCTCCCTGGTCGCCGTATTTCTGGCGCTCGCCATCGGGATCATCCTTGGCACCGTTATCGTGGACAAAGGCATCCTCGTCGAGCAGCAGACGTCTCTTGTTGAAAGACTCGAGAAGGACTTCGAGCGCTTGAGGACTGAAAATGCCAAGCTCTCCACGGACCTCAGAAGGGATGAGCAATTCGCCAAGGAGTCTTTCTTCCCGCTGATAAAAGATCGTCTTGCCGGTCAGAGCGTCGCCGTCGTCATTACTTCGCCGATCGATAACGCTTTAAAGCGTTCGATTAGCGAAGCGATGCAGAAATCGGGAGCGACTTTTTCCCTCATGACGCTTAATCTTCCATGGAAAGTTGATGACAAGGCGGTGCAGGATAGGGTGCAACCGCATATTCTGCCGGTGCAGGGTTCCACATTGCAGGAGCGCCTTTTATTTAGGGTGGCCGATCACTACTCGGCACCTCCTGGAGATAATAAGGTTCTCCTCGACTTTGCGGCGGCTGGCCTTTTGAGCATCGATGTGCTCCAAGCCGTGCAGCCGACCTCCATGATGATAGTCGGCGGTTCTGATGGCGAGAATATGGTCAAAGAGGTGGACCGGGTTCTTATTGAGCGCTTGAAAGCCAACAAGATAAGGACCGTCGGCGTCGAGACGAGATCGAGAAAGATATCTTACATGAACGCCTACCAACGCTCCGGAATCCCGACCGTCGATAATATCGATGAGAGGATAGGACAGGTTTCCGCCGTTTACGCTCTTGCAGGCGTAAACGGCAATTTTGGGATCAAGCCCACCGCCAACCAATTAATCCCGGCGCTGTCGCAATAAAGAAATAGGAAATGGGCAAGCTAAGTATTATGCAAACGACCAAAGCCAAAGCGGTTCTTTACGTGGTTCGACCGGTCGCAGGGGGCATTAGGGAACACGTCACGCTCCTCACCAAGTACCTCGACCGCAAGAAGTTCAACCCTTTTGTGATCCTTGCCGCCGACGATATGCTCGCTGTTCGATTAAGGGATATGGATATCGAGCCATGGATACTTCCTGAAGTGGGCTCTGTCGATCCGATCTCTATTATACGGACCGCTCGCAAGGTCTCGGAGATAGTTAGGAGCGGGGGGGTCTCGCTTGTTCATAGCCACGGTTACCGGGCGGCGCTGGGTGGGGGAGTAGGAGCCCTTCTCGCAGGCGTACCTCACATCGCTACGATACACACGGAACTGGGCGGCAAGCGGGAAATCGGCTTGATGGGACGGCTGCTCCAGAGGATGGTGGCTTTTTTAAGCCGCTGCATCATAATCGTCTCGGAGGAGATCGCCGGATCGTTCGGGCGCCACAAGATAAGGCTTGTACATAATGGGGTCGAAATCGAACCACTCCGGCCCAAGTCTTTTAGGATCGGAGAGCGGCAGGTTGGAATGGTGGGGAGGCTCTCACCCGAGAAAGGCGTCGATCTCTTCCTGGAAGCGGCCGCACTTATGAAGGAACGAATCGGCGGCGTCCGGTTTGTCGTGGTGGGGGAGGGTCCCCTCCGGGCCAAGCTCGAAAAGCTATCCGAGAGTCTTGATCTATCCGCAATAACGACGTTCACCGGGTTTGTTGACGGGGCGAGGGAGATGCTCGACTCCATCGACGTGCTCGTGCTCCCATCGCGTTCCGAAGGACAGCCCATGGTGCTCCTGGAGTCGCTGGCCGTCGGCTGTCCCGTCGTCGCGACCGACGTCGGAGGGGTCCGGGAGCTGCTTGATGGGGGATGTGGCGTCGTTGTGCCGCCCGAAGACCCGGAGGCGATAGCATCGGCGGTCGTCCGGCTCCTGGAGGAGCCGGAATCCGTCTCACAAATTGTGAAGCTTGGCCGTCGCCGAGTGGAGGAGCATTACTCGGCCGAAAAGATGGCCGAAAGAACGATGGAGGTCTACAGGGAGGCGTTCTCTTGAATCGTAGTCGAAAGAACACCGGGAAATTCGCCGCACTCACATCTCTTATTCTCTTAGCTCTACTTGCGCCATCTTGGTCGTTGGCTTCAGCGGCCGGTCCGTTGGCGAAAAAAGCGGTGCTTGTCGCCGTTGATAACATCAGTTGGGCCGAGCTGAGGGAGGCGGACGACCCCACCTTCAACCGCCTTCTCAGCGAGAGCGCGATCGGACTTCTCAACGTGCGCGTGCATAAGAATCCCACTCGCGCCAAAGAGTACATCACCGTGGGCGCCAGTGCCAGGTCAAACGCCCCCGATGATGCTTTGGCTCTGGATGCGGGGGAGCCATTTGAGGGAGGAACGGCCGGCCAGGCTTATGAGCGGCGGACCGGTAGGCGGGCTTCGGCAAACGGCTCGGTCGCCCTGAGTATCCCCGAAGTCGACCTCAAGAACAAAAAGCTCTACTACAATATAATCCCTGGGAGTCTTGGGCAAGCTCTCGCCGAAGCCGGGAAGAAGGCGGCGGTGATCGGTAACGCAGATATATCGACGCACTACAGAGATAAAAATTTTCGCCGTGAGGTGGTTTACCTGGCGATGACGGAGGATGGCAAGGTGGAACTCGGGGACACCGGAAAGGACCTCCTCGTCAGCGATCCTTCCGCTCCTTATGGGGTCCGGCTGGATCCAAAAGCGCTCATGAAGCGGTTCGGTGAATACTACCGGAAAGCCGACTTCATTGTTATCGATTTTGGCGACACGGTCCGAGCCGATATGTACGATGGTTACGCGACACCCGAGGCGTCGGCAAGGATGAAGAAGCTGGCGATAGAACATGCCGGAAGGCTAATCGCTGAGATAAAGAAGAAGCTCTCGCCGGATGACGTCCTGATCGTCGCTTCGCTGTCTCCTCCGGGCACCGGCGTTCCGATCTACAGGGGGTATGAGGAGCAACTGACGCCCATTTTGGTTAGCGGTCAGGGCTTCACGGGAGGGTATCTTACGTCGGAGAGCACCCATCAACGGGGGCTTGTAACCAACCTTGATATAGCGCCAACCGTTCTATGGGCGCTCGGATTGGAAGCGCCCGCCAATATGTTCGGCCGGGAGTTTAGCTACCTACCCGATACTGGCAGCAGACAGGAGAAAGTCGATCGTCTAATCGGTTTCAACGCCAGGGCCATCGGGGTCAATGCGGCCCGCACCGGAACCATCGTCAGTTTTTCCGTCATCATCGGTCTCGCGTTGATCGGGACCGTTTCAGCGCTACTTCTCAGGGAGAGATATAATTTGAGGAGCCTCAACTGGTTCTTGAGGGTGGCGACGCTAACCATCATTTCCTTTCCTCTTTCAAGCTTTATGTTCGCTTACTATTTGGGAACAGCGCCATCATTTGCGCTCACGCTATCGATCGTTATCGGTGCGGTTGCACTAGCGGCTCTCGCACAGGCTATCGGCAAGGACGGCTTAAAGCCGGCCGGCATCTTGGCCGCAATGACTCTTATCTTCCTGACTGCGGACATACTGACGGGCGGTAGGTTTAATGTCGACACCATCTTCGGTTACGACACCATAGTTGGCGGTAGGTTCTATGGTATGGGCAATGAGGGTTACTCCGTCGCCCTTGGAGGAGCGATCATACTCTTTGCCACTCTTGCCGGCATAAAAAAGCTAGCCTGGCGGAACCTTTCAATAATAACTCTCGGCATCGCGGTTGCCTTGCTCGTAGGCTTCCCCGAGCTAGGCTCGAACCTTGGCGGCGTTCCGACCGTCGTAACGGCGGTTCTCGTCTTCGTTATCGCCGGTCACAAAGGAAAGCTTAAACCGTCGACTATCGCTTTGGGTGCAGCCGTAATCTTTCTTGCAGTGATCGCTTTCATTGGCGCTGATCTTTTCCGGGGCGCCACGACGCATGTGGGCCGCACCGCCAAGCTCATATCGACCGGCGGCCCATCCGAGCTCTGGCTGCTCCTCAAGAGGAGGGTTACCGAGAACCTGGATGTATTCCAGGCAAGCGCCTGGTCGTATGTTCTTCTTGTCATCGTCCCGATTGCAGCTTTCTTGCGCTACCGGCCCGTGGGCTTGCTCGATAGAATCCTTAAAGAGCATCCCAATGTGGCGGTCGGATTCTCGGCCGCTTTGGTGAGCGGTCTGGTCGGCTATCTGGTCGAGGATTCCGGGATAATCATCCCTGCTATAATTCTCGCGCAATTCCTCCCCGTCCTCGTTTATGTGATGCTCGCCGAGGGCTGGAGGGCTGAGGATGCTTAGGGCGATCAACTTGGCCGTGGGGGTTATCCCGGCGATACTGTTGTCGGCGACCATCTGGCCGTTCCTCTACCGTCTCTTGAGCGATGTCGGTTGCAAGGTCGTCAATTACCGGGAGAACACGGTCGTTAACTGCGCCGGGTTGCTCATCCCAATCGCTCTCTCGGGCACATCTCTTCTATATGCGCTAATTCTTCCGGAGTACGCACTGGCGGTCGCTCCGGCGCTCATCATGGTTCTGGGCGCATCGTTTTTCGGCGTGATCGACGATCTGCTGGGGTCCGGGGGTTCGAAGGGTTTTCGAGGTCACTTCGGCAGCCTCCTGGAAGGGCGGCCGACCACCGGCGTTCTCAAAGCTTTTGGGGTCGGCGTTCTCGCTCTCTACGTGGCTGGAATGCGGTCGACAGGACTCCTGCTCGCCCTTGACGCGCTTCTGATCGCCTTGAGCGTCAATCTGATGAACCTTATGGACCTAAGGCCCGGTCGGGCGCTAAAAGTTTTTATCGCCGCCGCCGCTTTTCTTTCGCTCGCGTCGGCGTCTCTTTTCTCGGCAAGCCAGGCGGTCGCTCTCGGTGCGGCGGCGGTTCTCCTCCGACCGGACATCAAAGAGCGAGCCATGCTCGGAGATGTCGGATCAAACGCTCTTGGGGCTGTTATTGGCACCGGTTTTGTGTTTAACTTTAATTGGCCGGTTAGGCTCGCCGTTCTCCTGTTATTAATCATGGTTCAGATATATGCCGAACGCTATTCGATAACCGAGCTCATTGAGAGAGTTGCGATTCTACGCAGATTTGACGAGTGGGGAAGAGCAAAACAAGGAACTCGAAACTCGAAAAGGGTGTGAATGTCTAGCAGGCGTTGAGGTAGATGTTTTTGCGAGTTTCGGGAAGGGCCAACGGCGCGATCGAGTTTCAAGTTTCGAAAAGGCCGAAGGGCCTCGAGTTAACAACGCAAGCTCAAAACGTTCAGAGCCTGGAAGGTGTGGGAATAATTTGGCGAAGCATATCTTTGTAACCGGTGGCGTGGTTTCATCCCTTGGAAAGGGCATAACAGCCGCCTCGCTCGGGCGGCTGCTTAAGGCCCGCGGTTACAAGGTGACTATGCAGAAGCTGGATCCCTACCTGAATGTCGATCCGGGCACGATGAGCCCGTTCCAGCACGGCGAGGTCTTCGTCACGGAAGATGGTACGGAGACCGATCTCGACCTCGGCCATTATGAACGGTTCATTGACGAGAACCTCGGGCGTGACGGAAATGTTACCGCCGGCCAGATCTACTGGTCGATCGTTAGCAAGGAGAGGCGAGGGGAGTTCCTGGGAGGGACAGTCCAGGTTATTCCCCACGTTACCAACGAGATTAAAGAGAGGATCCTCCGGCCGGCTAATGAGTCGGGTGCCGATGTTGCTATAACGGAGGTCGGTGGGACGGTTGGCGACATCGAAAGCCTTCCCTTTCTGGAAGCGATTCGCCAGTTCAAGCGCGATCTCGGTCGGGATAACGTCCTCTATGTGCACGTGACCCTCGTCCCCTACTTGGATGCAGCCTCCGAGTTGAAAACGAAGCCTACCCAGCACAGCGTCAACGAGTTGAGAAGGATCGGTATCCAGCCCGATATCGTGGTGGCCAGGTCCGAGGCTCCGATAGATGAGGGGATCAAGAGAAAAATCGCCCTCTTCGGAGATATCGACCCGGAGGCTGTCATCTCCGCCGTCGACGCCGACAATCTCTACGCCGTGCCGCTTGAGCTCCGTAAAGAGCGGCTTGACGACATAGTCGTCGACCTTCTGAGATTGGATGGGACCAGCGCCGATCTGATCGATTGGCAGAGGCTCGTCGAGAAGATCAGGAGCCTTAAATACAGAACCAAGATAGCCCTGGTAGGCAAGTATGTACGTCTCCCGGACGCCTACCTCTCGGTCGTTGAAGCGCTGAAGCACGGGGGTTTCCATCACAATACCGAGATTGATATCGTCTGGGTTGATGCGGAATCTCTCGACCCAGAGGAGGTCGAGAGGCAGCTTTCCGAGGTGGACGGCATCCTCGTTCCCGGCGGGTTCGGTATCCGGGGGATTGAGGGAAAGATACACTCCGTCCAGTACGCCAGGGAAAAAGACATCCCCTTCCTGGGAATATGCCTTGGGCTCCAGTGTGCGGTCGTGGAATTCGCGCGCAACGTCGTCGGTTTTACGGAGGCCAATAGTTCGGAGTTCGACCCAGAAACGCCATATCCGGTCATCGACCTCATGCTCGAACAGAAGGAGATAGCCGATCTCGGTGGCACCATGCGGCTCGGCGCGTATCCTTGCCAGGTGGCGCCAAGCACCCTTGCCGCCAAAGCATATGGGGGCGAGCTCGTCTACGAGAGGCATCGCCACCGCTATGAGTTGAATAACACGTACCGCGAGGCCTTGGTGGAGAAAGGATTGATCTTTAGCGGGTTATCGCCGGATTCAAACCTCGTCGAGGTGGTCGAGATTCCGGGCCTGCGCTGGTTCCTGGCCACCCAGTTCCATCCGGAATTCAAGTCCCGCCCGACCAGGCCCCAACCCTTATTCAGAGATTTCGTGGGAGCGTCGCTCAGATATCAACAAGAAACAAGAAACTAGTTTTATAGTTTCATAGTTTTTGTAATCTCTGTTGCTTATTAGCGCCATTCGCGGCGGATAGATTTGCCAAGAAACCAAGAACCAGGAAAACAAGAAACCAAGAAACCAAGAACCAGGAAACCAGGAAACCAAGAAACCAAGAAACCAGAAGCGGTCGGTCTTAATGGGGGCGGCTTGGTTAATAAAGAAAATCTTCTGAAAACCTTCATCGAGCTCTGTGAGATCTGCAGCCCGAGCTTTAACGAGAGGGCCGTATCCGATTATATCTCCTCCCGCTTGGCGGAATTGGGCGTTAAGGTGAGGATGGACGGGACCGCCGGCGTCATCGGAGGCGATACCGGAAATCTGATCGCCACCATTGAGGGGAAGGACGACTTCTTGCCGACCCTCCTCTTCGCTGTCCATATGGATACCGTTGAGCCGTCCGAAGGAGTGAAGGTAAAGCTCGACGGCGATCTCATCACGAGCGCCGGTGAGACCATCCTCGGCGCCGACGACAAGGTCGGGATCGCCGCTCTACTCGAAATTGCGCGGATGCTCGAAGAGGAGCGGATAAACGAGGGGAGAGTCCACCTGTTTTTCTCAGTCGCCGAAGAAGTCGGTCTTCACGGGGCAAAGGCGTTTGATTTGGCTTCCCTTAAAACGGATTACGCATTCACTCTCGATGCCGCCGGTCCGGTCGGAGCGATCAACGTGCGCTCTCCCTACCAGGAGAGCTTCCGCGTCGAGTTTCTCGGTCGCACGGCGCACGCGGGCGTCGCGCCGGAGCAGGGAGTAAACGCCATCCAGGCGGCTTCCAAGGCGATCGCCTCAATGAAGCTGGGGCGGTTGGACGAGGAGACGACGGCGAACGTCGGTGTAATCGAAGGCGGATTGGCAAGCAACATTGTGCCTGATCGGGTGAGGGTCTCCGCCGAAGCGAGAAGCTTCAATCTCACCAAGCTTAATAGGCAGGTGTCCGAGATGAAAAGGCTGTTCGAGGAGGGGGCCCGCGAAGTGGGGGCCGATGTTCGGCTTAAGGTCTACCGGGAGTATGACGGATATCACCACCGGGAGGACGATCCGGTTGTCATGGTTGCCAGGCGGGCGATGGAGAAGCTGGGAATCGAGCCGAGGTTCTCCTCGAGCGGCGGCGGCAGCGACGCCAACATCTTCAACTCGAAAGGCGTGCCCACCGCCAATCTCGGCATCGGTGCCGAGAAGGTGCACACGACTGAAGAGTCCGCCTCCATTTCCAGCATGGTCCTCCTGACCGAGCTACTTGTCGAAATCATTAAGACCGCCAGAGAATAGTTGCTTTTCCAGTCGATGTTTTTCCTACTTTTTGCTGAAAGACCATGCGGCAGATCATGGAAAGTTTCATGCGCGATCATTACAAGAAATGGATGGACGAGCCCATTCCGGCCCTGTTGGGGCTGACGCCGCGTGAGGCGGCCAAAACGTCAGAGGGTAAGGCTCGCCTGGAGGTTCTGCTAGAAGACCTGGTGCCTGGCACCCTTCAGCTTAGCTACCAGGGGTTTTTATTCATAAAAATGCATTTTGTTCATGCAGACTGGTGCCTGGCACCGGTCACTTTAACTACCAGGTGGTTTTGTTCACAAAAATGCATTTTGCTCATGCGTTTCTCGGGACTTGCCAAGAATCTCGATCTGACGCTCGACTGCCGAGCGTAAGACTAGGCGACAAGGCTAAGGGACGTTGCTAGACGGTTTTCGGTTTTATTTGCAAAATTGGAGTGTCACTTCTGGAAATATTGGCCGACAAGGAAAAGCTTGGCGAACCGCGCGCTGACGGTCTAAGCTGGCGTTGGGGTCTCGATCGACCCAGGGAGACGTTCCTTCATCTCCAAAATCCGGTCGACGCGGAAGGTCCTGTCGGCCTCTCTTTGCAGGCAGTAGGCTTTCAACCCGAGGAACCTCGACCCGTTGTATTCCATCTCTTGAACGCACTCCGGTTTGATGACTCTCCGCGACTTGGTATCGTCGGGCTTCAGGTAGGTGATCTCCAGGTGGGAGCCGTTTTCGATCGCTTTCCCGAGCAGCTCGACTTTGGCTTCAAGCGGCAATCGCTTTTCGGAGCGCTCGTATTGATAACCGGTAAGGAACTTAACCACCCGCCAGTCGAGCCAGATGTTCGACTTCCTGATCTTTTTCTTTAAAAAGATGCCATCGAAGGTGCGGCAGCGGGAGAGGGCGACGTACAATTGGCCCGGCGCGAACGTGCCCCTGCCGATGTCGATCACCACGCTGTCGAAGGTCTTTCCCTGGCTCTTGTGGATGGTGACCGCCCACGCGAGCCTGACCGGGTACTGGGTGAACGTACCGGCGGCCGCCGACTCCACGGACTTCGTCTTCTCGTTCCAGAAGAAGCGGTAGTTCTTCCAGGTGAAAGGGTAAACCTCCTCGACGTCGCCGTCGGCGAGGCGGATCCGCAAGAAATCCCCTTTAATATCGTGAACCGCGCCGATGGTTCCGTTGACCCATCTCCCGGCCGGATCGTTGTTCAGGAGCATCACTTGAGCGCCTTTCTTGATTCTCAAGACCTCGTCGGCGGGGAAGCTCGTCTCTTTAAAATCTCCCTTGATATCGGCTTCAAATGTATACGTCTTTCCCTTCAGCTTGGAGAGCTCCAGCTCGTTGCGCTCGCTTGCCATGGCGTTCGTGGTGGTAAGATGGATGGCGTCGTCCGGCAGCGCCCTTAAATCCTCCACGCAGCGCGCGTTTATCAGCTCGATCTCTTCGTCGGTGATGCTCTTGTTGCGGACGCCGTTCAAAAGACGAATGAAGAACTCGTCCGTTTGACGATAGACCTTTTCGAGCTCGATGTGCTCGAACTCCGCGCCCTTGAACGCGAGCGAATCGAAGAAGTACTCGCTCTCGTAGTGATCCCTAAAGATTTTCCGCTCCTGTTCGCCGCGCACCACCGGGGGAAGTTGGTACAGGTCGCCGATGAAGATCATCTGGACGCCCCCGAAGGGAGCGCCCTTGACCCTGCCGTTTACCTGCAAGAACTTGTCGACCCAGTCCAAAAGGTCCGCTCTTACCATCGAGACTTCGTCGATCACAATGGCGTCCATCTTTTTATAAATGGGATCGTCGAGGCTCTTGATGCTCTTCGCCGTCACATCCAGCGAGAACCTGAAAAATGAGTGGATCGTCTGGCCGGAGACGTTGACGGCCGCCACCCCTGTCGGCGCGAGAACCACTATTTCTTTCTCTGCTATCGAGCGGAAATACTCAAGCAGCGTCGATTTTCCGGTGCCCGCCCGGCCCGTAACGAGGACGTTTTTAGCGCTTTCTTCCATTAGTTGAAGCGCTTTTTTGAAAAGGGGATTGAAGTCCAGCTTTTCCGTCAGGACGTCGGGAGTGCGCATGGGTACATACTAACCCCACAGGCGGAGCTTGTCATCTTCTTCCTGGCCTGTAAAGTGGACGGTATGGGGAAAAGGCGTAGTGCCCCAATCGAACTTAGTTTACCCGCAGTATTGGCAGGGGTGGCGGCCGAGCCGGTGAAAAGTTAGCGAAAGGCAAGCGATAAGTGGACTTAGTTGGAGAGAATCTTCGAACCTTGCTTTCTAACCGGCTGTCAAGCGGCAAGAACGCACCCCGTACGTGCACCCCGTACGCGCATTTGACTGCAGGCAATCGTTCTGTTAATCTTCACTTCGGCAACAAAGGGGAGTAGCTGGCCTTTTAAGAGGCGATGCGGTCGTCATGACGGGTAGAAAGCCCCGGTCGCATCTAGGCGAATCTGACTAGCGAGACCTTTGGCGAGTATTCGATGCTGGCCAAAGGTCTCTTTTTATTAGGAGAAAAAAGGACAGGCGCAATAAGGGGTTAAAGCGCACGTCGAAAGGGAGTTTTGATGTTATCTCGTCTTCGCGGCGGACTCGATTCCCGCCATCCTCGCCGTTTCGCGGGAGCCGTTTATTGTCTATACCTCGAATGTGTTCGCCATTCTAGGACTGCGCTCGCTCTACTTCGCGTTGGCCGGGGTTATGCGACTATTCCACTACCTCCATTACACCTATTCGGAGGGTATGCAGACCAAGTGTCACCAAAAGGGAGGTATAGATGATTAAGCTATCGCGAGCTGAAGATGCGCCAACACTAAAAGGGCCTGGCGATGGTAGAACAAAGGTACTGATCGACTCTCAGGTTGGCGCCAAGAACCTCAGTCTGTGCTGGATAAAGTTCCCGGTTGGCGGAAAATCGGATCTCCACACGCGAGACGTGGAGGAATGCATCTACGTGATCAAAGGGCGAACGGTAGTTGTTTCAGGTCATGAGAGAGTGGAATTTGGTGAAGGTGATGCGGTCTTCATCCAAGCCGGCGTAGAGCATTATCACGAAAACATCGGTTCTTCTGAACTCGAACAGATAGTGGTATTTTCTCCTCAAGGCCCCGAGAGCATACTGAGGGATTTACCTCTTGAATGATAAAGCGTGTGGTACCGTGCGGTACCCGTGCCGTACCTGGTACCTAATATCTGTGGTATAAGACGGTCATAAGGCAACCTATCTGTTAAGTAAGAGGCGGTCACAAATTCGACCACCTATTGAGAAACTGCCCATTCGAAAAGCAAAAGACCTGGTAGTAAAACGTGCGGTACCACGTGCGGTACCTGGTACCTATTCCTGCGTGCGGTACCTGGTACCTATTCCCTATTCCCCCTTTGCCCTCGTGCTCCTTCTGCTATGGCGCTGGAATGCTGACCGCTTTATTGTAATGGGTTACAATTATCACGTCGGCCATTGTCTGGAGAGCGTTTTGTTGTCTTTGAAGAGAGCGAAAGTCTTAAAAAAGCTTCGGTCCGCTCATGGTCGAACGGATCTTACGGTTGAGGTTGCCGGCGACGAAGTACCGGCCGTCGCGTACGAGGCGATCGTCGGGGAGGTGGACGCCGGCGATGAGGTCGTCGTCAACACGGTCGCCGTCGACCTGGGTCTGGGAAGCGGAGGGAACCACTTCGTCCTCTGGAATCTCAAAAAAGAGCAAGTGACGGTAGACGGTCCGGGCCACATCATGAAGCTCCGGTACACGCCGCTCCAATTTGCCTGCCTCGCCGTGGAGGAGGAAGAAAGTCCTTACCATGAGGGTATGATGAGCGAGATCAGGCTCGACGGCATGCCGGTGGTCGTGGGGACGCTGCACAGCCAGCTCGCACCGGCTGCGGCGACGCTCAAGTTTGTTGAACCGGGCTTGAACGTCGCTTACATCATGACCGACGGCGCCGCGCTGCCCCTGGCTTTGAGCGACACGGTGGCGCAACTGAAGGAGAAAAAGCTCATTAATACGACGATAACTTGCGGCAACGCTTACGGCGGCGACCTCGAAGCGATCAATATCTTCAGCGCGCTCGTAGCCGCGAGGGTTGCGGCAAAAGCGGACGTTACCATCGTGACGATGGGACCGGGCATCGTGGGTACGGATACCCCTCTCGGATTTACCGCCATGGAACAGGGTCAGGTGGTGAACGCCGTCTTCTCCCTTCAGGGGCGGCCGGTCGCCGTCCCAAGAATCTCCTTTAAAGATAAGCGCCTGCGTCACTATGGATTAAGTCATCACACCTTGATGGCGCTCGCGATAGCGGCGCAAGCCCCGTGCGCCATAACCCTTCCGGAGATGTCTCCCGAGAAGTTCGACGAAGTAATGACGCGCGTCGACCGAACGAACCTGCGTACCCGGCATAAGATTTTGAGCATTAAAAACGATATAACAAAGAAAGCTCTAACTAAGTTCGGGCTTAAGGTATCGACCATGGGGCGCGGCTTCGACGAAGACCCCGAATTCTTCCTCGCCGCCGGTGCGGCGGCGGTCTACGCGTTAGAGCTGGTCAAGGGTGTGGCCGATGAGCGGTGAGCGTGGCCGATGAGCGGCGAGCAAAGGCAAGGGGACGACCGCTTTGAGACCGTCGAAATTCGGGAGATCTACCGGGGGACCCTTCTCTCCCTCTTCCGGGAGAAAGTTAAAGCTCCTGATGGCGAGATGTACTATCGCGAGGTCGTGCGGGGGGTGAGGGCGGCCGCCATCGTAGCGGTCACCGATTTGCGCGAAGTCGTGCTCGTTCGCCAGTATCGCCAGCCAACCGGGGAGATGGTCCTGGAGATACCGGCCGGTCTTATCGACCCGGGAGAGACGCCTGAAGAGGCGGCCGCCCGGGAGCTTCAAGAGGAGACCGGTTTTAAAGCGGTCAATCTATTTCACCTGTCCGATTTTTACACGACCCCGGGCTATAGCGATGAGCTCTTAAGCCTCTTCCTGGCAACCGGCTTATCCGAGGGCGTGGCCGCGCCGGAGGTGGACGAGGAGCTGGAGGTAGTCAAGGTTCCGTTCGATGAGACGGTCCGGATGATAGATCAGGGTGAGATACGGGATGCGAAAACGATTGTCGGAATCCTTCTTGCGGGCCGAGGAGCGTAGCGACCTGGCCCGGGCCATCGAGGACTACCTCAACTACCTCGTTGTCGAGAAGGGTTTGTCGAACAACACCACTGAGGCGTACCGGCGTGACTTGAACGCGTACGCCTCCCACCTCAAGGGAAGGGGGGTGGATCTCGACGCCATCTCCCCCGCCGATATCTCCGCCTTCCTCGCTGACTTGAGGGGGCGGTATGCCGACTCTTCGATCGCGCGGCTGGTGGCGGCGGTAAGGACCTTCCATAAGTTCGCCGTTCGCGAAGGTTTAACCGACAACTACCCGACGTCGATGTTGCGCTCGCCGAAGAGGGCGCTTCGCTTGCCGCACGCTCTCTCGGTCGAGGCGGTCAAGGCTCTCCTCGATTCGGCGTGGGGGCCGACGCCCGCCGATTACCGGAGCCGGGCTATGCTGGAGATGCTCTACAGCTCCGGCCTCCGCGTCTCCGAGCTGGTCGGTCTCGATCTGGCAGACGTCGATCTAGATTACGGATACGTCCGCTGTACCGGTAAAGGGTCCAAGGATAGGGTCGTGCCGCTTGGCAGTATGGCGGTTGACGCTATTCTGGCTTACAAAAACAAGGCTCGACCGGTTTTGGCAAAAGGCAAGCGCCCTGCCGCTCTTTTCCTAAACGCAAGGGCAGAGCGTCTTTCCAGGCAGAGCTGCTGGAAGGCGGTGAAGCGGGCGGCGGCCAAGGTCGGCATCGGCGAGATATATCCCCACTCGCTTCGGCACTCCTTCGCCACCCATCTCCTGGAAAACGGCGCTGATTTGAGGGCCGTCCAGGAGATGCTGGGTCACGCGAGCGTCTCGACGACGCAGATCTACACGCATGTTACGAAGAAGCGGTTGCAAGAGGTATATGAGAGGACGCATCCGAGAGCCAGACGCTAGAGGCTAGACGCTGGATTGGCGCCTAACGACGCCGACCGATGACCGGTGACGGATGACAGAAAAGCTATCAGCTATCAGTCGTCAGCTATCAGCTAAAGGCTTTGTCATCCTGAGGAAGGCTGAAGGCCGACCGAAGGATCTCAGACTCGTAAGAGCGGTTTGTAGTGGCGCTGAGATTCTTCGGGCCTAAAGGCCCTCAGAATGACACCTCAAAAAGCTGACGGCTGAAAGCTGATAGCTGATAGCTGATAGCTGAGAGCTGATAGCTGAGAGCTGAGAGCTTAAAGGAATAGCTAATAGCCTCCTTAGAAAGGAGCCCTATTGACAATCAGGCGCACGATAATCGTGGTGCTCGATAGTGTCGGCGTCGGCGCTCTCCCCGACGCGCGTGATTACGGCGATGAGGACAGCAATACTCTGGCCAATACCGCAAGGGCCGTCGGGGGGCTCAGCCTCCCCAACTTCGGACGCCTTGGCCTTGGAAACATCATCCCGATCGAAGGAGTACCGCCGGAGAGCAAGCCTTCCGGCTCGTTCGGTAAGATGGCCGAGGTATCCCCCGGGAAGGATACGACGACCGGTCACTGGGAGTTGATGGGCATTCACCTCGATAAAGCGTTTCCAACCTACCCGCATGGTTTTCCTTCGGAGATAATCGATCTCTTCGAAAGGAGAATAGGGAGAAAGGTACTGGGGAACAAACCGGCCTCCGGGACCGAGATAATCGAGGAGCTGGGGAAGGAGCACCTGACGACAGGTCGCCCGATCGTATACACATCCGCTGACTCCGTCTTTCAAATCGCCGCTCATGAAGAGGTCATTCCGATCAACCAGCTTTACCACTTCTGCAAGACGGCAAGGCAAATTCTCACCGGAGACCATGGAGTCGGCCGGGTCATCGCCCGTCCGTTCGTGGGCACTCCGGGAGATTTCGTCCGAACCGCCCGGCGCAAGGACTTTTCGCTGCCGCCCGCCGGTAAGACCCTCCTCGATTTTGCGCAAGAAGCGGGCGTCAAGGTATTCGCCGTCGGAAAAATCGGCGAGATCTTCACCATGCGGGGAATCGACGAGTCGGTGAAAACGGCGAACAATATGGAGGGCGTGGACCGCGTCGTGGAGCTCATGGACGCCAATTCATCCGGCATAATCTTTGTGAATTTGGTCGACTTCGACATGCTCTGGGGTCATAGGAATGACGCGCCGGGCTATGCCGAAGGTTTGAAAGCGGTCGATAGTCGCCTGCCCGAGCTGCTCGATCGTCTCCGTTCGGGCGACGTACTCTTCGTCACGGCCGACCATGGTTGTGATCCCACTACGCCCTCAACCGACCACTCGAGGGAGTACGTGCCCCTTCTTGTCACCGGGCTGGAGATCGAAAAGGGTGTCGACTTGGAGATTCGTCATAGCTTCTCGGACCTCGGCAAAACCATCGCCGACCTCATGGCCTTCCGCGCGGACATCCAGGGGAAGAGCTTCGCCAACCTGGTCTTCTCTTAAGCCTCACATTTACGCTGCCATCTTAATTCCAACGGCCGGTGGCCGCTGTTTTTCTCCAGAGAAGAACCGGTCAACCGGTCGGTTAACTTCCGGTTGTCTGCCATAACCGGCGTGGGTAGAAGCTCTGCATTACGGGTACATTTTACTCAAATCGCAAACACTCTTGGTGACCGGTTGTTTAATGGGGGCGGAGATGAAAGGAAACCACTTCAGACGGTCTTTTCGGGGTTATGATCGGCATGAGGTCGATGAGTTCGTCAAGGTAAGAGATGAGCAGATGTGTAAGCTCAGGCTGGAAATAGGGAGGTTGCGGGACGATCTGGATCGCGCTCTTAAATCGCTCGCATCGCAAATTTCCGGGCACCTCGATGGTAAAGAGACCGCGCGCATCATGGGTAACGTGGAGGGAATAATCGAGGCTGCAGAGGAGCGAGCGGCGAGAAAAATATCGATGGCGGACGAAGCGGCGGCAAAGATCGGAAGAGCGGTTGAGGGCGCTCGCCGGGAAGAGGAGAGGGTGAGAGAGCTGCGGAATAGCCTCCTCAACGACTTGAGGGATTTCCTAACCTCATTCGCGGGCATGCTTGATTCTCGCGAGCTTGAATCGGGCGAGGCCAAAGGAGGGCTCCCCGAGTTCGCCTTTGGCCGGAAAACGGGGACAGACGGGTAAAGCGGACGCTGGATTTTGGACGCCGGACGCCGGATGCCGGACGCCGGACGCTTGGATATGGATGTTGTAGCATTGCCGACAGATCCCGGGCGCTTTTGCAAATATAAACTCGCTGACGTAATTTAGCGGAGGTAGGGCCCGTTCCCCGAACGGGCCGCGTTCCTCTAAGGGGCCGGCCCGACCAACCGCCAGTCTGCAAACATATCTCTTGACAGATTGACCTCCAATCCCTAGATAATACGATGATTTTGTTTGCATTTCGCTCGTGGGTGAAATTTAAGGCGATATCATGAATATCCTCGATATAATCGCTAAAAAACGGGATGGGCTCGCACTTGGGGACGACGAGATAGGCTTTGTAGTCGACAATTACGTTCACGGCGAAATCCACGACTACCAGGTGGCGGCTTTCCTGATGGCCACCTATCTTCAAGGTCTCAGTGAAAACGAGACGTTGGCTCTTACCAGGGCGATGGTTGATTCGGGCGAGCGCATGGACCTTTCCCGAATACCCGGGATAAAGGTGGATAAGCACAGCACGGGAGGCGTTGGCGACAAGGTAAGCCTTGTCGTCGTGCCTCTGGTTGCCGCCGTAGGAGGCCGCGTCGCGAAAATGACCGGAAGAGCCCTTGGTCATACAGGCGGCACCGCCGATAAGCTGGATTCCATACCCGGATTTCGGACTCAACTTGGTATGGAGGAGTTTGTCGACCAGGTTTCAAAAATCGGTCTTGCTATTACGGCGCAGACCGCCGAGGTCTGTCCCGCCGACAAAATGATCTACAGCCTGCGCGACGCAACGGCGACGGTGTCGAGCCCGCCGCTCATCGCCTCGAGCATCGTCAGCAAGAAGATTGCGGGGGGCGCCGACGTAATAGTCTACGATGTCAAGGTGGGTTCCGGCGCCTTTCTTAAAACGGTTGAAGAGGCAAGAGAGCTCGCCGGGACGCTTGTCAATCTCACCGTTAAGCTGGACAGGAAAGCGTCCGCAGTTATCAGTAACATGGACCAGCCTCTTGGCGAAGCCGTCGGTAACTCTCTTGAGGTCGAGGAAGCAATAGATGTCCTAAAAGGTCGGGGACCGGCCGATCTGACGGAGCTTTGTTTTGCGATCGGCTCTCGCATGCTGATGATGGGAGGCGTGGCCGGAGATCTGTCGGAGGCGGCTGACAAGCTTGACGACGCCATACATTCCGGGCAGGCGATCAAGAAATTCGCCGAACTCATCAGCTACCAGGGCGGGGATGAAAGGGTCATCGAAAGCCCGCGAGAGCTGCTTCCTCACGCCAGCTATGTCGACGATTTCACACTCGCCGAAGAGGGCTATATCGGGCGGATCGACGCCGAGATGGTCGGTCGAGCCGTCCTTGAGCTTGGTGCCGGGCGCAGGGAGAAGGACGCACCGATAGATCCCTCCGTCGGGCTCCTTTTCCTTCGAGATGTAGGCGACTATGTCTCGGCGGGGGAGCCGGTCGTACAGCTCCACGCGAACGATCCACACAAGCTAATAGCCGTGGCTGAAATGCTCGAAAGCGCGATAACATTATCGGCCGAGCCGGTGGAAAGGGCCCCGATCATCCTCGAAAGCTTCGACTAGAAGCCAGAGGCCAGAAGCTAGTCAAAGCCCGCTAAGTGCCGCCGATCTCAATTCATATGTCGCTACCTAAACTTCAACAATTAGAGTAAAATCTAGCGGATGGACTCAGGCGTCAACCGGCTTCGGGTCGACCGTTTTTCCTATCGATATTGAGGGCGCCGGATTCAAGTAAAACACCTTAGAGGTGAAAGAATTGTTGGGAAATCCACTTATCCTGTTATACAGAATTCCAGCCCTTCTCGTGGCCATAACCGTGCACGAATATGCCCACGGCCGGGTCTCGGAAGCGTTTGGCGATCCGACTCCACGGTGGAGCGGTCGGCTTTCCCTCAACCCTATTCGCCACCTGGATATGCTTGGTTCACTCATGATCCTGCTCGTCGGGTTCGGTTGGGCGAAGCCAGTACCGGTCAACCCGAATTACTACAAGAATCCACGCCGCGATATGGCTCTCGTAGGGCTGGCGGGTCCGATAACGAACTTTGTCACCGCCATTATCCTGGGCAGGCTCGGCTTTTTCTTTCTGACCGGCCCTCTGGGGTCGAGTGACCTGGCGCCGATTCTTGGCGACTTTCTGATATGGATAGTCCTGATAAACATCGCGCTCGGTCTTTTTAACCTGGTGCCGATACCGCCGCTGGACGGCTCCAAGGTCCTTGCCTACTTCGTACCCGACAGGTTGCTGCCGGCGTATTGGCAGCTTGAAAAGTACGGTATCCTCATCTTGTTGCTGGTCCTTTTCGTCTCGGGGAACATTCTTTGGCAGATACTCACACCTCTCATGCGCCTCGTTCTCGGCGTTGCCGGCCTGGGCGGTCAGTTCTAAGCGGCGGAAATGTAAATTTGCGAAAGCACGGGAGGATGTTGGAATGCGCCTGGTTTTCATGGGGACGCCGGGTTTCTCCGTGCCGACATTAAAGGCCCTGGTTTCAGGGGGGCACAACGTTCTTCTTGCGGTCAGCCAGCCCGACCGGCCGGGGGGCCGTGGGCTTGCGCTCAGACCGACGCCGGTGAAAGCGGCTGCCGTGGCGCTTGGAGTTCCGGTAGCTCAACCGGAGACCCTCAAAGATCCAGACTTTGGTCGAAATCTTGAAGAGATCGAACTCGACGCGATAATCGTCGCCGCCTACGGTAAAATCCTGCCTAAATGGTTGCTGGGATTACCCAAAGAGGGCTGCCTCAACGTCCACGCGTCTATCCTTCCCGCATATCGTGGAGCCGCTCCCATACAGAGAGCGCTGATGGACGGCGTGGAGGAGACCGGGGTGACGATCATGAGAATGGACGAAGGAATGGATACCGGAGATATCCTTCTAGTGAGAGAGATTTCGGTGGGACCGGGTGAGACGGCCGGTGAGCTGTCGGCAAGGCTTTCGGAGATTGGAGCGGAGGCGATGGTTGAGGCGCTTGACCGTTTAGCCAAGGGTATGCTCGACCGGACTCATCAGGACCATACAAGAGCGACGTATGCTCCAAAGGTCGGGAAGGAGGAGGCCGGGATCGACTGGAGCGCATCTTGTCGCCGTATAAAAAACCTGGTCAGAGCGCTTAACCCGGTACCGGGGGCTTTTACGTCCGTCCATGGACGGCGGGTCAAGGTGTTTCAGGTGGCTGAAGTCCGGAAGGATGCTCTCGGCGGCTTCGAAGCCCTGGAGAACGGGACGGTGGTTGACTTCAAAAGCGACGCGGGGCCGGTTGTTCTTTGCAAAGATGGGGCCGTCGCGCTGACCGAAGTCCAGCCGGCCGGCAAGCGAGCTATGAGCGGCGTGGAATTCATGCGCGGCCGGTATGTCGCCGTGAGGGACCGTTTTGGCCACGACTAGGACGTTTGATGAATGCGTGCCTCATTTAAAATAGAACTTACTGCCCGAATCTGGTATTATTCGCTGTAGAAAGGAGCGTAGAAGCAGATGTTCTATTTCGACCCGCTCTATTGGGTTCTGTTAATCCCGGCGATACTGCTCTCCCTATACGCGTCGCTAAAGGTCAAGACGACTTTTTCGAAGTATTCGCGGGTATCGACGTCGTCCGGCATGAGCGGCGCGCAAGCGGCCAGACGCATCCTGGACATGTTCGGCGCGTCTGAAGTCCGTATCGAGGCGATATCAGGCCGTCTCTCGGACAATTACGACCCGCGTAGCAAGACGCTCAACCTTTCTGAAGACGTTTATGGCGATAGCTCGCTGGCGGCGGTCGGGGTTGCCGCTCACGAAGCCGGTCACGCGCTGCAGCATGCCAAGGGTTACGCCCCGCTGGCTCTGAGGAGCGGCCTGGTACCGATCGCGTCTATCGGCTCGAATCTGGCGCCGATGCTGATCATACTCGGGTTTTTCATGCGGGGGCTTGGCGGGTTGTCGTCGTTGATGATTCAGGCTGGCATCGTTCTTTTCTCCGCGGCGGTCGCATTCACGCTCATCACGCTGCCGGTCGAGTTCAACGCCAGCAATCGCGCGATGTCGCTTCTGACCACGAGCGGCGTTATCACAAGCGAAGAGTATAAGCCGGTGCGAAAGGTGCTGAACGCGGCGGCGATGACTTACGTCGCGGCCGCTCTAGCGGCGATAATGCAGCTCATCTACTACATCATGCTGAGCGACCGGCGACGGTAAGAGGCTGATGACGAGAGCCCGCGAGATCGCGCTTGAGATTTTTCACCGCTCAAACCAGGGCGGGAGCTTCGCGAACATCCTACTGCCAAAAGCGTTGGCGAAGGCGGATATCGAACGGCGCGACAAGGCTTTTATCACGGAACTGGTTTACGGCGCTCTTCGAAAGAGGGGCGCCGTAGACTTTGCCCTCTCATCTTTCTCTACCAGACCGCTCAGTAATATCCCCCCTCTGGCCCTCGACGCCCTTCGCTTAGGTGCTTACCAGGTGCTTTACATGGGCGTGCCGGACCGGGCGGCCGTCCATGAAACGGTCGAAGCCGTAAAGGGCAGGTTCCACCGGGGCATCGTCTCTTTCGTCAACGCGCTGCTAAGAAAGCTCTCCGCCGAGAAGGAGGAGATCCCCTGGCCGCGCATGGAAGAAGATCCCATCGCATACCTTACGGTTGTCGAGTCCCATCCGGAGTGGCTCGTCCAAATGTGGGTGAGTGAGTTGAGCGTCGCAGTGACGTCTCAGGTCTGCCGCGCGGATAATGAGACGCCTCGCCCCGCGGTACGCGCGAATCTGCTTAAGACAAGCGCTGAATCACTGAAGACGGCCCTTGAAAAACGAGGTTGGCGAGTTGAAGCGGGAAAGTATGCTCCTGAAGCGCTCATTCCCCGTGACGGCGGCGAACTCTCGGCGACGCCGGAGTTTAAGGCGGGTCTCTTTTACATCCAGGACGAGAGTTCTATGCTTGCCGTACGGGCCCTCGCTCCGTCTCCGGGAACGACCGTCATGGACCTCTGCTCCGGGCCCGGGGGCAAGACGACCTACCTCGGCGAACTTATGAAAAATGAGGGCCTCATCATCTCCGTCGATCTAAGCCAGAAGCGGTTGAGCCTCGTCGAGAAAGCCTGCCGGCGGATGGGGTTGACCATTCCGGCGTTCGTCCTCGGGGACGCGACGAAGCTCTCCGATTTCATGAGAGAACCGGTTGACGCCATCTTGCTCGACGCTCCCTGCTCGGGCCTGGGGGTTCTCGCGTCCCGGCCCGATGCCCGCTGGGCCAAATCGCCGCAGCAGATTGAAGAGCTCGCCCAATTACAAGAGGGGATGCTCGATTCTGCGGCCGACCTTGTTCGCTCTGGAGGGACGCTCGTCTACTCGGTCTGTACCATTTCAAAGCGCGAGGGTCCCGAACAGATCGGGCGCTTTCTTTGGAGGCGACCGGATTTTAGGGCCGAAGGGCTCGGGAGAACCATGCCGGAGGAGCTTAAACCGGACGTCCAGGGGAGCACCATCCAGCTTCTGCCCGGCAGGCACTCGACTAATGGCATGTTCATCGCACGTATGGTAAAAATAAGCAGACGTTAGACATTAGACATCGGACATTAGATGCTGATTGAAACATAGAGAGGTGGGCTAATGCATCGCAAAGTTAAGATCGCGCCTTCTATTCTCAGCGCCGACTTCGCGTGCCTGGGTGATCAGGTAAGAGAAGCGGAAATGGCGGGTGCCGATCTTATCCACGTGGATGTGATGGACGGCCACTTCGTGCCAAACATCACCATTGGCCCGATTGTCGTCGAAGCGCTGAGAAAGGCGACCACTCTTCCCCTCGACGTCCATTTAATGATCGAAAACCCCGAAAAGTACATCGAAAACTTTGCCGCCACTGGAGCGAACATGATCTCGGTTCACATCGAGGCTTCAAAGCACCTTCATCGTCTTTTGCAGGCGATAAAAGCCCACGCCGGGATAGAGGCCGGCGTGGCGATAAACCCGGCAACCCCGGTGACGAATCTGGAGCCTATCCTTGGAGAGCTCGATTTTGTCCTGGTAATGTCGGTAAACCCGGGCTTCGCCGGCCAGGAGTTTATACGGGCGTCGCTCGACAAGATCGCACGTCTCCGGGAGATGATCGCCGGCCAAGGAAGGGCTATTGAGATCGAGGTCGACGGGGGCATCGCTCCGGAGACGGCGCCGGACGTTATCGCCGCAGGCGCCGATATACTCGTTGCCGGCTCGGCGGTCTTTTGCAGCCCGAACATCGGCCAGGCGATTCGGGGGCTTAAAGAGGGTGCTGCGCTCTAACTTGCGCTGCTCCTCGGCTTTTGCTAGCATGTAACTGTTACGATGACGAATTGCATAGGCCTTCAGGGCAGGGTGAAATTCCCGATCGGCGGTAAAGCCCGCGAGCTCTCTATAGAGAGCAGACCCGGTTGAATTCCGGGGCCGACAGTTAAAGTCTGGATGGGAGAAGGCGCCGGGAGCTTGACGTTTTCGCAGGCCGAGGACTTCTCCTTGGTCTGTTTGTTTTTAAAGCGGTCAGGAATGAACATTTGCGGACGGTAAGCATCTAAAAGAAGTAATTAAGGTACAAAATACCGGGGTGATAAGAAGGGTGGTAAGGCGTGAAAGGCACCCGGGAAGACATCAGGATATACGAGCCGTATATGATCAGGGCGATCCAGCTTGCCGAGAGGGCAAGGGGTAAGACCAGCCCGAATCCGATAGTCGGCGCCGTCGTCGTGCGCAACGGTATGGTTGTGGGTGAAGGATATCACGAGCAAGCAGGCGGTCCACATGCCGAACTGGTCGCTCTCCGACAGGCCGGGGAGCTCGCAAGGGGCGCGACGCTCGTAGTGACCCTTGAGCCCTGTAACCATTACGGGCGGACCCCCCCCTGCACAGAGGTGATATCGCACTCCGGAGTCTCGAAAGTCGTCATTGGCATCATAGATCCCAATCCGCTCAACGTAGTCAGCGGCATTTCAAGATTAAAAGACGCGGGCATAGAGGTCGACATCGGGCTTCTGGCCGAGAGAATCGCCAAGCAGAACGAGGTTTTTCTCAAGCATATCACGACCGGGCGGCCTTTCGTCCTCGTCAAGGTGGCCATGTCCTTGGATGGGAGGATAGCCGAACGGGAAGGCGTGCGGACCAAGTTCACTTGCTGGGAATCGGCAGAGGAGATTCACCGCTTGAGAAGCGAGTATGACGCGATACTCGTCGGGGTCGGGACGGTAAAGGTGGACGACCCCCTCTTGACCGCGAGGCCGTCAGCGGAGCTTTTCAAAAACCCGGTCCGCGTAATTGTGGATGCCGGAGCTGAGATATCTCCTGAGAGTAAGATCGTCCAGACGGCGAACGAGGTGCGGACGCTTATCACGGTTACGGAGGGCGCGGATGCGCAAAGGGTGAAGGCGCTCCGGAGGACGGGCGCAGAAGTGCTCGAGGTCGCTGGCGACCGGGATCTGGTCGATCTAGGAAACGTACTGGATCAACTGGCCGGGCTGGGTATAACGAGCGTCATGGTCGAAGGTGGACGGAGGATAATTTCCTCGTTTGTGCGAGAGCGCCTGGTCGACAAGTTTATCTTCTTCACTTGCCCGCGACTCGTCGGCGGCCAGGGGCTCGGTTTAATCGACGAGTCACTGACCTCGATGGCGGAGCTCGACATCACCGCCGTGCGCCGGCTGGGAGAAGACCTCGAGATAGAGGCTTACCCGCAACAGCTTAGCGAAGAAACTGGATAAGGGCGACCTATTCGTCTCTTATTAGAATTAGTATGCTTCACACTATATATTATCAGGAAGGATGTTATCTTGTTTACCGGTATTGTCGAGGGGAAGGGAACCATTCGGTCAATAAGCAAGGGCGCGTCGGTCCACACTCTGGAGACGGAGGCTTCGTTTGCCATAGAGCTTAGCGCTGGAGAATCGGTCAGCCTGAACGGCGTCTGCCTGACGGTGACCGGCGTGGGGGCCGGCGTTTTTGCCGCCGACGTCTCGCCGGAGACTTTTAGGGTTACGACGATCGGAAAGCTGAAGCGGGGCGACGCGGTCAATTTGGAAAGGGCGCTTGCGTTCGGAGAGAGGCTGGGAGGCCACCTGGTCTCCGGTCACGTGGACGGCGTGGGCGAGGTTCTACACCGCCAGCCGAAGAAAAACGCGCTCTTCTTGATAGTCCACGCGCCTCCTGAAGTCGCGAGATATGTGGTCGAGCGGGGGTCGATCGCCGTGGATGGCGTAAGCCTGACGGCTTTCAATGTCTCAAGCTCGACCTTTACCGTTTCGATCATTCCGCATACGGCGTCACGGACGGCCCTTGGCGAGAAAAAGAAAGGCGACCCGGTCAATCTCGAGGCGGATCTCATCGCCAAGTATGTGGAGAAGCTTCTGGGCAGTAAAGAAGTCGAGGGGCGCGAAGGGCTGACCATCGATATGCTCAAGAGATACGGCTATGCGTAGGTGAAAGATGCTTAACAATATAGAAGACGCGATTGATGATATATGCTCCGGCAAGATCGTCATCGTCGTTGACGATGAGGACCGGGAGAATGAAGGCGACTTCGTCATGGCCGCGGAGAAGGTGACGCCCGAAGCGATAAACTTCATGGCTAAGAACGGCCGGGGGCTGATCTGCATGCCATGCGCTCCCGAGAGGCTTGACGAGCTCAAAATACCCTCAATGGTCTTGGACAACACTTCGACCCAGGGCACGGCTTTTGCCGTTTCGATAGGCGCGCGGGGAAAAATATCGACAGGTATCTCAGCCAGAGATAGGGCGGTGACCATAAGGACCGTCATCGACCCGGCGACGAGACCCGAAGATATATCGATGCCGGGCCACGTTTTCCCCTTGAGAGCCAAGATGGGGGGTGTGCTGGAGCGAGCCGGTCATACCGAAGCCTCCGTCGATCTCGCGCGGCTCGCCGGTCTATACCCGGCCGGTGTGATTTGCGAGATCATGAATGACGACGGAACGATGGCGCGACTCCCGGAGCTCAGAGACGCGGCGACAAGATTCGATCTGAAAATCATCTCGGTCGCCGATCTTATCCGGTATCGCCATAGAATGGAGCGCCTGGTTAAAAGAATCGCCGAGGTCTCTCTCCCGACCGCCCACGGCAGCTTTCGGGCGGTAGGCTACCAGAGCGTCGTTGACGGCAAGCACTACATGGCGCTCGTCAAGGGAGACGTTGCAGCCAAGGACAACGTGCTCGTACGCGTCCACTCGGAATGCCTCACTGGGGATGTCTTCCGTTCGCTCCGCTGTGACTGCGGGGAGCAACTGGAGGCGTCCCTCAGTATGATAGAGGCGGCTGGCGAGGGGGTTTTCCTCTACATCATGGGGCATGAGGGACGGGGGATCGGACTTCTTAACAAGCTGAAGGCTTACGAGCTCCAGGAGAACGGGCGCGATACGGTCGAGGCGAACGCCGACCTGGGTTTCCCGCCGGACCTGAGGGAGTACGGAATCGGCGCCCAGATTCTCGCCGACCTGGGGCTTTCATCGATGCGGCTTATGACGAATAATCCGACCAAGATCGTCGGTCTCGAGGGCTACGGTCTCAAGGTAAGCGAGCGCGTGCCGCTCCTCACCAAACCAACCGAGCACAACGTGCATTACTTACGCGCCAAGCGGGAGAAACTTCGCCATATGTTTGGCGACGAACTATAAGGTACAGCTCTTAGCTAGCAGAGGCTAGAGGCTAGAGGCTAGAGGCTATAATTAGGTTGACCAACGGAGGTAAAGCAATGAAAAAATATGAAGGTAACTTAATCGCAAGCGGATTAAAGATTGGCATCGTTGTCGGGCGCTTTAACGAGTTTATCGGCAACCGGTTGCTCGAAGGGGCGCTGGACGCGCTCGGCCGCCACGGCGGGGAAGAGAGCGACATTGAGATCGCTTACGTGCCGGGCTCGTTCGAAATTCCCCTCGTAGCGGCTAGGATGGCAAAGGACGGGCGGTATGATGCCGTCCTATGTCTCGGCGCCCTCATAAGGGGCGAGACGCCTCACTTTGACTTCATCGCCGCCGAGGCGACAAAGGGAATCGCGAAAGTCGGGCTCGACACCGGAGTGCCGGTTATCAACGGTGTGGTCACCGCCGACACCATCGAGCAGGCGATCGAAAGGGCTGGAGCGAAGAGCGGGAACAAGGGTTGGCAGGCGGCCGTCTCCGCCATCGAGATGGCGAATCTCCTAAAAACCATGTCTTAAGTGGCAATCCCCCATTGCGCTGCCAGTCACGTATTGGTTATAAATGTAGTGGTGGGATAAATGCTGGTGGATAAACCGTGGGGCCATTACAAGCAATACGCGCTCAACAAGAGCTGCTCTGTCAAGCTTCTCGTCTTCGACCCCGACCAGGAGACGAGCCTCCACTGGCACAACTTAAGAAGCGACACCTGGGTTATCCTGGATGATGGCATTCGCGTCCAGGTCGGTGACGAGGTGCACGACGCCCATGTCGGCGACGAGTTCTTCATACCGGCCGGGCAGGTGCACCGCCTCAAGTCCGTCGGAAAGAGGGCAAGGGTGCTTGAGATTGCCTTCGGCTACTCAAACGAGGACGACACTCACCGGCTTGCCGACGATTACGGGCGCGAAATGCAGCTCTAGAAAGTCGAAACTTGAAAGTCGAATCTTGAATGGAGAGTGGGAAGTGGAGAGGAACAAGAAAGTCTAATGCGAAACGAGGTCAGGGTCAGATTTGCGCCAAGCCCGACCGGATATCTGCACATTGGAGGCGCGAGAACCGCCCTTTTTAACTGGCTTTTCGCCCGGCGTCGCGGGGGGAAGTTCATCCTTCGCATCGAGGACACGGACCGGACACGCTCGACCGAAGAGGCGATCGCCCAGATCATCGACTCGATGAGCTGGCTGGGTCTTGACTGGGACGAAGGCCCGTTCCGACAGACCGACCACTTGGAAAAATACGCCAAAGCCGCCGACCGTCTGCTAGGCGAGGGGAAGGCTTATCGCTGTTACTGCACGACGGAAGAGCTCGACGCGATGAGGAAAGCACAGCTCGAGCGCAAGGAAACTCCCATGTACGACCGCCGATGCTCGCGGCTGACTGAGGAAGAACGCCGTCGCTGCGAGCAGGAAGGCCGACCGCCGGTCATCAGGTTCTACCTGCCGGACGAAGGGGAGACCGTCGTACACGACCATATTAGAGGAGACGTCTCGTTTGAGAACCGCCATCTCGACGATTTCATCATGGTACGTGGGGACGGCATCCCAACCTACAACTTTGCCGTTGTCGTCGACGACCACGATATGAAGGTAACCCACGTCATTCGAGGTGAAGATCATCTTTCAAACACGCCCCGGCAGATCCAAGTCTACCGGGCTCTCGGTTGGAAAGAGCCGGAATACGCCCACCTGCCGATGATTCTTGGACCGGATAAGGCCAAGCTCTCCAAGCGCCATGGAGCCGTAGGCGTGGAGTCCTACCGCAACCAGGGTTTTCTACCAGAGTCTATGGTAAACTACCTAGCTCTTTTGGGATGGTCGTGGGACGAAAAAACGACCATCTTCTCGAAAGACGAGCTCATAGAGAAGTTCTCTCTGGAAAGGGTGGGTAAGACGGCGGCCGTCTTCGACGTCGTCAAGCTCAAGTGGATGAACGGCTACTACATCAGAGAGATTTCGCCGGCCATGCTTGTTGATCGGGTGGTTCCCTTCCTGGAGAGGGCGGGCTATGACCTCTCAAAGGTCGACCGGACCTGGCTTGAGAAGCTCGTCTCCGTCGCTCGCGAGCGCATGGAACTGCTCACCGATATCATTGGCTTAAGCGACTTTCTATTTACGGCCGTAAAATACGATCCCGAAGCTATCGATAAAGTTCTTCGAACCGACAACGCGTTCGACGTGCTTGGTCGCGGGCGAATCGTCCTTCTCGAAGTTGCGGAATTCAAACATGACGAAATCGAACAAGCTCTCCGAGGCGTAGCCGAGGAGATGGGTCTTAAAGCGAAGCAAGTCTTCCAGCCGGTAAGGGTGGCTGTAACCGGCCGGACGGTAAGCCTTCCACTTTTCGAAAGCCTCGAACTCCTCGGACGAGAACGCGCCATAGACCGCATCGCCAAAGCTCGCCAACTGGCCGTAAGTACGGATTAAGCAACGAATGTCGAATCGTGGGGTCGTGATTTGTTTCAGGGGCAAGCTGTTGGCAACCAAGCGCACGCCGGTGGGTACTCTAAAGGGCACGCCATCGGCGTGCCCCTACTTATGCTGGGGGAGAAGGATTCGAACCCTCGCTGACGGATCCAGAGTCCGCTGTCCTACCACTAGACGATCCCCCACTATTGCGTCGAAGCTGTCTACGGCCCGGGAAAGTCCGCGCACGTGACGATTTGATATCTTACCACGATCATCAATGATCGCCAAGTTTACAAGCGCGCGCGATAGCGACAGTTATGCGACTTATTTTTCGCGAAAATGCCGGAGAAACGGGATTCTATGCTCATGATGGGAATTAGTAATGCAATGTATGCCTCTTAGGATCAGCATTCGTGGTGGAGGTGCTCATGAGAGCGGGTGCGGCGAGGTCGCCGGAGATTAAACGCCTACATGATGACGCCCTCTTGCGTCTGGCAAAATATCTCGACGCTAAGGGCTTTAGGGTCGCGGCGAACCACATTGACTGGGAAGGCGGAATGCCCGAGTCTTACGGGGGCGTCATGCCCGATCTTGAATCTTCTCGTGGCGGAGCCAACTACTATTTTGAGATCGAGACCTGCGAGAGCTTCCTTGACGAGATGGCGACGAAATCGAAGCTCTCGGTTCTCTCGTCGAACGCCAAGCATAGCACCTATGCCGTTATGTTCTTGAACTGCCGCAAGGGTGACAGGTCTTTCAACGGCTGCCGTGCTTTTGATAAAGCGCTCCTAAGGTGGGGGCTGTCCGGGCGGGTCCGGTCGGCCTGCTATGATACTTTCAGCCACCGCTTGTTTATCGACGAGGAGATCAGCCCGGAGGAAGAACCGCCGGTTATATAAGATACTTGATTTATGCACGGCATGCCGGTGGCGAGTCCGAAGCCGGTGTCGTGCCTGTTGTCATAAAAGGGCGTGCAAGCGGCGTGCCGCCTACAAGATTAATCAAGACCCTGCGTTTGGTTCTCGTGACAGCGTTTGCCGGTAGAGTGTTCTGAGAGCATCCACCATTATGCAGAGCGCAAGAGCTCCGTAGATGGCCAGAAACGGATAGATGGGGAAACGGTATCTAACCATGGCGACGGTGAGCGTGTGTAGCAGGATCCAAACGGCCGGCGGGATGAGCAGGGCGCGCCCTTTCCCCATGTGAAGGACGAGGGTTATTCCACCTATGGCTGGAATGAGCAGAAGCCAGTATCCCCATCGTTCCACCTGGTAGAAGAGATTGCTAAAATCCTTGCCCGAGATCATTACCGGGCGGAGGAGCACTTTGCCGGGCTTTGAAATGTCGTCCGTCTGGTTCCAGTAGACGCCGTCGGGCTCGCCGAAGATTAAGTGCGCGCCCTTCAACAAGACGCCCCGGGCGGCCGACAGGGGCTTATTCTTTAAAAATTCGAAGGTCCTCCGGTATCCCCAGGTGGAAGCCTCTTTCGGGTGCTTGTAATAGGTCTCCGCTGAGACCGTCTGGTAAGGAATCCCGCTTGCGACCCAAGGAAAGTCGCCCCAGGCTACCGTCGAGTTCTCGTGGTTGCCCTGCCACAAAAAGACCCCGCCGTTTACTTGCATGTTGAATGTGCCGTATAAAATCTGGGTCCGCATCAGCCAGGGTAAGACGATGATGAAGGCGATCGTAACGACGGCGAGGCTTCTCAGGAAGACGTCACGCCTTTTGAGGGTCAGCGGCAGGAGCGCCGCGGGCAAGAGGAGGCCCGAGGCGCGGACCAGGCCCGCGAGTCCAAATAGCGCGCCCGAGAGGAGAGCGGGAGCCCAGTCGCCCAGGAGGCGTCTAGTTAAGAACCAGGTATAGACGGCGGCCAGCGTGAGGGAGACGAAGAGCGTCTCGGTCCCGACGAGGGCCGTGAAGAAGATCGGGGTCGGGAGAAGTGCGTAGATTGCCGCGGAGAGGGAGGCGACCCGTCTCGAAAAAACCTCCCGGGCGACAAAATAGACCAGGACGACGCTGAGGGTGCCGAGCACGGCGTTGGCCAGGCGGGCGACGTGCGTGCTGGAGCCAAACGACTTGTAAATAAGCGCGAGGAAGTAGGGATATCCGGGCGTCCAGTGGAAGATACCGGGCAGCGTCCAGGGTATGGTTCTTGCTGCTAGACCCTTTCCAAGCTGGTGGTAACCGTAGAAGTCGGTCGCCAGAATATTGGGAGTGGCGATTATCCAGGCGATCCTTAAGGCTGCGGCCGTCAGAACGACCAGAAAGAGGAAGGTGCCCCGCCGTCTTGCTCGTGGCATACTTTCGCGCAAGCCGGCCATGTCCGGGGTTGACGGGACGTCCTCCTCGGCGGTCATAATATTGGCGCCAACGGACAGGTTTGACGCCATGATCCCTGGCTTAGGCGGCCGGCTTCCAGGTGAGCTCGAGCTCGATTTCGTTTTTACTCTCCGTCGCCTCGTATTCTATCTTCATAAGACCATCTGGAGGGATGGACACGACCTGATTTTTGATGTAAAGAGCGAAGGAATGGGAACTTTCGAGCGCGTCTGCCAGCTCCCTCAATATACGCGCGAAATCCTGCTTGGAATAAGCCTGTTCGATCTCTATCTTATTCGCCATGGTGCCCTCCTTGGTACCCTCCTTTACCTGGTCTGAAACATTGGGGACGTAGTTTCCTATCTTTCCTACCCACACACTCACCCATAACTACATATCTGTAGGCAAGGACGGGGATCGTCTTACCGGCGGTATCAAGACGGCCTGGAAGAATGTTTTGAAGCAAGCCGGCATTGCTAACTTCCGTTGGCATGACATGCGCCATCATTTTGCCAGCCACCTTGTAATGGCCGGCGTCGATCTAAGCACCGTCCGAGAGCTTTTAGGCCATGCGGATTTAAAGATGACTCTTAGGTATGCGCACCTGCCGCCACAGGTGAAAGCCGACGCGGTGGCGAAGCTGATAGGTGAGAGCGTCATCAACCAAAAAGCCGTCAAGCTCCGGATCGTCGCAATTAAACCGGGAAAGGTCATGAGTGGACGATAGCCGAACTAAGCGGATTTCATGAGCTTCCAGCATCTACTAGCCATGTTGCACTTACCATGCACTTATCGTTAACGGCCAGGAATACGGCGGATGATTAGGTAAGCAAAAACACCAGACTTTACCTGGTGTTTATCTGTGGCGCATGCGGGAGTCGAACCCGCGATCTCCGCCTTGAGAGGGCGGTGTCCTAGGCCACTAGACGAATGCGCCAGAAAATCTCTTTTGTTCACCCGGCTTAGAGTGATTAATTTCCATCCGGGGCGACTTCGTTATTTTAGCATATTTACCGGAAGGTTCAACGCCAAAATCAACTTGAGCTTCGGTGAAGGCAACGCGCGGAACGATAGTGGAAGGCGAGAACACTTATAACCGCTTCTCGCACTATTAGCGGTTGTTGATCATGTCGCTTAGCTGCTTAATTTGAACGAGTAGCCGCTCTCTTTCTTTCTCGATCTGTTTGCGCTCTGTAATATCCTGGAAAACACCGACGGCGCCTATGATGTTGTCCCGGTTGTCCCTGATCGGTGCGGTGTTGACCAGCAATTCCCGGCGTTCACCATCGGGCCAGATGATGGCCATCTCCACATTGGTGAACGTCTCTCCATCCAATGCCGAGCGAGTGAGTGGCAGGTCGCGAGGATCGTAAAGCTTACCATCTGTATGGCAGAGCCTCAATCCCGCATGACTTTCAAAGCTTTCTCCGTAGGGGATCGGTCGTGCGTAAAGTCTGTCGGCCACTTGATTGGTGAGCATGACGCGGCCTTGTATATCGGCGACAACGATGCCCTCCGGGGCGTTGTCGATTATGGCCTTCAGGGTTGACTGCTCTTCTCTCAACTGCTCAAGCAGTTGTTTGCGGTCTTCCTCAGCCCTTTTGCGCTCGGTGATATCGGTGAAGACCGCCACCCCCGCGACAATCCGACCCCCACGGTCGCGGATGGGAGTTGAGCTGACGGCCTGCGTGCCACGGGTGCCGTCGCCTCGCAGGAAGTCGATCTCCTCATCTTTGACTATCTCCCCTGAAGTTATTGAGCGGGCGAGCGGCCACTCCTCGGGCCGGTAAGGTCGTCCATCTTCAGGGTGGAAGCCCTTATACTGCTTGTATTGGCCTATCTCAGCGGCCTTATGAAAAGGATGGCGCCAGATCTCTTCGATTTGCTTGTTTCCAAAGATTAACCTCCCAGCGGGAGCCTCGGCGATGATGACGCCGGCCGGCATCTGCTCGAGCACCGCCTGAAGACTTCCGCGCTCGCCCTCGAATTGCTCGATCAGATTTTCGAGGATATCTTCACGCTGTTCGGCCTGTTTCTCAAGGGCTTTTCTTTCCTGCGCCTCGTATTGCTTAGCGTTCTTAATCGAAACGGCGGCCTGATCGGCAAGGGCGTTCATGGCCTCGACGACGCTACTCGGGATGGGATGCGGTCTGCCCGTTGAGTAGAGGAATATAACGCCGAGAAGCAAACCATTCTCCATCATGGGAACGGCGAGCGCCGACTTTATGCTAAGGGCTGAAGCAAGCTCTCTTGCTTTTAGTGAAAGGCCTGCGTCGACCAGGTGTTTGATAAAGATGGTCTTGCCCTGAGTCAGAGCGACAAACTCATCGCCGAGGTCGGAGACTCGGTAGGAGGTAAGGGGATGCGCTTCGCCGAAACCCGATACCGTCTCAACGGTTTCTTTCTCTGGATGGTAAAGGCCGATGACCGCGCGGTCCATGCCGCTTATTCTGAACGCGGCTTGTGAAGCTCGCGCCAGGACGTCAGAGAGGTGAAGGGAGGAATGAAGGCTCGTACAAGCCTCAATCAGTGTCGACAGAAGCTTGACGTAGTCTCGGTCTTGAACTCCCGCCTCGGATGCCTCATACATCTTTGCGCTCTAAGGCAGTTGTTACGTAGGACTCTTCTTTATTTAAGATAACGGATAATATCATTACCTTAAAGTTTTATACCCGAAGCGTCATTAGTGCAAGCGCTTGCCAGCTAGAGATGATTTCAGCCGATCATGCGCCGGCGGTAGGGTGGGCGGCAGAGTAATCAAATCAATGATTACCGCGGTATCTCGGCACCTTGGTTGTGTGGAGCGCATGGTGCTCTACTCAGCTTGATAAAGTGCAAATAGCTCGTACTTGAGCTGTGCTTTTTAATTCTTCCGTGGCCGGAAAAAAACTAACAAGCTTCTTAAAGACCTGAAAACGAATGGGTGCGGCCATGGAAGAAGAAAAAGCAGATGAAGCGCTGAAAGCCAGTGAGAAAAAGCTGCGTGATGTCACTTCGGTGCTGGGAGAGGGGATATACGTCCTGGATAGCGAGTGTCGCCTCACTTTTATGAATCCGGAAGCCGAGCGACTCTTGGGCTGGACTGAAGCGGAACTACTCGGGCGAAACGTCCATGAGGTAATCCACTATCAAACGGCGAACGGAGCTCCGTTGCCCGCCGATGAGTGTCCCATGATAGGGGTTCTCAGATCGGGCGTCGTTTACCGAACGGATGATGATGTTCTTACCCGTAAAGATGGGAGCATCTTTCCCGTTGCTTACATCGTTACTCCGATTATTGAGGATGGAAAGGTCGTTAGCGCCGTCTCAGCTTTTCGGGACATCACGGATCGCAAGCGAATGGAGAAGAAGCTGAGGCTCTTCTCTGAGGCCGTAAAAGGGGCCCCGGATGGGATTCAAATCGTCGATCTTGATGGATACGTAATCTACTCGAACAGGGCTGTCGAGGAGATATACGGCTTCTGCCCCGATGAGCTCAGGGGAAGACATGTCAATGAGTTGAACGTAGATCCGGACTTTGCCGACAGGAAGATAATCCCCAGCATCAAAGAGACAGGACGCTGGATCGGAGAGCTGGTGGTCAAGCACAAGACAGGACGGACATTTCCCATCTGGCTTACCTGTTCCATGGTTAAGGACGATAAAGGCAGGCCGATAGCCATGGTGGGGATAATCAGGGATATTACAGAGCGCAAAATAGCAAAGGAATTGAGTGACGCCCTTAATAAGGTCAATGCGGCCATAGGTTCAACGTTCGATTTTAATGAGATCATGAAGAGGGTCGTCATCGAGTCTACAAAAGCGATAGGCGCTGAGACCGGCTGTGTGAATCTGTGTGAAAATGATTACTGGGCATTGAGATACATTTATGGGTTACCGGACGAGATGGTTGGAACGCGCTTCTCCAGCAAGGAAGTAAGACATGCGTTAATCGCCGCTAGAACCAGAAAACCGGTTGTTGTTAATGATACTCATAGAGATGAACGGGTCGATCGAAAGACGATGGAAAGATTCGGAATCAGATCTCTCCTGACCGTCCCCTTGATTGTCAGGGACAAAATGATCGGCGCCCTTTGTTTCCACTATCACTCGGGCGCGGTTCCTTTCAACGACGCCCAGGTTGATTTTGCAAGCAAACTCGCTATATCCATCTCTCTTGCCCTCGAAAACTCCCGTCTTTATGCAATCGAACGAAATATCGCAGACACCTTACAGGATGTGCTCCTTACAGTACCGGAGCAGATACAGGGCGTCAGCTTCGGCCACCTCTATCGCCCGGCAACCGAGGTGGCGGAGGTCGGAGGGGACTTCTACGACCTCTTTGAGCTGGAGCACGATAGAGTAGGTATAGTCATAGGAGATGTTTCCGGCAAAGGCTTGGAGGCGGCAACGTTAACGTCCCTCGTCAAGAACACCATAAAGGCATATGCCTACGAGGTGGACCATCCGGCCTCGATCATTGCCAAGACCAGCGATGTGGTCCGAAGAGCGTCTGCTCCGACGATGTTTGTGACCGCGTTCTTCGGCATTCTGAACATAAGATCCGGGAGGCTCGCTTATTGCTGTGCGGGCCATCCACCGGCGATACTCAGGAGGAAAACCTTTGAAGTCTCGCTCCTATCAAAAAGCTCGCCGATAATCGGAGCGTTTGAGAGACTTCGCTATGTTAAGGGCTCGGAAACTTTGGAAGAGGGCGACATGCTCATTCTTTATACCGATGGGGTGACGGAGGCAAGAAAAGATAGCGAATTCTTCGGCGAAGAGGGGCTTCTGAGTTGCGTAAAGGAGCTGAAGCCGCCTTCGGCGAGGGAGATGCCCGAACTGATCTTCGGAGAAGTAATGGACTTTTCCCACGGGAAGCTCTCCGATGACGTGGCCCTTCTTTCACTCTCGCTGAGCGCGGCAAGTAGCAAGTAGCAAGTTCTACGCTGCCTTGCAAGTTACAGGTACCAAGTTCTATGCTGCCTTGCGCTCTATGGCGATGACGGCGATGTCGTCGTTGAAGCTGCCGCCGACGAAGCTGCGAGCGGCCTCGACGAGCTTCGGGGCCAGATCGGTCGCCCGGTGCTTCTTGAGGTCGAGGAAGGCCTGTATCACGCCGCGTTGGCCGAGCATCTCATCGTCGCGTCTGGCTTCGGTAAGCCCGTCCGTATAGAGCAGGAGCTTGTCCCCATCATCGAGGAGGAACTCCCTCTCTTCATAGGAGACCCCGGGATCGATTCCAAGGGGCATGCCGGGGGAGAGTAGCTCGTTAACGCAGTCTCCTCGGTGATCGAAGAAGAGCGCCGGCGGGTGCCCACCGCTTGCATATCTCACTTTGCCGGTCTTCCGGTCGATCAGGGTGTAAAAGAGGGTTATAAAGTGGAATGAGTCGCTTTCTCCACAGATCAGCTTGTTCGCCCGTTCGACGACGCTTGAGGGGGACGGGTCTTCAGAGGCGAAGGAGCGAACGGCATTCTTGGCCAGCGCCGTGTACCTTGCGGCCTCGATCCCTTTGCCGCAGACGTCGCCCACCACGATCGCCACCCTCTCCTCATCGAATATGATGAAATCGTAGAAATCGCCGCCGACCTTGGTACCGCT
This sequence comes from Actinomycetota bacterium, assembly GCA_023481285.1. GTDB lineage: Bacteria > Actinomycetota > Aquicultoria > Aquicultorales > JAMCWL01 > JAMCWL01. The sequence goes on along the minus strand of JAMCWL010000103.1, from coordinate 64,283 downwards.
TATCGCCGGTTGATAGGCGAGGCCGATGTCGAGGCCGGGTATATGCTGCGGCGCGGTAAGCAGGCTCTTCTGCAGAACGTCCGCTATGTAGCTCTCCCGCTCGAGGAGCTTGGCGTTCTGGATGGCGACGGAGACCTGCTGGGAGAAACTGACGGCAAGTCCCATCTCGCTGCGGCCGAGCTTCGAGCCGGTCGTCTCGGTCATGAGGGCGTCGATCCGCCCGATCAGCCGGTTGTTGCTGACGAGCGGCAGCGAGACGAGCGCTTTAACGCCGCTCTCTTTGAAAACTCCAGGAGTGAAGCCGATATCGACCAGATTATAAAAGCTGACCGCTTGCGTATCTTCGGCGGCGGAGCCCATGAAGGCGTCGGACGCCCGCGCGATGCGCTCGGCCTCGTGCTCATCCAAGCCGTTGGAAAAGATTACCGAGAACTTGCCGGTGTCCTGGTCCTTGATTCTGACGATGATGTTTCCGGCGCCAAGGATATCTTTCAGGTAGGCGGCCGCCGACTCCGAGACGGACCTTACGTCGAGCGCGGAATTGACCGATCTCGACGCCTCGATGAGCCTGGAGAGATCCTCGAAGTTCTTCTTCAGATCCCCCTGCATCCGGTTGAAGTTCCGGGCAAGGAGCTCGACTTCGTCGCCTGTCTTGACCTCAACCGTTCTGCTGAAATCGCCCTTGCCGATCTCGACCGACCTGGCGGAAAGGTCGATTATCGGGCGGCTGATTCTCTTGATGTAGAAGAGGCCGATCGCCGCTGAAATGGCGATCACGATAAGAATTATGAAGAGCGATACCATGGCCTCGTTCTTGACGTGAGCAAACGCCTGAACCGAGGGAGTGAAATAGCCGGCGGTCCACCCTGTCGAGGTCATCGGGACGAAGGAGCCGGTATAATCCCCGTCGGTCTCCGGCAAAGCCGTCGATCCGCTCTTGAAACTGGCGCCCTTGAGGGCCGTTCTAACTGGTTCATAAGTACTCCAGTTCCTCTCCGAGACGCCCATGTTGGGAATTGCGCTGTTGAAGACGACATTTCCCTGGGCGTCGGTCAGGATAACCGTTCCATTCAGCAAGTCCTTGGGGATTATCTGCTGGATATCACGGCTATTAACTTGACATCCCGAGACGGCCACGAGGCTTCCGCCGCTGCGGACCGCGGTCAATATGGTGAAACCGAACTCACCATTCGCGTTCTGTTGGAAGTTGGTGATCGTCCATTCCGCACCCCCGCTGGCCAATCTGGCATACTGGGGCATGGTCGTTAGATTGGCGTTGATGAGGCCCGGCGTCGACGATGCGGTCACTATCCCGCTTTCGTTGGCGTAGAACATGTTGACCATGGGATAACCCTGCTTGGCGGAGGCGAGAAACGCGTTCGCCTGGGGAATGTTCATCCGGTTCGAGTAGATTACCGTCCCCGTGCCCCGGTTGGTCTCGACAACGTCGGCGACGAAGCGCTCGAAGCTGCTCCCGGCCAGCCTGGACATATGATATTGCTCGCTGATCGCGTGGTCCCTTCGGTTCTGGTAGGAGTGGTAGTAGTTATAACCTATCAGCGCCGTGAGCGGGAGGATGACGATCAAGTATATAATCATCAGTCTCTGTCTGATACCGCTTTTCATCCGGATCACCCTTCTTAATGTTGAAACGTAAACCGTATGTTAGCTTAAAAAAATGAATGATAGAATAAATAGGCGACCGGGCCTTCTACTCAGGTTAAGCAAGCGAAAAAAAGGAAGCCATCAGCTATCAGCTATCCGGCATTAGCCATCAGCCGTCAGCCATCAGCTTTTGGCGTTGTTGCAGGGTCTGAGAACCAAGCAATCAGATCAACTGTGACGGTAAAAAGCGTGTAAGTCAGATAGGTTAAAAGGTCTGTCGGGCAATTGCGTAAAGCTCGTAGTTAAGAGGCCGAACAAAGAGATAGATTATGAGATGGGGGTCAATCCGTGGATAGAGATCGCGACAGTGGGCACGAGTCCCACGGTGGTAAGGGGCACGGCGGTCATGAGACGCACGGCGGTCCTCCACCGCCGGGCGGCGGGCGCTATGTTACAGGCGGGCGCTATGTTACGAAAGACTTTCGCATAGAGGGTATCCCGAAGCATCCGGCTTACGCGGAAGAGCTGGAGAAGATGTTGCGGCGAAACCCGTACGTTCAGGATGCGCGGGTCGATCTCGACGCGGTAAAGGTTACCGTCACCTACGATCCGTCCGGGATCAGTGAAGAGCAGCTTAACAAGGTGATCTTTGAGCGGTGCTGCGAATGCAAGTGTCACGAGCACGCCCACATTCATCCGGGAAGCGCAAGAATGGAGGAACAGGTGGCCCCCGAGAAGCCGGAACACGCGGCGCACGAGCACGTCGCGCCGGCGTGGCAATCCGAGTACGGCCTCGAGTCCGAGCACGCCGCTCACGGCCCCGAAATGGTTACCGCCCTTAGAAACGCCTTTATCGTCAGCGCCATCCCCACCTTTATAATCCTCATCACCTCGCCGGTGGGAGAGTTCTTCATCCGTCGTTCAATTCCGCTCCCATTCGATCGCAATATCTTCCACTTCGTCCTAGCCACACCAGCCGTCTTCTATGGTGGCTGGTTCTTCTTTACGGGGGCGTATCGGGCTTTGCGGCAGCGGACGGCAAATATGGCGGTCCTTGTCTCCATCGCCGTTCTGGCTGCTTATTTGTACAGCGTCGCCGCGACTTTTCTATTTGGTGGGGAGACCTTCTACGAGGCGGCGACCTTACTTCTCACCTTCGTTCTTCTCGGTCATTGGCTCGAAATGGCGGCCCGAGGGCGGACGAACGAAGCGATTCAGGCCCTGCTTGATCTGACTCCACAAACGGCCAACCGGGTTACCGATGGGGAGGTGGAGACGGTACCCGTCGAGCAAGTCGCGGCCGACGATATTCTACTTGTGCGGCCGGGAGAGAAGGTGCCGGTGGATGGGCGGGTCACCGAGGGAACGACCTCGATCAACGAGTCGATGATCACCGGGGAGTCGCTGCCGGTGGGGAAGAAGGTTGGTGACCCAGTGATCGGGGCGACGATAAACCAGGAAGGCTCCATCCGGATGGTGGCCGAGAAGGTGGGCGAGGACACGACGCTCAACCAGATAGTCGCTCTCATACAGGCGGCTCAGAGGACGAGGGCGCCGGTACAGCGGATAATCGACCGGGTTGCCGCGTGGCTGGTGCCAGTCGCGGTGGGCGGTGGCACGGCGGCGTTTCTCATCTGGCTTGTCTTGGGTGGCAAGGGGGCGGTCTTTGCGTTGACGGCCGGGATAGCGACGATCATAATCGCCTGCCCGGACGCGCTTGCTCTCGCGACGCCGATCGCTATCGTCGTCGGGACCGGCCTGGGGGCAAGGCAGGGAATTCTGGTCAAGAGCGCACTCGCACTTGAGGGGGCCGCCAGGATACAGACCGTTCTTTTTGACAAGACGGGTACGCTTACCGAAGGAAAGCCGGAGGTCAGAGAAGTTGTAGCTCTTTCCGGGTTCGGTGAAGAGGCGTTGCTAAGGAGTGCGGCGGCGCTCGAAGTGGGCTCGGAACATATTCTTGCCAGGGCGATAGTCGACGCCGCTCGGGAGCGTATAAAGGAGTTGCCAACCACCAGCGACTTTCGCGCCGAGCCCGGACGAGGGGCGGTCGCCATTGTGGAGGGGCGCGAGATTGCCGTCGGGAACGCGACTCTGATGGAGGAGCGAGGCGTTTCCTTGGAGCCGGCCGCGGCTGAATTGACGCGCCTGAAAAAACAACCCTTGACGATCATCTTTGTCGAGGTTGACGGGTCCGTCGCAGGAATCCTAGGGCTTGCCGATCGCATCAGGCCGGAGTCGAGAGAGGCTATAAGTGCGCTTAAAGAGATGGGTATAGAGGTCGCCATGGTGACCGGGGACAATAGGGCGACGGCGGAGGCTGTCGCCGCCGAGCTCGGCTTTGACAGGGTCTTTGCCGAGGTTCTGCCTGCTCAAAAGGCCGAGAAGGTGAAAGAGCTGCAGTCAGAGGGGAAGAACGTGGCTATGGTCGGGGATGGAATAAACGACGCACCGGCTCTCGTCCAGGCGAACACCGGGATCGCCATCGGTGCCGGAACGGACGTCGCCGTGGAGTCCGGCGCAATCGTCCTTATGAAAAACGATCCAAGGGATGTTGTAGCCGCGATCAAGCTTGGAACGCTCGTTCTCCGCAAGATCAGGCAGAACATCTTCTGGGCGATAGCCTATAACACCGTCGCCCTGCCGATAGCCGCCGGAGTGCTCTACCCTGCCTTCGGCCTGCTCTTGTCGCCGGGAATCGCCGCCTTCGCTATGTCGGCGAGCACCATCACGGTCACGGTGAATTCCATTCTGCTTGGCAGGCGCCGGATACAGAAGCTGTAAGCAATATAACTTGTAGCTAGAGAACGGTTGCCGGCAGGTTGCTTAAAGAATAAACTAAGGAACTAAAGGGCTGAACCGGTATGACCCAACGGCGATTCGAGGGTGGAGTCTCAAGCTCAAGGGTGAGGGAAGAATGAGGCGCGAAATCTGTTCAATCTGCGGAAAAGGGGCTCGCTCGCTCTGGCTTTTCAATCTGGCGAAGTACAATTCGCTCGACGAAAAGTCAAGAATGCGCTTCGACATTTGCGAGGATTGCGCCAGGAAATTGATGTCGGCCATGAAGGCGATCATGCGCCAGCACGAAGAAGATTTGCTCAATGGACTTGGTGAGTCACGGCTCGTCTGTCCCATCTGCAGCAAGGAGAGGTCGACAGTAGAGCCCAAAGTGCCGACGCCTTGCGAGAGCTGTGGGACCATATTCTCCGTTTATTCGGCCGCCGGAAAGAAATAGCGATCAGTGGTTGCTAGCTGATGGCGAGGCTGTTATCCTGGTTTAAGGTGGTGAAGGTGGCAGTAAATTGTTGGGAAGTCATACCTTGTGACGATGATATGCGAGAGCACTGTCCGCATTACCAGTCGACGGATCTTTGCCCCTTGAATTGCTGGACGGCAGTGTGCAATAGCCCCAAGCGAGTTCTTAGCGAAGATCCACTTCTCATTTTTACGCCCAACCGGCCGGAGCCGGCGAAGAAGGAGTGCCTTGCCTGCAAGCAGTACTTGGAGAACGCACTCCCCGCGAAAGAATAACCCTGCCGTAAAGCTTTAACGACCACCGACACAGACCGCCGACCACCGATCCACCGAATTAGCCACTAGCAACTGGCCCCTAGCCGCTAGCGCTTACCTGGCGGTTATCACCTATTCTTGCCTCGTCATTTCATTCCTCGGCGAAGCCGTTGAACGCTTGTATTTATCTTGACGGCGGTGATGCGCGGTCGTTTGTGGGTATCAAGTCGATCGAGGTGATTTGAAAAATGGCGATACAAGGGAAGAGAATCGCATTTATCTTGGCGAAAGATTTCGACGATACCGAGTTCGAGGTGCCCTATAACCGGTTGAAAGAGGTGGGAGCCGACGCAACGATCGTCGGTTTGAGAGCTGGCGACGACTTTTGCGGCGACCATGACAGAGTTTGCGTGACGACCGATAAGTCATTCGACGAAGTGAGCGTCGATGATTTCGACGGGCTGGTCATACCTGGAGGTTACTCCCCCGATAAGCTCAGGCTGGATGATCGGGCGGTGAGCTTTGTTCGCGACTTCGTCAATTCGGGTAAGACCGTCGGCGCCATCTGCCACGGGCCGCAGATTCTAATAACGGCCGGCGTCGTCAAGGGAAGAACGTTGACCTGTTGGCCGTCGATTGCCGTTGACCTGAAGAACGCCGGTGCAAACTATGTAGATCAGCAGGTGGTCGTCGACGGAAACCTTGTGAGCTCACGCAACCCTCGAGATGCCGAGGCCTTTGCTGCCAAGCTCATACAGATGATAGGTGAAGAGTTAGCCGCTGCTGCGTAGAGCGCGCCACCGGCGTGCTTATGTATTTAGAGCACGCTGTCGTACTCTAAAGGGCATGCCATTGGCGTGCCCTTACTTGGTACCAAGGTACTAAGGTACCAAGGTACTAAGGTGGTCGGCGGTCGGTGGTCGGCCGAAGGCGCTCTAGCTTCACGCGGGTCTGGTAGTAGCACGCATTCTCCCCGATATTGCTGATGATTTGGGCGGTCGACGCGTTAGGGCCGTCGGGCAAGGGTCTCCCTTGAAGACAAGCGATGGTGTCGTCTCTGACGCGCTCATCGAGCTTGACGACGGCTCTAAATGAACCGCTTCGGGAAGAAACCTTCGCAAGGTCGCCTTCTTGAAGACCGGCGGACGACGCCGTCGCCGGGGAGATTTTCAGGACCAGCGGAGCGTTCAACTGCTCTTCCGTCATCTCTGAGTGCAACCACTCCCTGGCATGGGTGGACAAAAGGACGAGCGGATAATCGCTATCGAATCCCCAGACCTGCGGCACCTCACTGACATAGTTGAAGCGCCCGCTACTCGTCGGAAAACGACCGCCCTCGAACGGTACGCACGGTTCGGAAGTCCGGATCCAGGTCCGCTTGGAAAGCGCTTGTCGGGTGATGCCGTCGTCCTCGACCGGTCTCAGCAGTCGATCGATCCACTCGTTAGTACTTCCTTCAAGTCCGGAGACGCCGAGTTTCTCGGCCACGAGCTGAAAGATCTCGAGGTCGCTTTTTGAGTCGCCTACTGGATCAATCGCCCGGTTGACGCAGCCGACATGGTGGTGGAAAAAAGAGCCGACGACATCGTTTTCTTCCAAGAATGTTGTGGACGGCAGGACCAGATCGGCTAGCTTGGCCGTCTCTGTCATCTCGTAATCGATGACCGCTAAAAAGCCGATATCGGAAAGCGCTTGGGCTGTTTCCCGTGCATCAAGCGACTGGACCGCCGGGTTCGCTCCGCAGACGATACCCACGTCCACACGAGGATCGCAGAGAGGGAGCTCCATGCCAAGCCGGGCTTTCGATATATCGCGCCTCGCCGTCACACGGCCGTCATCACCTTTAAGGGAGGCGTCGAAGTGCCTGGCGCTGTCCATGTCATAATTTACACCCCCGCCGGAAACACCGAGATTCGCGGTGAGCGCCCCTAGGGCGTCGATGAGCCGAAAGGTCTCCCCGCCCCACGCGTACCTCTGGGGACCCCAGCCAAGCAGTATGGTGGCCGGCTTGATCCGACCGTATTCGATTGCCACCTCCTCGATCTGTATTGCGGGCACGTCACAGCGGCGGGATAACCAATCGATCGAGTACTTGTTTATCATCGACTCGTATGCGGCGAACCCGTCGGTATATTCTGAGACGAAATCGAGGTCCACCAGGCGCATCTCAATGAGCGCCGCTCCTATAGCGAGCGCCAGAAAAACATCCGTTCCGGGCGATGGTTTCAGATGGTAGTCGGCATAGCGGGCCGTCTCGGTTGGCAGGGGGTCGATAAGCGCAACGGTCGCTCCTCGGGATTTCGCTTCTCTAATTAGCCCCATTTGATGGATGTTAGTAGCGGCCGGATTCCTCCCCCAGATGATTATCATCTTACTGTTTACGAGGTCCAGGGGATCGTGTGCGGTCCTGGCGCCGAAATCAAGTCTCTGCCCGGCCATCCCAGCGCCACCGCAAAGACTGCCGGTCGCGAAGGTCGAACCGCCTATGAGGTTAAAGAATCGCCTGTTCAAGAGCTTCGTTGCCGACAGCGAACCACTGCCCTGGTAGTGAAAGAGACTTAAGGGGCCGCTGCGATCAAGAACCATATCGATGCGTCCGGCGAGAAGGCCAATGGCCTGCTTCCAGTCGAGTTCCCGCCAACCGGCGTCCTCACGGAGGAGCGGAGATTTTACACGACGCTTCCCGTAAACTCGATCCAGGAAGTACCGCTGCTTATAGCAGACAAAGCCCTTGGTAATTGGGTGCTCGGGGGCTCCTCTGATGGAGGTGGCTCGGCCGCCTTCCACCTTGACGTGAAGGCCGCAGGCATCCGGACAATCTCTAGTACAGGTCGTCTTGATAATCGGCAAAATGAACTCCTAACCATGCGCTCTTCGATTATTCTACCATGAAAATCCGATGGTCCACATGTACACCCTTAGGTTGGAGCGCTATCATTAGTCTATCCGCAAGCACTTCGCAGGAGAGGTTCGGTTGAGGCTCTTTGTAATCGTTAATCCAACATCGGGAAGGGGCAGAGCGAGGCGTGTGATCTCGGAGGTAACGGGCACGCTCATGAACATGGGCGTGGATTACGAGATCGCTTTTACCCGGCGGAGGGGCCACGCGATCGAACTGGCCCACCACGCGGCCGAGCGGGGATTTTCTCGCATCCTCTCGGTCGGGGGAGACGGCGTGGCTGGGGAGGTGCTCAACGGCATCTTCGGATCGGATACTGAACTTGCGGTAGTTCCGGCGGGCACAGGAAACGATCTGGCGGCTGGTTTGGGCATCCCCCTGAAGCCCGCCGAGGCGACCAAGTTGGCGCTATCGGGAACCGCCGTTTCAATAGATGTCGGCCGGGTGAACGAGCGCTACTTCTTCCAGGTGGCCGGAGCGGGCTTTGATTCGCTGGTCACAAAGGCGGCGAACGATACCTCATGGATCAAGGGGCGGGAGGTCTATGTTTACGCCACGATAAGAACGCTCTTCGGCTTCGAGGCCGCCAACTTCTCGATCACAACGCCTGACGGGAGAGTAGAACTCAAGGCCATGATGGTTGCCGTTGGCAACGGCCCCAGCTACGGGGGAGGCATGAGGGTAACGCCCGACGCCAGGTTCGACGATGGCGTCCTGGACGTCTGCATAGTGGAAAACATTTCGATACCCCACTTTATGATAATGTTTCCTCGCGTGTTTAACGGGACTCACGTAAAATCGAGTGCGGTGAGGATGCTCAAGACCAAGGCGGTCAGGCTGGAAGCGGATCGCGACTTTCCGATCTACGCCGATGGGGAGTACGTAAGCCAACTACCAGCCGAGATCACCGTCCATCCCGGGGCGATATCGGTCGTAGCTCCGGCATATGCGCCCGCGATAGTGCCGGAAAGGAAACCCGTCCTTGCGCCGTTAGTCCCATAGTATCTTGGTAACTTAGTAACTTAGTAACTTTCTCCCTTGCCGGCTAAACTTCCGGCCGTTTAGTGTCGATAAAATAACCTGGGTTTTAATCTCTTCGCGAGGAGGCTTGCGCTTTGGATTCAACGATTTCGGTCGGTTCTCCCGGTAAAACCATCCTCGACATAGATGTTCTGCTGACCGACCTCGTCCAGAAAACCGGTTCCGACCTGCATTTAAAGGTTGGCGAGCCACCGGTCGTGCGAATCCACGGGCGCCTCATACGCGAAAACCTACCGCCGCTGACGGATGAAAACATGCAGGCGCTCCTTTCAAAGGTCTTGAGCGAAGGGCAATGGCGGGCGATGGATAAGGAGCTCGAGCTCGATCTCGCTTACTCGGTAGCGGGATTGGCTAGGTTTAGGGTGAACGCTTTTCACCAGAGCGGTCATCTGGGAGCCGTCTTTAGAGTCATACCTTTTAAGATATCGACCGTTGACGATCTCGGCTTACCCCCGGTTGTCAAAGAATTTTGCGATCTCCCACGCGGGATCGTTCTCGTTACCGGGCCGACCGGGTCGGGAAAATCGACCTCTCTGGCCGCGATGATCGATTATATCAACACGTCAAGGACGAGCCACATCATGACGATCGAGGATCCAATTGAATTCTTGCATATGGACAAGAGATCCACCATAAACCAGCGCGAGCTCGGGGCGGACACCCGATCCTTCGCGGAGGCCCTGAAGCACGTCATGCGCCAGGCCCCGGATATCATCCTCGTTGGCGAGCTGCGTGATCTTGAGACGATCTCGCTCGCGGTCACCGCCGCGGAGACCGGGCATCTCGTCTTTGCGACGCTTCACACGACGGACGCCGCACAGACGATCGACCGTATGATAGACGTCTTTCCGCCGAACCAGCAATCACAGATCAGGATGCAGCTCGGAATGACCCTTCAGGCGGTTGTCTCACAGACCCTGCTACCCAAGAAGGAAGGTAACGGGCGAGTGGCGGCGTTTGAAGTTCTCGTCTGCCATGCGGGCGTGCGCAACCTCATCAGAGAAGGAAAGACGCACCAGATATACTCTCTCATCCAGACGGGCGGTGAGATGGGCATGCGCCTGCTCGACGACAGTCTCTCCTTCCTGGTCATCCAGGATATCGTCGAATTCGATGAGGCGATCGCCAAGTCATCAAACCCTAATGAGTTCAGCGCCTTGGTGGGCAGGCGCCGTCAAACCACGGCATTTAGCATAAAGGGTCAACTCACATGAACGTAATGGATTTGCTTGTGAGAAGCCACGAGGCGGACGCCTCCGACGTGATAATCAAGGTGGGAGCCCCTCCTCTATTCAAGGTCCATGGGGATCTGTCGCCCGTGGGCGAGGGAAAGCTTTCGCCCCAGGACACCGTTGAGCTGATTCGCCAAATTACGGGGGATGAAATGTTCGCCAGGTTCGAGCGTGATCTGGAGCTCGACCTGGCCTACGAGCTCAAGGGGCTCTGTCGCTTCCGGGTGAACGTCTTTCGCCAGCGCGGCTCGAATGGGATGGTGCTTCGAAGGATCCCTGCCGTAGTGCCGACCTGCGACGAATTGAGCCTGCCTGAGCTGTGCAAGTCGTTCGCTATGCGCCCGCGTGGCTTGGTGCTGGTTACGGGACCCACGGGTTGCGGCAAGACGACGACGCTGGCCGCCCTTATCAGGCATCGGAATGAGAACGAGGAGTGCCATGTCGTGACGATAGAGGATCCCGTCGAGTACGTTCACCATGATAAGCTGGCGCTTATTAACCAGCGCCAGGTGGGACCGGACACCGTCTCATTTGCGAGGGCCTTGAAATCGGTCCTGCGCCAGGATCCTGACGTCATCCTCGTGGGCGAGATGCGCGATCTTGAAACCATCTCGCTTACCATCACGGCCGCCGAGACCGGCCACCTGGCGCTGGCCACGCTCCATACGTCCAGCGCTATTCAAACGGTCGATCGAATTATCGACGTATTCCCACCACACCAGCAGGAGCAGATCAGGATGCAGCTCTCGGTCAATCTTATAGGGGTAGTATCACAGGTTCTCTTGAAGAGAATCGACGGAAAGGGAAGGATCGGCGCCTTTGAAATCATGGTGGCGACGCCCGCCGTGAGGAACCTCATCCGGGAGGGCAAGACCTTTCAACTGGGCCAATTGCTGCAGACTGGATCGAGCCACGGAATGATAACGATGAACAAATCGCTGGCAAACCTGGTTAATAATCGGCGGGTGACGCTCGATGAGGCCCTTTCCAAGTCGCCCGACTCGAATGAACTCAAGCAGATGGTGGGTAACGCGCCCACCGGCTACAACATCCTGGAGCACGTTAAAGCGAGACCCGATATCGATGATGACGTAGAGCTCAAGGGATAAGTATATCTTGGTTCATCAATACCTCTGCCAAGAGCGTCCACCTCTTAACCGCATATAAACAAGGTACTAAGGTACAGAAGCACGCCACCGGCGTGCTTCTACAGTTTTCTCGGCACGTAGACGGTGTACGGGCTGCGCACGACCATCTCATCCAGCCCAAAATCGGTGAGCGACCCAACCCTTTCAACGAAAATCTCTCCGTTGGTGAAGAAGTGGCGTCTGGGCGGGGACTGGCTGAAAGCGTAGCCGAACAAAATAATCCTGGACTGCTGCTCGGGAAGGATAGCGTAGGGTACGACGTCCTTGATGTCGGTGCTTCTGAGGTCGAGGATGAAGGTAGGCCCTTCCTGCCCTGGTTTTTCCCCGGGCGAGGGCGGATAGTTGATAAGTTTGGCTCGCTTTACGTACTGCTTGAGAACGGGTCCCGTATTATCCATCACGATCTTACTCACCCCGATCGTCAGCTTGTCGGGATCTGCTCCGAGGTCGCTCTCGAGGTTGGCGAAGGAGCTTTTGCCATACTTCTGTCCTCCCAGAAGCAGGAGGGAGAAGAAGATGGATAGGGTGGCGAGGCAGACTGACGTTATGGCGATTCTCTTCCAGGAGATTATCCGAAGCGAGTACGCTCCCCGGGCGACGGCGACGGCTGCGAGGGGCGCGACCGGGATCAAGTAGTATGTGTGGAAGTGGTAGAAGGTATAAAAAACCAGGTTGACGAGCGTAATTAACAGGACAAGTATGTCTGATGGCTGTCTCTTATAGAGCATCCAGGCGGTCGCCACTAGAGATGCGTAGAAGATTGGGGGCGAGAGCATCCAGACCAACTCGTCGTAGAAAGCGTACCTCATGAAGTTAGCGCCCGGCATCTGGAAGGTCGAGGCGAGGTGCGCCTGCGCCCCGATGAAGTTGCCCCAGTTTGTGACGAGCTGAAAGAGATACCAGGGGAAGCCGAAGGCGACAAAAGCACCCGCAAAGGCCAGCGTAGTCTTATCCAGTACCCATCTCAGGCTTCGCCTGCGCCAGGTCTCCCAGGCGGCAATGGCGGGAATCGAAAGTATAGCGGGCACTTTGGTAACCAGGCCGAGCCCCAGAAGAGCCCCGCCGATCCCGGTTAGAAGCGGCCTGTTCTCTTTAATGCCCCGGACGTAGTAGTAGGCCGATGAGAGTATCAGGAGAACGAGAACCGCCTCCAACTGCACATTTCGTCCTATGAGAGCCGCGCCGGGGGAGAAAGCGAAGATGACCGCCGCCATCAGACCGATTTTCTCGTTGTAGATGGTTTTCACGAGCTTATAAAGGTAGATGATTGACAGGACGCTCGCCGCCACGGAGACGCCCCTGGCCGCTGCCTCGCTTACTCCGAAAAGCTTAAAGGAGATGACCAGCAATAGGGAGTAGAAGGGTGGATTATTGTAATCGTTTGGCGAGAAGATGAGCGATAGAAGGCCCTTGTCAAGATACTTTTGAGCGGTCGACAAGTAAAAGGCCTCGTTAAATGCGTGAAAGCCGCCAAATGGTTCGGTGAGACGATAGGCGCGTAGGATGATACCGAGAAGTACAACAACGGCTAGTGCTAGGTTAAGGGGCGTGACCTGTGCTTTCAACCAATTTGATACTCTCTCAAGGGGTTCTTCGTTGGCTTTTTGCACAGCCGGTTTCTCGTCCGGACGCTTGCCCGGCGCTTTGTTCATAGCTTTAGCCACATCGCCTCCATTTTAGAACAGGTTGGCGATTACTTTTATATATTGTATATATTGTCAGAAAAGCATTATGAAAGCAAAGGAGCTGTCAATGGCTCGATCACATTCCACTTGGTCCGTTCGGGTCAGAACAAGCTGAAGTTCGCCGCGGAATTCAAAGCCTTACCCCTCAAGCTTGTTGAAAACCAATCCGCTCAAGAGCTTGGGGTAGAAGTAGGTCGATTTCTGGGGCATCGTCTCCCCGCGGTCGGCCACCGCCCTAATCTGCGAAATCCTGGTCGGGTTGAGAAAGAACGCCGCCTGGTAGCTTCCCCCATCGACCAGCTTGACGGCCTCTTTCTCCGCGATCGTGAAGTTGATACCGTTCTCCATGTTCGTTCCCTTGAGCCCGAGAACCCGGCCGATCACAAGGCCGTGTAAGATGGTCACGTCCAGCAACTTCCAGTCGCGCGAGTGTTCACCGTCGAGCGCCGCCTGAACGAGGTCTTCATCTTTTACTGTAAGGAGCGTGTAACTATTTCGACCTATATAGGCACCCATGGCGTGCTCGCTCTCTCGCTCGGCCATCGAGGAGATCAACGCCTCGAGCGAGCCGGCCGGCGTCACTTCGAAAAAGTGCGCGAGATTAAGTCTAAACTTTTCTTCGTTGATTTTGGGAAGGTTCTTGAGCACCCTGTGTGTAGGTAGGATGGTCAATTCGTCCGCATTCATATTGACGAACATCATCATTACGTAATCGAATGGGGCATCGCCGCTCTTTTTTCCAGTCCGCTCTCTCATCTCGTTCCGGTAATTGAGCGCCGTCTCGTACCTGTGATGGCCGTCGGCGATGAAAAGGGGCTTGTCTGTCATGAGGGCGGTGACTCGGGTGATGACTTCGGGGTCGGTAACCCTCCAAAGTCTCTGGCCGACCGAGTGGAAGGAAAAATCCATGAGGGGTGATCTTGAAAGACATCCGGTAAGCGCCCTCTCGACCTCGCTTTCGGGGTCTGAGTAAAGGCTGAAGACCTGGCTTAGATTCGCCTTGGTAGCCCTGAGAAGGTTTAAGCGATCCGCTTTAGGTCCGGCAAGCGTCCGCTCATGAGCCTTGATCTTTCCCGACGCAAAGTCCTCGATCTTGGCGAGCGCTATAAAGCCTGTCCGGCGCTTTGTTTGATCCTGGAAGAGGTACTCTTGCTCGTAGATGTAGATGGCGGGAACTTCGTCACGGGTAAGCACTCCCTTGTTAAGCCATGCCGCAAAAAGCGACGCCGCCCGCGTGTACATGTTACCCGCCGGACTATCGCCGGGCATCGACTGCGGGAGGATAAGCCTCACCACGTTGAATTTGTGTCGTCTTAGGAGTGCCGATTGCTCCTCTCTCGATATGACGTCGTACGGAGGGGCTACGACGCTGGCATATCCATCGATCTTCTGGGGGTCGTAGAGGATTCCTTTGAACGGTCTAATTTCGGCCAAGTAAAACTCCTGTCCGCTAAAATTCTTCTATATATTAGGGAAGAAGCCCCCAGCACGCAAGCCGTTATCTAATCCGACCAATCACTATGCCCATTATGGGCTCGGACTTAGCAACTTCCACTTGGGCAAGCGAGATATCGCTCGCCGTCATTTCAAGATCGCACTGGCTCTCGAGGACGACGAGATATACCGCAAGGCGCTAGGTTCTCTCGAAGCTCGAAACAGCCACTAGCTAATGTCTAATGTCTAACGTCTAATGTCTGCCCTTTTCTGTTTCCACTTTTAAATCTCAAGGAATAAGAATCGAGGTGCCGGTTTTGTTGGAGGTGCGCTGTGAAGAGCAGGCAGATAATTGTCGAGGATATGAAGCAGCCCCCCGTCTCTGCACACCAGGTCGAGATAGTTGAGCGCAAGGGGGTTGGGCATCCGGACTCCATCTGTGACGCGGTGATGGAGGAGATATCGATCGCGCTAAGCCGCGAGTATCTGGCACGCTTCGACAAGATACTTCACCATAACATCGACAAGGGGCTCTTGATCGCCGGCGAGGTGACTCGCTTGTTCGGGGGCGGGAGCGTTGACGTGCCGATGAGGCTGATCGTGGGTGACCGAGCGACCTTCAATTTTGGTGGGGACAGCATTGACGTTCAGGCGATAGTCGAAGAGACCGCACGACGTTGGGTACGCGAGAATCTCCGTTTCGTCGATCCCCAAAAAGACGTGGTGATCGAGACGGCCTTGCGGCCCGGATCGACCGAGCTCACCGATATCTTCGAACGCGGCGATCGCTTGATGAGCGCCAACGATACGTCGGCGGCTGTGGGGTATGCGCCGCTCACCGTCACCGAGAAGCTCGTCCTCGAGACCGAGCGTTATATAAACTCCGTCGGCTTTAAAGAGGTGCACCCGGCCGCCGGAGAAGACGTCAAGGTGATGGGTTTTCGCGTGAAGGGAGAGCTGCTTCTCACGATTGCTCTCCCGCTCATCGACCGCTTTGTTGAAAATGAGGCGGAATACTGGTCTATCAAGGAGGCGGTCGGCGAAGAGATTACCAAGTTTGCTCGGCGCAACCTGGGTCCCCTCGAATCAATAAAGATCGAGCTCAATACGCTCGATAAAAAGGGCCGAGGGATGGGGGGTATCTACCTCTCGGTGACGGGGACGTCGGCCGAGGACGCCGATTCCGGGGAGGTCGGGCGAGGGAATCGGGTCAACGGCGTGATCGCGCTTAACAGGCCGTCGGGCATGGAGGCGGCGGCCGGCAAGAATCCGACGAGTCACGTGGGCAAGATATACAGCATTCTGGCCCACCGGATCGCAAACGAGATATACCTGGGTGTAGAAGGGGTGGCCGAGGTATACGTCTGGTTGGCAAGCCAGATAGGCCGGCCGGTGGATGAGCCGAGGGTCGCCTCGGCTCAACTGATTCTCAAGCCCGGGGTCGCCTACTCGGCGGTGGCCGACAAGGTCGCCGAGATAATAGATCTCGAACTCTCGGAGATGGCGGTGTTCATCGCTGACCTGGCCGAAGGCAGATACAGGGTATGGTAGGAGTTTATGGCCTTGATCGAGCTGAAGGATGTTTCCAAAGCTTACGACAGCGGGAACGGCAAGACCTATGTCCTCAAGAATGTAAATCTATCGGTTGAAACTCCAATAATAATCGCCATCATGGGGCCGTCCGGCTCCGGAAAGACGACGCTTCTCAACATTATCGGCGGGCTCGACAGGCCGACCAGCGGCAGCTACCTCTTCGCCGGTGAGGCCGTCGAAAAGAAGAGAGAGAGGGAGCTCGCAAAGCTGAGAGGCGGGCGAATAGGCTTCGTCTTCCAGATGTTCAACCTCATCCCCAGGCTGACCGTCTTTCGCAACGCCGAGCTGCCGATGGTCTATGCCGGCGTTCCGGCATCTGAGCGCTATGAAAGGGTCATGGCCGCGCTGCGGGCGGTCGGGCTGGAGGAGAAGGCCGACCGTACTCCGGACAAGCTTTCCGGTGGGGAAGTCCAGCGCGTTGCGATAGCGCGGGCGCTCATCAATGACCCGGACGTCATACTCGCCGACGAGCCGACCGGTAACCTGGATTCGAAGACGGGCAAGGATATCCTCAATGTTTTGGCGTCGCTCAATCGCAGTGGGCGAACGATCATTCTCGTAACCCACAACGCGCAGATAGCCGCTTTTGCAAAGCGGCAAGTCAGAATATTCGACGGTGTTGTCCAGGAGGCTTCCCGGTAGATGGCGAACTTGCGAATGGCCTTCAGTTCGATCGCAATCAATAAGGGGAGGTCTTTCTTGACCATGCTGGGGATTATTATTGGAGTGGGCTCCGTCATCCTTATTCTCGCCATCGCTGAGGGTGCGAAGCGGGATGTCGCGAAGTCGATCGAGGGCCTCGGCTCGAACATCGTCTTCGTACTTCCAGGAAAGGTCCAACCGGGACGTTTCTTCAGCCCGGGAACTTTGTCATCGGTTCTGACGGCGAAGGACGTTAGTACGATAAAGGGACTTGCCGCAGTGAAGGACGTCTCGCCCCTCGTCATAATCTCGAACGTTGCGGCGGGAGACGGACGGACCGACTCGACGGCGCTGAATATCGGGGTGAGCGACGTGACGCTCGGGATATTGAACTTGAAAATGGAGCGGGGTCGCTTTCTTTCCAAAAGCGAAGTCGATAAAAGCGCGCCGGTCGCCATAGTCGGAGCCGGACCCAGCAGCGTTCTTTTCCCGGGTGGAGATGCGGTCGGAAAAACAATTATCATCAAGGAGAAACCCTTCAAGGTCGTCGGCGTCTTGCAGAAGGCGCCTCCGACATCATCCTTGGGTGGGGCGAATTTCGATACCATGGTGATGATCCCCTTTACGACGGCGAACGGCCTGCTCGGCTCGACGACGATCGCCAGGATAGCTGCGACCGTACGGAGCGGGAGGAACCCCGAGGACGTGAAAGAAGAGATCGTAAAGGAGGTCAAGAAAAATCACGGCGGCGTTGAGGACTTTTCGGTACTTACCCAACGGGACATTTTAAATACCGCCAGCAGGGTAATCGACGCCTTCACGGCCATGATTGCGAGCATCGCCGCGATCTCATTAGTTGTGGGCGGCATAGGCATTATGAACATGATGCTCGTCTCGGTTACGGAACGGACGCGCGAGATCGGGATTAGGAAAGCAGTCGGTGCGACCAGCGGGAACATTCTTTTTCAATTCTTGTCGGAGGCGATTGCTTTGAGCTTCATCGGGGCGATCATAGGGCTCGGCGTCGCTTTCGCGGGAAGCAGGCTTATCGGTCGTGTTAGCGACAATCTCCACCCCTACATTTCGTCACAGTCGATCGGGCTCGCGTTGGCCATGGCCTTTTTTGTCGGAGTGGTCTTCGGCATCATTCCCGCCATCAGGGCGGCCAGGAAAAACCCGATAGAGGCGCTAAGGTACGAATAAATGCGCTAGCTTAGACAATCATTGCATCTCAAACAGCTTGCTGATAGCTGATAGCTATCTTTTGGGAATGAACGGAGGGTATGCAGCGGGCAAGAGTTAGCTATCCATCGATACTGCTCATGGCGTTACTCGTCGGCATAATCACCGGCCTCGTCGTCCTGCTCTTCTATCTTTTAACAATCAGCCTCATCTGGAGCAGAGTCCTGCCGGCCGCATTCGTACCGGGGGCGATATTCGTTCTTCCCGCGGCCGGCCTGTTTTTCGGGGGGTTGATACTTACTTACCTGGCGAAAAGCGATACTGCGTATCCCACCGATGCGGTCCTCCAGGCATACCACGAACCGGCGAAAGAGATCGATCTTACGATCTCGCCCTGGAAGGTACTCTCATCCGCGCTCGTCGTCGGGCTTGGTGGAAGCGCCGGCATAGCAGCCCCGATGATCTACGCCGGAGGCTCGATCGGCCAGTTGCTGTACAACATGTTCAAGTTTGATCCCCGGGATCGTGAAAGCTTTCAGATCATCCTCATGAGCGGCGTAGCGGCGGGATTCGCGGCCGCCTTTAAGGCGCCTTTTACCGGGACGCTGCTCGCGCTCGAGCTACCATTCAGGAGAACGCTCGATGCGAAGCCCGCTATTCCCGCCTTGATCTCGGCGCTTACCGCCTACGCCATCATGGTTTCGGTTGTAGGGAAGACACCTTTCTTTCAGGTCGCGAAGATGGGAGGGTTCACTCTCGCCGATGTCGTCGGAGCCCTCTTCGTCGGCATCCTGTGCGGCTTGGGTAGCCGTCTCTACATCCTTCTCTACCAGGCGGCAAGGTCGTCTTTTAGTTCGAGCCGTGTAAGGCTTTACCTGAAGACGCTTCTCGGTGGCGTCGCCACAGGGTTCATCGCCTTTTTTGGGCTCCTGTTAACGGGAGCACCTTTCGTCCTTGGGGCCGGTTTTGAGGCGGTAAGAGCGGCGGTCGATCTGACCTATAACCCTTTTGTCTTTTTGCTCCTCGTTTTTTTGAAAGGATCTGCTACGGTGGCGACGATCGCGAGCGGCGCTTTCGGGGGTAGCATAGGGCCCCTGGTCGTAATGGGTTCCTCGACGGGCGCTGCCTGGGGAGGGTTGGTGCCGCTTGGAGCACGGGAGATGATGCCGGTCGTCGGGATCGCCGGTTTTCTTTCTGGAGGGTATAACGTACCGCTGGCTGCAGCGGTTCTCGCTGTTGAGACGAGCGGAGCACCGAGCGCCCTCATTCCCGCCCTGGCGACCGCATTGGTTGCTAGAATCGTTTCGGGTCCGGAGTCGATAATGTCGCATCAGAGTAGGCAGTAGGCAGCAGGCAGTAGGCAGCAGGCAGTAGGCAGCAGGCAGTAGGCAGTAGGGGATATAGGGCCCGTTCTACAAGCGGGCGAGCCATTAGACAGTAGAAGTTGCTTCGTCACCACCTCCCCTCGTAATGATGCAAGGGCGGCGGACGGTTTGTCGGCGGTCATCGGTCGATTCGGCTGCGCCGCGTCGTGTTATAATCGTCGCCAATGACCGGATTTTTGGCGTCGCTCTTTTTTATAGCCGCAGCCGAGATGGGCGATAAGACGCAACTTCTAACCCTTTCTTTTGCCACCAGATACCGGCCGTGGAAGGTTCTGATCGGCATCACGCTCGGTACCCTGGTCGTCCACTTCGCTTCCGTCATCGCCGGCATTTACCTCGGTATTCTAATTCCTCTCTATTACATTAGGCTTGCCGTAGGCGTCTCCTTCGTAGCTTTCGGACTCTGGACCCTGCGTGGCGATAGACTGGCCGAAAAAGGGGAGTCCGGCCTCAAGCTCGGCCAGGTTATCACCGTTGCCATAGCCTTTTTCCTGGCCGAGCTCGGAGACAAGACCCAGCTTGCGACGATCGCATTGGCCGCCAAGTATGAAAGCTTTGTCGGCGTCTGGATCGGCTCCACGCTCGGCATGGTCGTTGCGGACGGGCTGGCGATCATCCTTGGTGTCTTTGCCGGCAAGCGCCTGCCCGAGAGAGCCATCAAGTACACCTCAGCCGCGATATTCATTATCTACGGCGCATACGTGATGGTAGAAGCGTTGCGGTAAGACATGGCGTGCTCTTAGCTGACATTCAGACGAGCCGTAAAAAAGGGCACGCCACCGGCTTGCCCCTACAGATGGACTGGAGGGCATATTGCTGGTACTGGCAGTTAAAAGGCCAGCTATGGCTGGCCTTTTAACTGCCAGTACCCTTGACACCTTTCACCACGTCAGATAATATTTATTGGGTTTATCACGCGCCGCACACGCGGCGCCCGGACCGCCCGGGCTGGGTCATCCCAGCTCGAATTTGTTTAGGCGCACCTTACGCGCGCCGATGGACGACGGCCGACCGCCGGTAAGGCGGTGGTCGGTGGTCCGCAGTCGGTCAGTAACGGCCTGAGAATAGCCGTAAATAAGGGAATGAAGAAATCGCATGTTCGATAATCTTAGCCAAAGGTTGCAGGGCATATTCGACAAATTGAAGGGGAGGGGGAAGCTCTCCGAGAAAGACGTGGATCAGGCGCTGCGTGAGGTGAGGCTGGCGCTTCTCGAGGCTGACGTAAACTTCCGGGTCGTCAAGGATTTCGTGGCCAAGATCCGCGAGCGGGCGGTAGGCGGCGAAGTTATGGAGTCCCTCACCCCGGCCCAGCAGGTCGTCAAAATCGTCAACGAAGAGCTGACCGGCCTGATGGGCTCGACCGAATCAAAGCTAGTCCTGGCAGGAAGGCCGAGTATCGTCATGATGGTCGGCTTGCAAGGGTCCGGTAAGACGACGGCGACGGCGAAGCTCGCGTTCATGCTTCGAAAGCAGGGACGGCGTCCCTTCGTCGTTGGTGCCGACATCTACCGGCCGGCCGCCGTCGACCAGTTAAGGGCGCTGGCCGAGGAGAACGACATCCCCTTCCATGGTTCGACGTCTGAAAAGCCGGTCGAGATCGCCAGGAAAGGAAGCAAAGAGGCGATCGAGCGCGCGTGCGATGTCGTGATCGTTGATACGGCCGGGCGGCTTCATATCGACGAAGAATTGATGACAGAGCTCGTCGAGATGAAAGTGGCCGTCAAGCCGGACCAGATTCTTCTGGTGGTTGACGCGATGACCGGCCAGGACGCGGTGAACGTTGCGAACGGCTTCAAGGAGCGGCTCGACTTCGACGGCGTGGTCATGACCAAGCTCGACGGCGACGCCCGGGGAGGTGCCGCGCTTTCGGTCAAAGCCGTGACGGGAAAGCCGATCAAGCTCGTCTCCATCGGCGAGAAGATCGACTCCATGGAACCCTTCCATCCGGACAGGATGGCCTCGCGCATCCTCGGCATGGGGGATGTACTGACCCTCATAGAGAAGGCGCAGGGCACGGCCGACGCCAAGAAAGCGGCCGAGATGGAGGAGAAGCTCCGGAAGCTCGACTTTACACTGGAAGATTTCATGGACCAGATGGAGCAGATTAAAAAGATGGGGCCGGTCAGCCAGATAATGTCGATGATACCGGGGATGGGCAAGATGCCGAAGGGTATGGAGGTAAACGACAAGGACCTCGTCAAGGTGCAGGCGATCATCCAATCCATGACCCCCGAGGAGCGGCGAAATCCCAACATCATCAGCGGTAGCCGTCGGCAGAGGATAGCGACCGGAAGCGGCGCCACCACTCACGACGTTAACCAGCTTTTGAAACAGTTCCACGAGATGAAGAAGCTGCTCAAGCAGTTTGGTAAGATGCAGGGTCGGGTAAAGCTGCCCAAGGGCGCTTTCCCGTTTATGTAAACGAGCGCATCTTTGGGTAGGAAGGAGGTGAAAACTTGGCGGTCAAGTTGAGATTAAGCCGCGTCGGGGCGAAAAAGCAGCCCTACTACCGCGTGGTCGCGGCAGACGCGAGAGCCCCGCGCGACGGCAGATTCATCGAAGTCATCGGAAGGTATAACCCCAGGACCGAGCCGTCGACGATCGAGATCGATAAGGAGAAGGCGCTGTCCTGGTTATCTAAGGGCGCCCAGCCCACCGATCAGGTCAAGAATTTACTGAAGATCACCGGCGTGATCGAATCCAAATAGGCAACCCCGGTAGGAGGAGCCCTTGAAAGAGCTATTGGAGACACTGGCCAAGGCGATTGTCGACAACCCGGACGACGTCAAAGTAACGGTCGTCGAGGGCGATACATCCGTAATACTGCAGCTTTACGTGAACCCCGACGACATCGGGAAGGTCATCGGCAAGCAGGGGCGAATCGTGAAAGCGCTCCGCTCCTTAATCAAGGCCGTCGCCGTTAAAGAGGGGAAAAAGGCGATGGTCGAAATCATCGACTAACTTCTTGACATGCAGGATTACGTCACCATCGGTCAAATCTTAAAGCCCCGCGGAACGCGCGGTGAAGTCGATCTTTTAAGTCTGACCGACTTTCCCGACAGATTTCACCCGGGCTTGAGAGTCTATCTTATCCCCCCGCTTCCAGACAGGCGCGAGCTGGTCATCGAAGAGGTGGCGCACCAGCCCAAGGGGCTGGTTCTCACTTTTGAAGGTGTGGAAACCAGAAACGATGTCGAACCGCTGCGCGGCCGCTACATTGCCGTTCCACCGGGCGAGGTCGAAGAGCTCCCCGAGGGCGCGTACTGGATCGACGATCTCATCGGTCTTACCGTCGTCACGACCGCCGGTGAGAGGATCGGACGCGTCAAGGATGTCTTGAGAAGCGCGGGAAACGACGTCTACGTCGTCGAGGACGATCAAGGTGAGGAGCACCTCATCCCGGCGATTAGAGATGTCGTAAAGAAGATCGACCTCAACGCCGGCAAAATCACCATCGAACCAATGCCCGGGCTGTTTGATTAGGGGGGGCTCGGTAAACCGCACTGCCAGGTAGCTGGGCAAGATTTGTCGTTCTGAGAGAGCTGTAACTGGAGGAAGCCGCTTCAACTAAACCGCATAATGCGGAAAGCCCGACGAAGAGAATCTCTGGAATTCTTGCCGAATTTTTGACAAAATACAAAAGTACGTCTTTTGGCGCCGTCTTTTGGCGCAACATACGGGGGTGTAGCTCAGCTGGGAGAGCGCTACGTTCGCAACGTAGAGGCCACGGGTTCGAGTCCCGTCATCTCCACACCAAAGCGTTTTGAAAAATGACTGCTACTAAAGCATTTTTTGTTCTCCAAATGCTAGGTGGTAAAGGGGATTCGAAATAATCAGTTAGTTTTCCGGCCAGCCTCCTGACTATGTCGGCCACCCTTTGACGTCTCTCCGTCCCTCAATTCTTACTTATTTGCAGCGCGGTTGATTTAATCGCAGTCATATAAGTGCTTGCGATGCTATAGTTATTGGCGGCTTTGAACCACTCGCCGGAGGCCGTTCTTGAATGAACGCTTGATATTTCGCATACATGCCGTAAGGCGGATGTTTGAGCGCCGGATAGGCGAAGATGCGATAAGGCACGTTTTGGAAACTGGCGAAGTTATTCAGAACTATCCTGACTACAAACCGTTTCCAAGCAGCTTACTGATGGGATGGTATGAATCGAGGCCCATCCATGTTGTGATCGTGCGCGACAATAAGGCGCAGATTATAATCATCACTGCTTATAAGCCAGATGTAGACCAATGGCAATCGGATTTTAAGAGGAGAAAATCATGAAGTGCGTAATTTGCCGGGAAGGCGAGACGAAGCCCGGAAAAGCTACCGTCACCCTGGAGCGCGACGGAATGACCCTCGTCGTGAAGGGTGTTCCCGCTGAAATCTGCGAAAATTGTGGCGAGGAATACGTCGACGAAGAAACCACCAGGAGCCTATTGAAAATGGCCGAGGATGCGGCACGGAGCGGGGTTCAAGTTGACGTTAGGGAGTACCGCGCCGCGTAGCCTAGTAAACCGATGGCATTGCATTACGTTACCCTATTAGCTTCTCTAGCTGGGCTAATGTTGTGAAGATAGAGTTCAGATCCTTGGCCTCCTCGGCTAATAGGAGCGCTTCAACAAAGCCTCCATCGCCGAGCACGCGCTCGTCGTAAGCCCACCGCTCTTGCGGGCCTGCTTCCTCAAGTGTTTTCGAGCGCTTTAGCCCTCCTCCGGAAAACTCCGGGCACCGGCCCATGAGAAGGACCTCTTCAATGAATATGTAGTTATGCGGTGAGTGTGTGGATAGGAAAGATAGGAAACTACGTCCCTAATGTTCTAATGTTAGGGCGCAAGCCGATTTGCTAAAGAATAATACTTTGAGAAACGGTCCAGGTTGTTCGAACTGAAAATGGGAGGCATGGTTAGAATGGCGAGGATGACAAGACAAGACGTGAGGCGGCATATTCACGCCCGCCAAAGGGACGTAGCGACGCACGTGAGGGAGATCAGACTCCATGAAAAGGGCATCGCGAGACATCTTGGAGCGATCAGGGCGCGCGAAAAGCAGATAGTGAAGATCTCAAATCTGATGAGTAAAATATAAATCCAATCCTCGGGATCTTTGCCGAGCTCCCGTTCGTCAAGCGCAGTATCTTAAGACCCCCGGGCAGCTTTAAGGCTTCAAGGATGCGCATGGAAAATACGGAGCGCCATGCGAACGCTCGGGGACTTAGCAACAAAAACAAGGTGGCTTGTTTACCCCTTTCATGCCTGGGATAACATCTGAATATAGTTGCTAGGATGGAGGATGCAGATGCGCGGAAAAGTAAAGTGGTTCAGCCCGGAAAAAGGATACGGTTTCGTCGAGGGAGAGGATGGCGTGGACGCGTTCGTCCACTACTCCGCGATTGAGACCGCTGGGTTTCGCTCTTTAGAGGAGGGCGAAGAGGTTGAGTTTGAAGTCCAGGAGGATGCCAAGGGGCGAAGAGCGGTAAGCGTCAGGCGGCTCAAAGAGTCCGCATAGACGAGAGCATAATATCGGCCACTAAAACAAATTCGGTATCACTGCTAACGGAACTACCTGTAAGTCGAGAGGCCGCCTTGTTTTCCGGTCTAGTTTCGAGTCTCCAGTCTACGGTCCCTAGCTGGAACTACTATCTTCACGGTCGGCGATTTGGTGACGAGCAGAGAGCGGCCGACCGCGTCAAAGCTCACGGTGAGAGAGAGATCATTGAGGCGTCCGAGGGCCTCCGATGAGGCGGTGGACATCTCCACGGTGAGCTCACCCTCGCAAGACTCTCCGGGCTCCAGGATATTCGAGACCCAGTAGCCAAGTTGAGAAGGCCGGGTCCCCTTGCGGACGATCGACGGCTCGATGAGAACGCCGGGCGCCCGCGGGGCCGATACGCGCACATCAAGCAGAACACCGTCCTGGGTTCCTCTATTCTCAAAAGTTAGAGAGCGTGAGAACGTGGCCATCTCCTCCGGTTTGATCAGCTCCGGTGCTTCTATCGATTGGGTAACGAGGACGATATCGGAATCGCCCTGGCGTTTTATATAGTAAGCGGCGTAACCGCCCGCAAGGGCAAGAGCACCTATTATGATGAAGAGCAAGGTCATAAGATCATCCCTCGGCGACCACCTTGATTGTTGCCAGCGTCGGATCTTCCGGTCCCTGGATATATATTCCCGCGGCCAGTTCCGCATTAAGATAGTCGACCAGCTCACGGGTGATCCTCTCACCGGGCGAGAGGGCGGGGATGCCCGGCGGGTAAGACGCGACGATCTCCGCGCAGACCTTGCCGGTTGAAATTTCCAGCGGCACCGTCTCATGCTTGGCAAAGAACGCCTCGCGCGGAGACATCGCCTGCTCGGGCTGGTGGGGTATTCTAAGGCGTTTGCGATAGCCGCTGCCCAGGCGCATTGAGTCATAGTCGGGCCAGCGGTAACCCGCGCTTGCGGCGAAATCCGCGAGTGCGACGACGAGTTTCTCCAGATCCTCCGGTCGGTCACCGATGGTCACATTGAAAAGGACGTTGAAGAGGTCGGATAGCTCGACCTGGATGCCGTAGCTTCGCCTCAGTATGCGGTCGACCGCATAGCCCGAGAAGCCGGTATCGACAACTCGTACGCTGAGCCGGGTCGGATCGATGTCGGCGACGCCGGGGCGACCGATGATCTCGCGCCCAAAAGAGTATATGCCGGAAACGTCGTTGATACGCGATCGGGCGTCCTGCGCGAGTTCTATCGCTATACTTAGCAAGCGCTCGCCTTCCGTAGCCATCTGCATCCGGGCGACGTCGAGAGAGGCGAGCAAGAGGCAGGACGGACTGGTCGACTGTATAATCCGCAGCATCGAATTGATGTGGGCCAGGTTCGCCCTCTCCGTTCTCACGTGGAGCATCGAGCTCTGGGTGAAGCCGCTGAGCAGTTTGTGTATGCCCGTCACGCAGACGTCTGCGCCGGCCGAGAGCGCCGACTCCGGCAGATCCGGATGGAAAGCGAAGTGCGGTCCCCAGGCTTCATCCACGAGCAGGGGCTTGTTGTGGGAGTGGACGGTCTCGGCTATCCGCCTGAGATCGCAGCTCACACCATAGTAGGTTGGCGAGACGAGGAGGACCGCTTTGGCGTCCGGATTGGCGATTAAAGCCTCCTCGACCGATTCCGCCGTAACGTTGTGTGCGATGTGAAGCTCCTCGTCGACCTCGGGGTTTACATAGACGGGAGCCGCCCCCGAGAGAATCAAACCCGACACGATCGAGCGGTGAGCGTTTCTCGGGATGATGATCTTTTCGCCGTGTCCGCAGAAAGACATGAGCATCGCATAATTGCCCTGGGTGCTACCATTTGAGAGAAAGAACGTCTGGTCAGCCCCGTACGCTTTGGCAGCCAGGTGCTCGGCTTCCATGAGCACCGCCCTTGGCTGGGAGTGGTCGTCTATGCCCTCCAGGCCAGAGCAAAGGTCGAGTTGAAAGACCCTCTCGCCGAAGACCTCCTTGATCTTGGGGTGCACGCCCTTACCCTGCTTATGCCCGGGCACGTGAAAGGGGATATGCTCCTCTTGGACGTAGTTGACGAGGGCGTCGAAGTAGGGTGTTTCCGTCTGCTCGATGGTATCGAGCGATCTTCGGCCGTTAACCTTATACAACGTCAATCTCCTTGACGATTATCAAGATTTCGGATAACGACGATGGGCGTCTGCTCGTCGCCGTTGCCCGCGGGGTTGGACTCCAGCGCTTTAATGACGTTATCCAGGTCGACACGTTCGGTTGCCGCCAGGATATTGACCTTTCCCAGGTCGTTGGCGTCGACAACCGCAGCTTCACAGTTCAGACGCTCCTTAATGGCGCGCGTTATGGATTCCGTGTTGGTGGGGCAAAGGACGATGGCTTTGTCGTAAGGGGGCATGGTGCCGGTTATGTCGTCGATGTAGGAGACGCGCTTGCCTGCTATGCGATGAAAGTCCCCCCGGCGGCCGACTAGCCGACCACCAACACCTACGATGAACGCCAGGACGATCCTGACTGCGCCGACCTCGTTGGTCGCCGCCTGCATGCCGTAAGCCGTGGAAAGACTGCCCCTCTGACCGAAAAAGCGACATAGAGTGCGGGCCAACCACGAGGGGTTGAGGTCGGACAGGAAGTAGAAACGTTTTTGGGTTATGGCCAGCGGAGTCTCGGCGACGCAGACGATGTCGTCCTCTCTCACGTCGCCGACGTATTCGGCAGCGATATCGACGATATCATCGCCGGGCATGAGGAGTTTAGTTTTTATCGGTATCGCTTCAACCATTGGCACCCTTTGTCGGATAAGACTCCGGCGCCCAAGCTTCGTAACGCGCCGAAAGCCATGCGGTTACTCTGGTTTAACTTGATAATTTCAGCATATTACAGGCCAAAAAACAAGGAACAAGCGTATGTAAGTGACATTATTATACCCTCTAATTGGACTAATAAAGGTAAAGATGCGCGTCGGATGCTTTCTTGACAATTCCTTCCAACCGCTGTTGGCTCAAGCGGAGGCTGAGATCCAGTAACTCCTCGAGGTCGGGGGGAAAGCGCTCGAACCCTGCTGAGTAGAGTAGATTGCCTAGCCAGGCGTTTTTACCGGGACTGGTCGCCGAAATCAGAAGGATCGTAAGCGCGTCAAGACAAGTCTCGATGATGTCGAACGCTTCGTCGCGTTTTATTTCGGGAAAGGTCGGTCGGTATTGCTTGTCGAGGTCGACATATATGCTCCGCCGCTTTCTGAGCTCGACTTTCTTGAATGTGTAGAGAATGCGCTGGTAGATGGTAGAGAGTTTTTCGTCGTCATACTTATCGGATATCCCCCAGAGAAGGCTGTTGAAGCTGGTCGACGATTTTATCTCCTCGATTGCTTCGCTGATAAACTTGAGGGCTTCACGCTGCTTGTTGGTATGATCCGAGAAGGCTTTGTCAAGGATTAAAAGCCTCTGATCGACGGCGGGCTTCTCGGCCGGGTTCAGAATGGTGATGAAGGCGAAGGCCTTACCGAGCTCTTCGAGCGAGTAAGTCGCCAGGGCGAATGCCGAAGGGTAGGAGGAGTGGTCGTAAAGGAGGATAGCGTCTCTCAGCAAGCGGAAGATATTTTGAGGGATGAGCGAGAGCATCTCCCGGACATGCTCATCTGTAACCCTTTCGATAAAACCCTTCTTGACGGCCATTAGCGTCTCCAATGACGTGCTGTTGACAACAATATTAGCAGGAGATAGCGGGAGATGTCTCTACGTAGGAGCGGCTGGCTCACTTTATCATTGGCTCAAGGCAATACCTTTCCATCTAGCCATCCAGGTTCAAAGCTGATGGATTATCCAAGAAACAGGCATTGTAGTAAAATTGCAGGGAGACCATGTAAAACCAGGCTTAAATAAGGATGATCGGCAATGGGAAAGCAGATGTTTATGCTAGGCGATGATGAATATTCGATAGAGGAAGTGGACCGCTCTCCTCACTTTATGGCGTTCAGCGTGAGTAAGAATTCCAAGCTTTGGACTTATGTGAACATAGGGGTCTTTGACTCCGTGCTGGCATTCTGGCGGCATGGCGGTTCGCACATACAGCCAGGGGACTTTTTGCGAAAAGTAGCACGTTACGTGATTCAGCTTGGGGCGCAAAAGGGCGAAATCGAATACGACATCAAGCTGTTGAGAGAGGGCAGCCCTGCACTGCGCTACATCTTTGTACCTGCAGATGGGCCGGCTGTAGCAACGAGAAAAAGGACTGGTTATCATGAGGTTAGCTCTGGCCCTGAAATTACGATAAGGGGAATTAAGTGGTTGGTAGAGGTTAATACTTACCGGCTAGAGCATACGAAGAACTAGGTGCCAGGCACGCCCAGATTGTCTCTGCGACTCCTCCAAGAATTATCCTCCACCAAGCACTCGAATATTTTCCGCTGGCATGATATTAAGCATCATTTTGCAAGCCGTCTGGTAATGGCCGGTGTGGATCTGAACACCGTCAGGGACTTGCTTGGACACTCCGACCTTAAAATGACTACGCGATACGCTCACCTCAGCCCGGGGGTAAAACTCGATGCGGTGGAAAGGCTTGTCGGTAGAACATCAAAACCCAAAGTGGTGAAATTGCCGGCGGAGGTATAAACTTCTACCAGGAGGTGCATCACATGGCAAGGGAAATCATCTTTACCGTTGAGGAGTCAGCGGAAGGCGGATACGAAGCGCACGCGCTTGGCTATTCCATTTACACTCAAGCTGAGAGCTTTGAAGAACTAAAAGCAGCCGTCAGGGACGCCGTAAAGTGCCACTTTGAAGAGGATGAAATGCCCAAAGTCATCCGCCTTCATATGGTTCACGATGAAGTTATCGCCGTATGAGAATCCCCAGAGATATCAGCGGAAAAGAGCTTGCCAAGCGTTTGAGCAAATACGGCTACAAGGTTGCGCGGCAAACCGGAAGCCATATGAGGCTTGTAACCGGCGAGCACCACATTACGATTGGGCGCACGATCCCATCAGAGTCGGTACGCTCAGTAAGATTCTTGCCGACATCGCCGATCATCTTGGAAGGACGAAAGAAGAACTGATACGAGAGCTTTTCTAGACGACGCTCGGATACGCCCACCTGTCGCCGCAAGTTAAGGCGGACGCGGTGGCAAAGCTCGTGAGAAGAACGGAAGAGCGAAGGGTTAGCTTAACATCCGTCTAGGCTGGCCTATTTTTTTATTCGTAGGGCCTTATATCGTAATACATGCTGATGGTTCCGGGGGTTCTTCCATCTTTACGCGGTGGGTTTTCCGCTATGCCTACCTCAAACTTGCACCGCTTATAGAACCTCAGGCTGTCCTCGTTGTTGTAAGCATCCACGGAGATAAACTTAACGCCGATTTCTCTTTGAGTTTGAAGTGATTGAGCTAATCCCAGGATGTATAGAAAAGCGCACGTCCCGATGCCCTTTCGTTGGCAATCCTCGGCGATAGCAAGCCGTCCTATTTTCAACGCCGGATATTCCCTATACCTGAGCTCCGGCTCGGTTCCGAAAACGTCCGACCGTTCGCTAGGATTCAAGCGTATTGCGTCCATAAGGAGCGAAAAATAACCGGCCACTTTGTTCTGGTAGAAGATAAGCGTTGTGTGAGCTATATCAAGCTCGGCGTGCCATCCGGCATCTTCGAGAAGAAAATCCTCTAAGTCCTTATCACCACAGTTGAAGGTGACAGGAAGGTTTTCGTCCGTAAGGCCTTTAAAAAGCAGGTCATTGAAGATCGCGGGGATTTCAATCATGGGTCGCAATGGAATGGATTACCTAGACGGTCTTTTACCGTGCTGATGTGCGCGCGCTCTATGATAAACTTCACGAGCACGCGCCAACTGAGCGTTTTTTTCCTCGCTATACCGCGCATCCTTCATGCGCGTATAGAAACGCTCCGCGTCGGCTGCTTCATAAGTTGGTGTCGGCTCTATTGGCTTTGCCATGTTTTCCTCGTTGCATACTTGTGTTTACTAGTGTTTATAGTTTACCCCAAATAAATCGACAATGTTAGCTGTAAAATAAAGGCGTTAAAATGAAAGAAAACATCTCGTTAATTGTTTCAGGTTTAGCGTTGGCGCTTTCCTCGGTCGTCTACGGCCACCTTCTCCCGGACACGGACGAAGGCTCCGCAGAGGCCTTGGATAGCGTCCTTTTTCGCACTGACAGGGCAAAAACAGGGCAAGATTCGGCTTTTGGGGCCTTCGAGCAAGCAGGAGAAAAAGCAAAGACCAGCTCTGAGCTGGCCTTTTATCCGTGGGCGCTGTAGGATTTGAACCTACGGCCTCTTCCGCGTCAAGGAAGCGCTCTCCCCCTGAGCTAAGCGCCCGCTTTCCTTATCTGATCCAACGATAGCTTATTTTAACATGCTTCTGACTTGCATCTACAATTGAGGCGACGGGCGGAATTGAACCGCCGTACACGGTTTTGCAGACCGTTGCCTAAGCCACTCGGCCACGTCGCCGTAGTAGTATAGTACCTTAGTCTCTTGGTACCGTGGTAGAAAGTTTATGGTGAAGCAATCTTTCTGCATGGCTCCATTCAGCGGCTAGAATGCAGAGTCTCAAAAACAGCTGATAGATGCAGTTGGTGCAAGAAGCTCGCGATCGTCTCAAACATTTTACCAAGGTACCAGGGTACTAAGATACTACGGTACCAGAAGAGCGGATGATGGGACTTGAACCCACGACCCCAACCTTGGCAAGGTTGTGCTCTACCACTGAGCTACATCCGCAACATTCTATAAATGACGATAGAAATTTTACCACGGCATACCCGCTATGCAAAGAGAAAAGCGACGGGAGAAAAGTGACGTTTTCATGTTGCAGTTAGGGTGAGATATTGACGTTGCCGCGACAGAGAAAAGTGATACCTTGTTTATCGGCCTTCAGCCTCAGCCTTATTACTCTCTTGAAGTACCGATGCCAGGATTTCCGCGGCCCGGCGCGCCCCGTCGAGCGGGAGGGCCACCTTAGGGGGTTGCGCCTGGTGATTGAGGGCCTTCCTGAATGCCGAGGCCAGCCTGTTCGGCCCCATTTCCATAAAGCTCATCTTCTGGCCGACGCCAAGGCGATCGAGCCTTGCGGCCACATTGTGCTCCTGCTCGGTATGACCGGCAACGGGCACGTAGACGAAGGGGGTCCCGACCGCCGCAAGCTCCACCGCCGACGACAAAGAACCCATAACGACTGCAAAGTCCGCCGCCGCGAAGTGCTCGTATAACCTCGGGACGTAAGATTTGACCAAAGATCTACCCGACGCGAGCTTGAGCTTCTCGGGCGGGAGGCGAGGGCCGGTGACGAGCACGACTTCGACATCCGATTCGGTCGCCGCGGTCAGCGCATCGGCGGCCAGATCGACTTTTTCCAGCAGCTCCTGCCCTATGGCGGTGCCGCCGACCGAAGCGATGATCACCCTCTTATCGGGGTCATAACCGAGCCGTTCTTTCAAGGAGTACTTTCCGGCAGCCGTGGGGGTGTTTGGGTTGAAGTTTATCACGTAGCCTACCGGTTGAAATGTCTTTTCGAACCAGGAGCGAAGTTTCGGGAGTCCGGGGCCCATGGGCAGATCGGGGACGTCCTCATTCGTTCCGATAAAGATGGCGGCGCCTCTCTCGGTCAGCCAGTCGGCGAAGAAGCGGACATAATTACGGCAGCGGAAGTAATCGGATACCCGGGAGAACGGGCCGGAGGCTATGGTGGGGTTTACCCAGTATGGAAGCGGCGAATCAGTGATGTACGCGAGCGACCAGCTAATATATGGTTGCAGCTCAAGAAGGATCATGAGCTCCATCGCCTCATCGGCGATGACCAGGTTAGGCGTCGAACTGGCCAGGATCTCTCGAACCACCCGGGAGTTAAGACGGTAGAGGGTGTTCATCCGGCGGATGCTCTTATGGCTGTCCCAGCGAAATGCCGGCTCCGCAGAGGTTTCGGCGATCAAGCTGGCTGGTTTAAGCCTGGAGGATAGTGGATGCACGCTCTCACCAAGCTCTTCAAGCGGTATAGTGTTGGGATGTGTAGTAACCCAGGTTGCTTCGAGGTCGGGTATGATCCGCCGCAGCTCGTTGACTATTGCGAGCTCTCGAAAGACGTGGCCGAGGCCGACTGAGCTGACCAGGATTGTCACGCGCCGAGAGGCCCCTTGCTCGCTATTCATGATGGTATCTCCGTCCATGCTCCGCTGGTTGATGGATGCCTTCAGTCTAGCGATCTGATTTCCATTATATTCCTAGCATGTTGGGGGACAATAGGCAGGTAAGGATATTGAAAACATAGGGCCAGGATACTAAAGTATCTTCCCGGTGCAACCGATAAAATAGCTGGTAATCAAAGCTCTTAATCTTGGTGACCGGGAGGAAAAGTGGGCATCCCGCAGGGACTTTTTTTATCCGTCTTGCCTCAAAAGAGAGGGTTTAAGCTCCTTTCCAATACGCTCGCCTTCTTGGTTTTCTTCTCAACGGTCATAGGTGCAAATCTGCTGATGACCGGTGAAGCGGAAGCCGGGATTAATCAATGGACGACTGGCGGGCCGGAGGGTGGCCTTATCAACTCTCTCGTCGTCTCTCCTAACTATGCAACCGACAATACTCTCTTCGCTGGAATGGAGAGCGGTGGAGTCTATAAGTCAACGGGTGGCGCCGTTAGTTGGAGTGCGGCAAACACAGGTCTACCTGCTAATGTAAACATCTTGTCTCTTGCCATCTCTCCCAACTTTGCAAGCGACAGGACGGTCTTTGCCGGCACCGGGAGCAATGGGGTCTACGGATCAACTGACGGCGGTGCCAACTGGAGCGCGCTCAATACCGGCATCCCCGCGTTTGTCGAGATCAAAGCCCTCACCATCTCTCCCAACTTTGCGAGCGACAGGACGGTCTTTGCCGGCGTCTGGGGTGGCTCCGGCGTCTATCGGTCAATTGACGGCGGCGCCACCTGGAGTGCGGCAAATGCCGGTCTTACCACTAACGGTATCTACTCTTTCGCCTTCTCTCCTAGCTTTACAACGGACAGAACGATTTACGCCGGGACGAATAGCGGGGTCTTTAAGTCGGTTGATGGCGGTGCCAATTGGAGCTTGGCAAGCACGGGTCTGACCAATCTTCTTGTCAGATCCCTTGCGCTCTTCAATAGTGCAACCGTTTTTGCGGGCACCGATAGCGGGGTCTTTAAGTCGATCGATGGCGGCGCAAGCTGGAACCCGGCAAGCACCGGCCTTGTCGGGACTTCCGTAAGATCTCTCGCTCTTTCTTCCAACTATGCAACCGACAATACTATCTTCGCCGGCACGGTCGGCGGTGGCGTCTCCAAGTCGATCGATGGCGGAACCAACTGGAGCGAGATGAACTCCGGTCTCATCAGGGGAGACCTCTATTCTCTTGCCGTCTCTCCCAACTACGCGGCTGACGGCACCATCTTCGCGGGTCTATATGGGGGCGGCGTCTATAAGTCGACCAATGGGGGCGCCGTGTGGGGCATGGCGAATTCCGGCATTATCAAAACGATCGCGCAGTCCGTCGCCATCTCCCCAAACTACGCAACTGATGGCACGGTCTTTGCGGGCACATACGGTGGTGGCGTTTTCAAGTCGTCCAATAGTGGAACGAGTTGGAGCCCGCTTAACGTCGGCTTAACTAATATTCTAATATACGCTCTGACTATCTCTCCCGGTTATGCGAATGATAGGACGATCTTTGCCGGCACATATACCGGCGGTGGGATTTTTAAGTCAACCGACGGGGGCGCTACCTGGGGCCAGTCGAATACCGGCTTGACCAATACGTACGTTTACTCCATGGCCATCTCTCCAAGCTATGGAATAGACAGGAGTATTTTTGCCGGTACCATGGGTGGCGGTGTATTTAAGTCGACAAATGGCGGGGTCAACTGGAATCCGACAAATGCGGGCTTGACCGTCAACCAAATATACGCCTTGGCCGTCTCTCCAAGCTACATGACGGACAGTACCATCTTTGCCGGCACCTGGAACGGCGCTTTTAGATCGACAAACGGCGGCGCCAACTGGATTCCGGTGAATAGCGGTCTTACCGATACTTACGTGATATCTTTTGCTATTTCTCCCGACTTCGCAGTCGATAAGACGATCTTCGCCGGCACGAGTGGCGGCGGCGTCTTTAAGTCGATCAATAGTGGTCTCAATTGGACCCCGGCGAGCACCGGTCTTGCCAATACCTCGATAAAGTCTCTCGTCGTCTCGCCGAACTTTGCGACGGACGGCACTATATTCGCCGGTACGGGCGGGGGCGTCTTCAAGTCGGTCGATACGGGCGCCAACTGGAGCGCGGTGGGTACCGATCTTGCGAATATGAGTGTGAGCTCGATGGCGATCTCCGCCAACTTTATAAATGATGGCAATATCTTCGCCGGTACGGCTGGCGGCGGCGTCTTTGGCTATGCGCAATCATTGCCCGATACAACCCCGCCCCGAACCAGCCTTTCCACGAACCCAGCAGCTCCCGATGGCAGTAACGGCTGGTTTAAGACGACGCCTTCGATCTCTCTTACTCCCGATGAGACGGCAACGACGTACTACCAATGGGATTCAACTTCACCCGGTGGGTGGCAATCCTATTCGATCCCAGTTAGCGGTCTAGAAGGCAACCACACTCTCTACTACTACTCCATTGACTTGGCCAACAATATAGAGGTCGTAAAGTATCAACCGCTTATGGTCGATACGGTTGCGCCTACGAACCCGGCCAATCTGACGGTAACTCGCTCAGGTGGCAACCTGATTCTAAACTGGAGCGCGTCAAGCGACGCCAATGGGATATCCGGCTATAAGGTGGAAAGAAGCACGGACCTGGTTGGCTGGTCTCAGATTGCAGCGACCGCGGCAGCGAGCTACTCCGACGCGCCGCCGGTCAATGTAACCCAGTACTATCGGGTGAGGGCTTACGATACAGCGGGCAACGACTCGGGCTACTCGGCCGTGGCTTCCGGGGTGACTTCGGGTTCTGCGCCTCTGAAACCCGTTTACAAGGATGATGCCAATGGCGATGGAAAATCCGATATTATGGCTTTTTACAGCTATAGTTGGGAGAGTTTCGATGCCTGGGTCTTTAAGCCGGTTATGACGGGTGCCAATCCCTTGGGATACAACCTCTCTGCGGAGAGCTGGTGGAAGGGCACTGCAGGCCTTGATTTTGCCAGGATGAAGACGGTCGCCGGAGATTTTGACGGGGATGGCAAGGCCGATCTCCTGGTTCTGCACAACGATGGCGGATCCCAATCAACCTTTTGGCTCTTCAAGTCCACCGGAGCGGCCTATGCTCAGCCCATTCGCGTTTTTACCTCGGGCTACTGGGAGTGGAGCCGCACAAAGCTTGTCTCCGGCGACTTCAATGGGGACGGAAAAGACGAAGCATTTGCCCTATACACATACGGGGGAACATCAACGGGCGTCTTCGTCTTCGAGCAGAACCCGGATGGCACCTTTAAGTACCCGAGGCAGGTCTTCTTCTCTCCTTACTGGGATTGGGGACGGACGACCCTCGTCGCGGGAAGGATCGACGGAGGAGCGAAAGAGAGCATGATCGCCGTTTATGATTATGGCGGCGCCGTTACCGGCCTCTGGCTCTTCTCTTTGGACGGAAGCGGCAACCTATCCTATCCGAGCATGATCTCGAATTTGCCCTATTGGGACGCCTCGAGGTCCAAGTTCGCGGTGGGAGACGTGAACGGCGACGGCAGAGATGACGTCATCGCCTTCTATGGTTACGGAGGATCTTCCACCGCCATCTTTGTATTTACCTCGACCGGCACATCCTTCGCATACCCGGAGATGGTCTTCTACACGTCGAACTGGAATCTTTCAAAAGGAACCATCATTCCCGGCGACTTCAATGGGGATGGCAAGGCCGATGTGGCGGCCGTTTACGACTACGGCGGGGGATCGACCGGTATTTGGATATTCCAGTCGAACGGCGCCAAGTTTTCCGACCCGGTGATGGTTTACCTCAGCTATTATTGGAACAACCTGGATACCAAATGGGTGAAGCCGTACTAGAAACTAGAAACCCGAAACCCGAAACTTAGAAACTTAGAAACTTAGAAACCCGAAGTATACCTGCTAATTCCTAATCGCTAATTGCTAATTGCTAATTGCTAGAAAAGAGCTACGCCTTGGGCTAGAATTACTAAAGGCGACGTACCAAGAGGGGGTCATGAAGGCGGCCGTCAAAAGCTATGAAAAGAAGGCAAACGCCGGCAAGGAGCCGAGGTTGACCGAGAAGACCGTAAGCCTGATCGTTCCGGTATATAATGAAATCGACTGGATAGAGCAGGTTATCGACAACCTGGACAGGGTGGAATTGCCGGATGGAGTTTCGAAAGAGGTAATTCTAGTAGACGACGGGTCCACCGATGGGACAAAAGAGTACCTTGAAAAGCTGGACAAAAAAGGTTTCAGGGTCAGCCTGATGGAGGAGAACTCGGGGAAGGGCGCGGCCATCAGGCGGGGGCTGTCCACAGCGACCGGGGACTTGGTCATGGTCCAGGACGCGGACATGGAGTACGACACGAAGGACATACCCAAGGTATTGGGACCCCTTCTCTCCGGCGAGGCGGATGTCGTCTACGGTAGCCGGTTTAAAGGCAGATGTGAGAATATGGCCTTTGCGAACCGCCTGGCGAACAAGATTCTAACTCTGGCCGCAAACGTCCTCTTTTTCTCCCTGATAACGGATGAGGCGACCGCCTATAAGGCGTTCAAGGGCGATCTCATCAGGTCGATCAAGCTTAAAGCCAAGCGCTTTGAGTTCTGCCCGGAGATAACGGCCAAAGTGCTTAAAAGGGGCATCAGGATCCACGAGGTGCCGATCAATTACCGGGCCCGGTCGACCTCCGAGGGCAAGAAGATAAGGTGGACGGATGGTTTTGAGGCCATCTGGACTCTTCTCAAGTACCGTTTTACCGATTGACCATGGGCGAAGGCGAATTGGAGAGCCAAGCCTCGCGGGATATGTTCGGGAAGATTTCAAAAGACAGGCTGGCGGTGGCCGTCCTGATCGGGGTGCTGGCCGTCGCCCTTGGATTGCGCGTTCTCTATATGCTGAACCAGGCAGGCATGGCGATACCCGTCCGATCGCCCGATACTTTCCTTTA
Source organism: Actinomycetota bacterium (assembly GCA_023481285.1). Taxonomy (GTDB): domain Bacteria; phylum Actinomycetota; class Aquicultoria; order Aquicultorales; family JAMCWL01; genus JAMCWL01. The sequence goes on along the minus strand of JAMCWL010000103.1, from coordinate 26,319 downwards.
TGACATGATCCCCCGGCACCTTCTGGCCGGGAAGGGCTATATCGGTGAGAACTATCTCATCGTCCAGAAGGGGAAGCCGACCGCCTTTTACGGCCCGGTCTATCCTCTCTTCGTGGCAGCTATCTACCGCTTGTTTGGCTACTCCTTCAGGTACATACAGATCGCCCAGATACTCGTGTCGCTTCTCACATGCTACGTCGTCTTCAAGGTGGGCGAGCTCCTTTACGGGAAAAGGGCGGGCCTTATGGCGGCGGCGCTCTTTGCGGTCTATCCGGAGCTCGCAGCTTACCCGTCAGCGGTTTTGTCCGAAACGCTCTTCGTCTTCCTCGAAATACTCTTCGTCTACCTTCTGGCGAAGGCTATTTCGAATGAAAAGCCCGGGATGGTGATATTCGGGCTGGCCGGCGCCACTTTTGCGCTCGCCTTCCTATGCCGCCAGGTAATATCCGTGGCACCCATCATCATGCTGCCCTTCGCTATCCGTCGCTACCGAAATCATGGCTGGGCCTGGATGGCGAAGAGGGCCTCAACCTTCCTGGTTGCCGCCCTTGTCATTATCGTGCCATGGAGCGTGCGAAATTACATCGATATGGGGACGCTCTCCCCGGCGGCGACGACCGGAGGCGTCACGTTCTGGTGGGGGAATAAGGCTGACCGTCGAGGAATGGACCTGCCGACCGCCCTCGACCAGGTAAAGAAGGAGAATCCTGGGCTCTCGGAGATCGAGATGAACTCCTTGCTCTACAAGCTGGGATTTAAAGAGATTGCCGGTCAGGGCCCCGCTGAACTGGCAAGTCTGATCTGGAGCAAATGGCGCAAGATGTGGATGCCGTACCTATTCAATGAGGGCAGGTGGCGGCCGGTTGGGATAGCGCAGTACGTCGTCATCTACACCCTCTTGATATCCGGGCTCTTCGGTTCGTTCAAGCTTGTAAAGAGCTCGCCAGGGACGGCCGTGGTGGCGATTGTTCTGGTGGCGGGTGTTGCCGTGCATCTCGCATCGATCGGCAATAGCCGGTATAGTCTTCCATACCTGCCGCTCCTGATGATAACCTCCGCTCCGGTCTGGCTGGCCGCCGTTCGATGGGTTAAGGATAAGCAGCTAGCTCAGTGGGCGCCTGAAAGGCCGGGCTAAGGTTGCATAAGGTGGCTAGCTAGGAGCCAGGAGCTGTCAACTTAAGAAGAATTCAACCGAAAGGGAGGGGAGAACTATGGACCATATTACCGTTGAGCTGCCTGATGGCACGATGCTGCAGATGGAAGAGGGAAGTAACGTTAGGGACCTCGCCGAGAAGATCGGTGCGAGACTCGCGAAGGCGGCGGTCGCCGCCCGCCTTGACGGAAGGGCGGTCGACTTGAAAACCGGTCTCGTCGATGGAGCCCGCGTCGAGATAATCACCGACAGGTCTCCCGACGGGCTCGACGTCGCACGGCACAGCGCGGCCCATATCATGGCCCACGCGGTCGTTGAGATGTACCCGAACGTCAAGCTAGGCATCGGTCCAACAATTGAAGACGGCTTCTACTACGACTTCCTCCTCGAAGAGCCGCTTAACGTGAACGACCTATCTCAAATTGAGGGAAAGATGCGCGAGATTGTGAGAGCCGATGAGCCGTTCGCCCGCCGGGAGATATCCAGGAACGAGGCTCGCGAGATATTCGCCGACCAGCCTTTCAAGCTGGAGCTTATCGACGAACTCGAAGGGGAGACCGTCTCCATCTACGAAGAGGACGGCTTTGTCGACCTCTGCCGCGGCCCGCACGTCCCTTCGACCGGCCGCACCGGGGCCTTCAAGCTCCTCTCCGTCGCGGGCGCCTACTGGCGGGGTGATGAGAAGCGGCCTATGCTTCAGAGAATCTACGGGACGGCTTGGTCTAACTCCAAAGATCTTGATGCATATCTGGTAAGGCTTGCGGAGGCCGGCAAACGCGACCACCGGAAGCTTGGGCGAGAGCTCGACCTCTTTAGCTTCAGCGAGGAGGTGGGGCCGGGGCTCGCCCTATGGCATCCGAAGGGCGCCTTGATGCGCAAGATCATTGAGGATTTTTGGAAAGATGAGCACCTGAAGAGAGGCTATGACTTGGTCATGGTTCCGCACATCGCCCACGTCGGTCTTTGGGAGAGGAGCGGCCATTGGGATTTCTACCGGGACTCGATGTTCTCTCCGATGGACGTGGAAGGTAGCGACTACGTCGTCAAGCCGATGAACTGCCCGGAGCACATTCTCATCTTCAAATCGGCGACGCGAAGCTACCGGGAGTTGCCCATACGCTGGGCGGAGCTCGGGACCGTCTACCGCTTCGAGAGGAGCGGCGTGCTCCACGGTCTCCTGAGGGTGCGCGGCTTTACGCAGGATGATGCGCACATCTTCTGCACGGTCGATCAGATCGAGGATGAGATAATGGGCGTTCTCGACCTCACGACGTACATGTTGCGAACCTTCGGTTTCTCGGAGCACGAAATCTACCTGTCCACCAGGCCCGAGAAGTTCGTCGGGACCAAGGCCAACTGGGAGAAGGCGACGGACGCGCTGAGAGGGGCGCTTGAAAAGCGCGGCCTCGCTTACTCGATCGATCCCGGCGAGGGCGTCTTTTACGGACCCAAGATCGACGTCAAGATCAAGGACGCTCTTGGGCGAGCCTGGCAATGCACGACGATCCAGGTCGACTTCAATCTCCCGGAGCGCTTCAACATCAAATACAAGGGGGCGGACAACCTTGACCACCAGCCGATCATGATTCACCGGGCGATCCTTGGCTCTCTCGAGCGCTTTATCGGCTGTCTCGTCGAGCATTATGCCGGGGCTTTTCCCGTCTGGCTCTCGCCGGTACAGGTGATGGTTCTCCCGATCGCGGACCGCCACAACGATTACGCCAGGTCGGTCTCATCCCGACTCGAAGAGGTAGGGGTCAGAGTCGACGTAGATACTCGCGTCGAGTCGGTAAATAAGAAAATATGGGACGCGCAATTGATGAAGATGCCTTACATGCTAATAGTTGGGGATAAAGAGGTGGAATCGGGGTCGGTCGCGGTGCGAGACCGGGAGGGCGACAAAGGGCCCAAGCCGCTTGATGAATTCGCCCACGAGCTGGCGGTTCAGCTCAAGCCGCCGGTTCCCGAGGGATAGGCATCTGGACAAAGATTTCCGAGCAGTTTATACTGAGTGATATTTTATAAAGACAAGAAGAAGCAATTCGGAGATTTTACCGGGCATCTGCTTCTCGCCTTGCGGCGCTGGTTGACGGGCTGCCAGCAAGGTTCAGAGAACCCCATTAGTGGGCAGCAGATGCTGCCTGCTTTTTTGTTATACAGATACGGCTCGTAGAGAGCAGGGCGATAAACGCCAGATCGTAATTACCGCGGAGGTGAAAAAGTATCTCAACAGACGTTAGGGTAAATGAGCGCATCCGTACGCCCCAGGTCCGTCTCATTGCTGAAGACGGGGAACAGCTTGGCATAAAGAGCATTCAAGAGGCGCTCAAGATAGCGTACGATGCCGGACTTGACCTCGTAGAGGTCGCACCGCAGGCCGATCCACCGGTCTGCCGCATAATGGACTATGGCAAGTACAGGTATGAGCAAGCGCTGAAGGCCAAAAAGGCCAGGAAGCGCTCGGCGGCGACCATCCTCAAGGAGATGAAACTGCGTCCAAAGATAGAGACTCACGACTTCGAGACCAAGAAGAAGCATATTATTCGCTTCCTTGAGAGTGGATCAAAGGTAAAAATCACGGTGATGTTTCGTGGTCGGGAGATGGCTCACACCGATATCGGCCGCCGGCTTCTCGACCGGATGGCTACTGAGCTGAGCGATATAGCAAGGGTCGAGTCGCTGCCCAAGCAGGATGGGCGAAACATGATCATGGTGATTGCACCGACCGTGAAGCCGAAGGAGAAAGAGGCTAAAGCTGAAAAGGCGGCGGTCGGCGAGGGCAAGACTGTCGAGGAATAACGGCGGCTGTCCGGCTATGGGGTCTTGATTCAGCAAGGCCTGTGGTGTGCAGGTCGAACATGGATGGATCGAAAGGGGATAGAGCCGTGCCTAAGATGAAGACGCATCGCGGGGCTGCCAAGAGGCTTCGCGTGACGGGAACCGGTAAATTGGTCAGGGGCCACGCCTTTCACTCTCACTTTACCGGCAAAAAGACCTCTAAGCGGAAGAGGCATCTTCGCAAGGATGCCGTGCTTCATGAGACGAATGCCAGGGTGGCCAAGAGGCTTTTGGGATTGTAAGAGACCGGTAGGTTAAGAAGGGGATGATGAATTATGCCGCGCGCTAGCCGGGCGAAGGGCGCCAAGCGTAGACATAAGAAGATATTGGAGCTTGCCAAGGGGTACCGGGGGGCTAAGAGCCGTAGGTTTAAGAATGCCAAAGAGCAGGTCATGAAATCTCTCTCTTATGCTTATCGTGATCGAAGGGCCAGGAAGAGGGATTTTCGCCGGCTCTGGATTACGAGGATTAACGCGGCTGCGAGGCTTAACGGCCTTAGCTACAGCACAATGATCAGCGGCTTGAAGATGGCCGAGGTTGAAATCGATCGGAAAGTCTTGGCGGAGCTGGCCGTCAACGATCCGGGAGCCTTTACCGAGCTCGCCAACATTGCGAAGGAGAAGGTATCTGCCGCGAGCTAGGCGATTAAATTTTTCTTGGAGCGGCGCTTTGAGCTTCCACCACAGGCTGCTGGCTGTGAATTTTAGAAGCCGGTAGCTAGTAGCTAGTAGCTGGAAGCTGGAAGCTGGGAAACACAAACATTGCACGACGTGAGATGCGATCGTTGTGGTATAATCCTCCGCAATATAGCAAACGCTGTGAAGGGGAGGAGTAGGTTGGTAACCTCTCAAGAGAAGGGCGCCATGGCTGGAAGCGACCAAGAGGCGTGCTGGCTGAAGTTTCACCCTGGAGCGTCAGGTAGAAAGTTGTATCGGTAGAAGCGTAACGACAACCAGTAGACCTGGACGGAGCCCCCGTTAACGGGCGGAAGCGAAGCTTCAATGAGAGAGCCCTATGGCTAACTTAGGTGGTACCGCGAAGAATCCCTTCGTCCTAGGACGGGGGATTTATTTATAGAAGGAGGCTTGTTTTTGAAGGCGGAAGAGGTGCGGTCAGTCAAAGAAGAAGCTATAGCCTCGATTAAGTCAGCCGGTACGGTCGCCGAACTTGAGGAGATCAGGGTCTCCTACCTGGGCAAAAAAGGGAAGATAACTTCGGCTCTCAAGGAGTTGGGAATGCTCCCGGCTGAAGAGCGCCCGGTTGTTGGCGCGCTCGTCAATGAGGTTCGCCAGGAGATCGAGCAAGCGCTGGCGAGCAGGAGAGAGGAGCTGGGAAAAAGCGAGCTCAAGGCCAAATTTGAAGCTGAGCGCGTGGATATAACGCTGCCCGGTCGAAAGCCGAACGTTGGAAGAAAGCACCTGCTTACCCAGGTAACGGATGAGATCATCGACATATTCATCGGGCTGGGATACCGCGTGGCCGAAGGGCCCGAGATCGAGCTCGATTATTACAATTTCGAGGCGCTCAATACCCCTCCCGATCATCCCGCTAGGTCGACGACGGACACCTTCTACGTCCGAAAGGCGGGCGACCGGCCTGCGAGTGATGACGCTCTTCTAAGGACGCATACCTCACCGGTCCAGATAAGGGTGATGGAGGCGGCAAAGCCCCCCATTTACGTCATCGTCCCCGGGCGCGTCTACCGCCGGGACGCGATCGATCCAACGCACTCCCCCGTCTTTCACCAGGTCGAAGGCCTGGCGGTTGATGAGAAGATCACACTCGGGGATTTGAAGGGGACGCTCGAGGTCTTCGCGAAGGCGATGTTTGGAGAGGATCGCGAAGTGAGGCTACGCCCGCACTTCTTCCCCTTTACCGAGCCGTCGGCCGAGGTTGACGTCTCGTGCTTCGTCTGCAACAGGCGGGGTTGTCGGGTCTGTGGCAACGGCTGGATAGAGATTCTCGGCGCCGGCATGGTCGATCCGAACGTTCTTGCGCAAGTCGGCTACGATCCGGAAACCGTCTCCGGCTTTGCGTTCGGCATGGGCGTGGAAAGAATCGCTATGTTGAAATATGGCATTTCGGACATGAGGTTGTTTTTCGAGAATGATATGCGGTTCCTACGACAGTTCTAGCTTAGAGGACGGGTGCTATGCCTTTACTGATAACTGATAACTGAGAACTGTAAACTGTAAACTGAAAGCACTTGCTTCCACGAGTAGGAGGATGTAATGCTCGTACCGTTCAGTTGGTTAAAAGAATACGTCCACATCGAGCTATCTCCCGATGAGCTTGCTAAGCGCTTTGACCTGACTGGAACGGCGGTCGAGAGCGTAAAATACCTGGACAAGGAGTTGGATAAGGTCATCGTCGGCCTCGTGGTCGATTGCGAAAAGCACCCGAACGCCGACCGTCTTAAGGTATGTCAAGTTGATATAGGTGAGGAAGAGCTGCGGCAGATAGTCTGTGGGGCGCCAAACGTCGAGGGCGGACAGGTGGTTCCGGTGGGCTTGCCCGGCGCCAGGCTTCCGAACGGAATCGAGTTGAGCAGGGCCAAGATCAGGGGTATCGAATCGAATGGGATGATCTGCTCGAAGTCGGAGCTCGGACTTGGCGAGGACGCCGCCGGCATCATGGTTCTCGACAGCACATATGAGATCGGTACGCCTTTGGCTAAGGCGCTCGGCTTGGATGACGTTGTATTCGAGCTGGAAGTAACGGCGAATCGCCCGGATTGCCTCGGGATGATAGGCGTAGCGCGAGAAGCGGCGGCGATCACCGCCGCCGAGCTGAAGCTTCCATCGACAAGCGTCATGGAGGGCGTTCGACCGGCAGCGGAGATGGCGTCGGTTGAGATAAAGGACCCGGAACTCTGTCCGAGATACGAGGCCCGGCTCATCATGGGGGTGAAGATCGGTCCCTCACCCCTCTGGATGAGGCGGAGGCTGGAAAAGGCGGGCGTCCGGCCGATCTCCAACATCGTCGATGCTACAAACTACGTCATGATCGAGACCGGGCAGCCGCTTCACGCCTTCGACTTCGATCAGGTTGGCGGCGGGAAGATTATCGTCAGGAGGGCGACCGAAGGCGAGCGCATCGTCACCCTCGACGAGGTCGAGCGCTTGCTATTAACTGACGACCTGGTCATCGCAGACGCAAGTCGAGCTATAGCAATCGCCGGAATCATGGGCGGCGGGTACTCGGAGGTCACCGATAGAACGGTCAACGTGCTGCTCGAGGCGGCCCACTTCAAGCCCGAATCGATTATGCGCACCTCTCGGCGGCTCGGTCTCTTTTCGGAAGCGTCGGCGCGCTTTGAAAAGGGCGTTGATCCGAACATCGTCCAATTCGCCTCCGACCGGGCGATTGAGCTGATGAGAGAGCTGGCCGGTGGGGAAGTTCTAAAGGGTGAGATCGACGTCTACCCGACGAGGATAGAGCCGCGAAATCTGACGCTTAGAACCCGACGGGTGAATGCCATTCTGGGAGCGTCGCTCGAGACGAAAGAGGTCTCGACCATTCTCTCGCATCTCGGGCTCGGGGTGAAGCCAGCGTCCGAGGACGCCCATCTACTGAAGGTTACCGTTCCGACCTTCCGGTTTGACCTCGAGAGGGAGATCGACCTGGTCGAGGAGGTCGCCCGGTTGTACGGGTACGACGTCATCGAATCGACCCTGCCGGAGAGCAGTGGTAAGCGTGGAGGGCTCTCGCCCGAACAGAGAATGGCCGGGGTAATCGCTGAGCGGTTGATATCACAGGGCCTTTTCGAGGCGCGGACGTACAGCTTTATGGGCCCGCAGGATGCCGACAATATGAATCTGCCCGCCGACAGCGCATATCGGAACGCCATTCCCCTCTTGAATCCACTGAGCGAGGAGCAGTCGATTATGAGGACTTCGCTGCTGCCAGGGCTCCTCAAGGTGGTGCGCCACAACCTCTACCGGGAGCAGTACTCGGTCAAGGAGTTTGAGGTGGGCAGGGTCTTCATGCCTGCAGACGGGGCCATTCTACCGGAAGAGAAGAGGATGCTCGGCATTGTCCTAAGCGGGCGGGTACTTGGCTACGAGTGGTACGACAAGGAGAAGGGTCGACGATTCGACTTCTACGACCTCAAAGGCGTCGTTACCGACCTGGTGGAGAGGATCGGCATCGGCGACTGGTCGATCATGCCGTCCAAAGATCCACGTTTTCATCCCGGTAAATCTGCGGATCTTCTCATCGGCGGCGAGCCTGCCGGGGCGTTCGGCCAGATACACCCGGCGGTCCAGGCGAACTACGACTTGCCGGTGGAGGTTATGGCGGCCGAAATCAGCCACGATCTGCTGATTGAAGGGGCATCTTTAGAGCGCTTCTTCGAGGAGATACCGAGGTTTCCAGGCATATCGCTTGATGTAGCGCTCGTAGTAGATGAAAGCGTTACAAACGAGGAGATAATCAAGATGATTGAGAGAGAAGGCGGCGATATTCTTGAGAGCGCCGGAGTCTTCGACGTCTTCCAAGACGGCGGTATTCCGGCCGGTAAAAAAAGCGTTGCCTATACGATGACCTACCGGTCGACCGAGAGAACGCTCACAGTTGAAGAGGCGAAGGAGAGACAGGCGAAGATAGTCGCACGTCTCCAAAAAGACTTCAACGCCATTATCCGTAGCTAGAAAGCTCCGGGTACCCTTAGTACCCTGGTACCTTGGTACCTTGGCTAAAGCATCGCATTTCAATCCCTCTGTGCTGATTCGATTATAGAGTTGTCTCATAGCTCCGTGGTCATTTCGAGATACAGCGGTGCCAGTAGGGAACAGATAGTGCAGAAGCAGGTTTGCCGGCTGATGGAGTTCACGGTGGCTGACCGGTAAGGCGGAGGAGCTATGGCGGAAACGGAACGTCATGAGGGTTTCCCAGTGGACATGGTGGGGAGAGAGCATCGCCTCGATACGGTGCGGATTTCTCTTAAGAAAAAGGCGCTCGGCGATTACGCCTCGATCGTCGGGCGGGATGTCCTGGAAGAGATACGCCGGCTCGCTTCGGATATCAGGGGTCTGAGGGTTCTGCATATCAATTCCACCGCATCCGGGGGCGGCGTCGCGGAGCTTCTGACGACGCTCGTCCCCCTGGAGGTCTCGTCCGGGATAGAGGCGGAATGGAAGACTCTTCCGCAACACTTCGACTTCTTCGAGGTGACCAAAGTCTTTCACAATGCCCTTCAAGGGATGGAGTATGCGCCGACGAAGCAGGATATCAAAGATTACCTGGATCATAACAGGTTATCCGCCGAGAGCGACCGTTCACGATACGATCTGGTCATCGCGCACGATCCACAGCCCGCCGCCTTTCGCCATTTTTACGGCCGCAAAGGGGCAAAATGGGTCTGGCGTTGCCACATCGACACCGCTCATCCAAACAAAGCTGTCTGGGATTTCCTGCGCCCATTCGTGGAGGAGCACGATGCGGCGGTCTTCACCATGGACAAGTTCCGTCCACCCGGTCTCGAAATGCCGAAAAATAGAATCCTCTATATCCCACCGGCGATCGATCCCTTATCGACCAAGAACCGGGAACTTCCCATCGCTTTGAGCCGGGAGGTGCTTTCGGAATATGGTGTCGACGCAAGGCGTCCGCTGCTGACTCAAGTTTCGCGCTTCGATCCCTGGAAGGATCCCATCGGCGTCATAAGGATCTATCGCCAGGTTAAAGAGCAGGTCCCAACCCTCCAGTTGGCGCTGGTCGGCTTTATGGCGATGGATGACCCGGAGGCCTGGCGAATATACTCCAGCATCGAAAAGGAGACGAAGGATGACCGGGACATCTTTATGTTCACAAACCTGAATGGCGTCGGCAGCCTTGAAGTCAATGCTTTTCAGCGACTGAGCGACGTCGTCATCCAGAAGTCGATCAAAGAGGGATTCGGTCTGGTTGTTTCGGAAGCGATATGGAAAGGGACGCCGGTTGTCGCAGGTGATACTGGTGGCATACCACTCCAGATGAAAAACGGCGTAGGGGGCTTTCTGGCGGATACCGAAGAAGAGTATGTCAAATGGATCACCTTCTTGCTGAAAAACGCCAAGCAGTCACGGGAGATCGCCGGTCGCGGTAGGGAGTTCGTCCGCGAGCGCTATCTTGTTACGAGGCTCCTCATCGACGAGCTCAAACTATTCAAGTTGCTGGCGCTCTAACCGATCGCCCAGAGGCGCCGACCGCGGCCGACCGCCGACGCCCAGAGGCGCCTTCGGCGCCAACCGACGACCGACGTTGCTGGCAGGCTAATTGCCACTTGCTAATTGCCACTTGCTAATTGGTAATTGCTAATTGCTCTTTCCCCTGGTAGCCTATAATGTAAAGCACGCGGTCGATGACCTGGAGGAACAACCACTTCCTATTAGGAGGAATTGATGGGCCAGAAGAAATGGGACCTGAGGGGCTGCCTGATCCCCATAATCACGCCCTTTACCGACGAGTACAAGCTTGATGAATCAGGCTTGCGCCGGCTAACCGATTACCTGATAGAGCAGCAGGGGGCAGCCGCCATAATTCCCTGTGGCACGACGGGAGAGTCGCCGACCCTCTCCCACCGGGAACACATCGAGGTCATACGCATAGTCTATGACCAGGTCGCGGGGAGGGTCCCGGTCATTCCGGGGACGGGCTCGAACTCCACGAAGGAGGCGATAGAGCTGACGGAGGCCGCCGCAGAAATCGGCGTCGCAGGCACCCTGCAGGTCGGGCCCTACTACAACAGGCCAAGCCAAGAAGGTATCTACCGCCACTTCAAGGAGGTGGCCGAGGCCGTCTCACTCCCAATGATTCTCTATAACATCCCGGCGAGAACCGGGAGGAACATTGAACCGGATACGATAATCCGTCTCTCTGAAATTGAGAATATAGTCGGTCTCAAGGACGCGTCGGGGGATATTCTGCAAGCGATGTCCGTTCTGAGGGGCACGAGGGGAAGCGGTTTCCACGTCTACGCCGGTGAGGACGCACTCACGTTTTCGCTCATATGCCTGGGCGGGCATGGGGCGGTCGCCGCGGTCGGGCACGTTATCGGCCGGGAGGTCTGCGAGATTGTAGAGCTCGTCACGGCCGGGCGGGTGGAAGAGGCCCGCGAGATACACTACCGGATTCTCCCGACGGTCAAGGCGCTCTTCGTCGAGCCTAACCCGGCCCCCGTTAAGCAAGCCCTCAAATGGATGGGACAGCCCGCAGGTCCGGTAAGGCTGCCGCTTGTCGATCTAGGCCCCAAGGGCCTGGAAGTTCTAAGGTCGGCTTTAGTGGAGTTGGGAAAGATCCCCTCTGAAGCGATAGCGTAAGAGGCCATTTAACAACCGCTAAAAGAAAGCGCTCATCAGGGCTGCCCGGCCCGCGTAAAGGAGAGCGATTCTGGAAATCAATCACGTAACGTTAAAACTCTTCTCTTAGGAGGTCATCGTGGATATGATGCTCCAGGCCGGGTTTCGCGCGCCTGACTTCATCTTGCGCGACCAGAGCGGCGGTGAGGTTCAGTTGAGCCGCTACAATGAGGGCGGCAATACCGCTCTCTTCTTTTACGTTCACGACTTCACACCGATTTGAACGGGAGAACTCCAGGCTTGCGAATCTCGGAGTTCCGAGATACGGGAGATGGGCGCAAGTGTGCTCGGCATCAGCGTCGACAGCAACTGGTGTCACAAGGCGTACGCCGACGACATTGGGGTGACCTTTCCTCTGCTTACCGACCGCTGGGGTGAGGTCGGCAAGGCCTTTGGGGTCTGGAACCTCGAGGAGCTACGGGAGCATCGCGCCGTAATGGTGCTCGATGCGGAGAGGACCGTTCGATACAGCCGCCTCTACAAGGACGCGGATGTCCCGGATATAGATGAGGTTTTCAACGTCCTTAGAGAGATTTCGACGGGCAGACGGGCTGCGTAAGGACATTTTACTTATCATCGCGCTCCTCGTCTTCACGAGGGGCTTTCTCGATGTCTCTGAGCTTTGACTCGAATTCTACCCGGTCAATCTCACCCCTCGCGTAGCGGGACTCCAACTCGCCGAGCGCCTTTTTTGACGGCTCGCGCTTGTCTTCACGGAGCTGCTCGTTCAGCCTGCGCATCAGAGTGCTTGCTCCATAAAATATCATCCCGAAAAGCACGACGACGAAAATTATGGCGAGTACGACAAAGACATATCCCGACATCTACGACCTCCCGCTACTATTTAGCCCTTAAATTGATTCTGAAACGCACGCGCTGGGCATAGCAATCTTGCGGCGGTACACCGTAGGCGATGTTCTCTGTTAACGAGCTACGCACGGCTGTGGAAGGGAGCGACAGCAGCATGGAACCACGGATGGTCGTTTTCGACGTTGACGGAACATTGCGACCCAATCTTGACCCGGTAAGCCCCGAAGTATCTGCACGGCTTCGCGCTATTCAAGAGAACGGGATCGAGCTCTCGCTCATCTCGGGTAAGGACATGGCGTACGTCCACGGGGTTGCCGACGGCATGGGTATCTCAGCATCCTTTGCGGTTGGCGAGGTCGGAGGAGTTATTCTTGAAGTATCCACCCACCGGCAGATCGTCTATAGCGTGTCAAACGATCTTCGCCGGGCTCTCGGTAGGTGCGAGCGACAGCTCAGGAAGCAATTCCGGAGTCGCCTCTGGTTTCAACCAAACCTCGTAAATATAACCGTACTGCCTATCGTTGGTTTACAGGTTAAGGAGGTTTTTGAGTATGCGCAATCGATCGCGCCCCCGGAAAGCGGCCTTTACGTTTCGACCCATTCCGGGATGATCGACATGATGCCCCAGGGGCTGAACAAAGGGATCTTCCTGGCCCACCTCGAGAGCCTGGGGTACCCGAACCTCTCTTTGATTGCGGTTGGAGACGGAGAAAACGACATCCCGATGCTGAAGCGGGCCGGCTTATCGGTCACGTTTGAAGATGCTCTCCTCGAGGTCAGAGAATCCGCCGGGCTGGTCGTCGCCGACATCGACGAGGCGCTCAGCGTCGTGGAGGGGGTTGTTCGGGGTAATCTCTAGCTGGTCCGTCTTAGCGCAACGATCAATATGGATGCCGGAACTATGGTACCGGAAGATAATTTACCGGTAAATTAGAGATCATGCAGCTTTGCGGCGGTATGTAGAGGATGCCTGCGCGATTTCAAAGATCGAAAGGCCGTACTCGCTCATTTCGCACGTGGGGAGGATGGTCTCAACCTTTAACGAGCCCAGAATCCGCTCTGCAAGTTCAAGGTACTCCCGGTTGTCGGTCAAGGAGGCAAGCAAAGCGAGCGCCCTGGCCATTACGGCGTTTCCGGATATCGGCCTGAGCTTCATCTTTAAGAGCCCGTTCGAGTATGCGTTGAAGGGCAGATCGCAAAAACCGCCTTCCTCATAGAGAGCGGCTGAGGCTATATCGAGCAGTTCGATTGCCCGGACGACGTGGCCGCGCTCACCTGTTACGGCCCCCGCTCTCGCCAGGGCGTATATGGCCCAGGCCTGGTCATTCAAGTGGCCGAAGAGATGCGCGCCGTCTTTCACAAGATAGTGGGCCATTCCCCGGTCGGGCTCAAAACACTTGCTCCATAGAAGGTCAAGCGTCGCCAGGGCGTAGTCAAGGTACTGCCCTTCCCTGGAGATGAGATGCGCATCGAGATAAGCGTTGACCATTGAGCAGTTCTGGTCGGTGAATATCGTTCTGTCGATGCGGGGGAGGGGTCGCCCGCCCCCGGTTAACCTCCGCGGGCGGCTCGTCGAGGAATCCTCGCTGGCAAAAAAACCGCCGCTATCGCCCGCTAGAAGGTTTTTACTGACGTAGTCTATGCTTCCGAAGGCCAACTCGCGGTAGTGATCCGTCCTGGTCAGGCGATAGGCAAGTAAGTAGTTGGCGATAAGGGCAGCGTTGACCGAGAGCAGCTTCGCCCTATCGGGCGAACCCCAAACCTTCCCCGCTGAACAGCGGTAAAAACCACCCTGGATGCGGTCGTAGAGGCCCCCGGTTGCCATTTTACTCAGAATAGACGTCGCCATCTCCAAGAGGGCGGGTCTCTGCTGCCGGGAAGTCCTCATCAGCAGCTCCAAAGCGGCTGGATTGGGGAGCTTATCATTCTCACCAAAGCTTCCGCCGGCCTGGTTATAGCTGTTAACAAGGGTGCCGACGATGATCGGCGCGAGCCCGGGGTTGAACTTACACGACCTCCCGATCCAATCGAGCTCAAGCGAGAGAAGGTCGCGTCGGCCGGATTGCGCCTCGAAGCGCATCTCTCTTCCAAAATTCCGATAGAGCGTCGTGATTTTTCTCGAAATATTGAGCAACTCTTCGGCGCCGGTGAAATTCCGGCTGGCGATTATGTCGCCGTCCGGAGTGAGAAAAGCCGCCGTCGGCCAGCCGTTGAAGAGATAACGATCGCTTACGTCGGGCCGGCGGTCGCCATCAACGCGGACGGGGATGAAGCGGCGGTTGAGCTCCCGGATAACTCTCCAGTCTGAAAAGGTCGTCTCATCCATGAGGTGAGAGCGCCCGCTCCAGAATGTCGTTATCAGAAGAAATATCGGACGATCGGCCTCTTCGGCCCTCGCAAACGACGCCGAGCTCCAGGGATGCCAATTTATCTGCGAGGCCCTGTTTCTTCCCGGCGAAAAGTTGAAACCGGCCGATCCATCGGATTCGCGACGTCGCATCTTTCTCTCCATCGGTAAGCGATCTGCGCGGGCCTCGATGAATCAAGGCCCTACAGGTTGAGGTACTATCTACCGCTATATATTCCCTCAAACCGTGCGATTAAACGTGGCACTCTTCTTCTAAGTTGGGGGTAAATTATGTATATGTCGCAGAAGCTTGCTTGGCTGCTCAGATTTATCGCTATCGGAGCGATCGCCGGAGTAGGAGTCTTCGTTCTCAGCAATCTTCTGGCGTATAAGGTATCCTGGGTTGGCTTCCAGAGGGCCGGGGTGAAACCGCTGCCGAGCATCCCGCCCGGTTCTTCGGTGGTCGTCCTCGCCCCGCACCCTGACGACGAGACGCTTTCGCTTGGTGGTTGGCTTGCGAGCGCTGCAGCAAAAGGTGCCACCGTTCGCGCCATTCTTTTGACGAACGGCGACGCTTTCACGCTTGAGACGGCGCAGACGCTCAAGAGGTTTGAGGTGAAACCGGCGGATTACATCCGGAACGGCGAGCTCCGCCAGATTGAAAGCTTGCGGGCAACGCGTGCCTTGGGTTACGCAAGCGACCTTCAATTCCTCGGCTTTCCCGATCGGGGAACCGCGGAAATATGGAGGAATAATTGGCTGACGCCATTCAAGTCCCCTTTTACTCAGGTCGACCGCTCCCCATATAAGAGAAGCTTCAAACCGGGGGCGTTATATGAGGGCAGAATCATCGGTAACGAACTTGCCGAATTGTTCGCACGATACCAGCCTGACTTTGTGATCATGCCAAACAGGCTAGAAACGCACCCCGACCATTATGCCGCGAACCTCTTTGGAACGATGGCGCTTACGGATCCAGCCATCACGAAGAAGCCAGTCGTTGTCGAGTACATCGTCCACCGGGGCGGGTATCCCTTCCCGTACGGCTTTCATCCCTATGCTTTTCTGCCTCCGCCTGAAAAGCTGTTAAACGTAGGTCTTGACTGGCGCTCCGTAATCCTTGACTCCCTGGCCAAATCCAAGAAGGCCAGGGCGCTTGTCCAATACCGCTCGCAATTCTTTTTCGCCAGCTACGATATCGCCGGTTTTTACAGGCGAAACGAGGTGGGGTCGTTAGGTGGGGGGATCTTCAAGGTGGAGACCGTTCCCGAGTCAATGGTCGAAAATGGCGAGATAAAAAACCCTGAGCTTCTGGAGGTTGGAGCGCAAGACCCGGTCGGCGACAGGGCCGTACGACTGTTGGAACCCGCGGGCGATGTGACGATGCTCCGCGTCGTAAAGGCTAACGAATCGTTCGTCATAGCGACGTTTAACGCTCCGGCAAGCGGGTCCATCAAGTATCGTATCGATATAAGAGCGATCATGGACGGTAAGCTTGTCAATCAGATGATCTTCAACTTTCCGGGACGCAATCGTCAAGTTAAGAGGGTTGGGAAGAGTATTGAAGTATTGTTGCCTCCCGGATTCGTCTCGAATGAGACGATGACCTTTGTCGAAGTGATAACGACGTCGACTACCGGGGGAGAGATCGACAGGTCGGCTGGCTTCTTTAAGGAGAGGGAATGATAAAGAGGGCGGAGCGTTTCGACTTGCCGCAGGTCGCAGCGATTTATCGCCGGGCTTTTCCGGATAGCATCACTCATATCTTCGGCAAGACCCCGAAGGATAAAGCCTTTATCGATATATACCAGTTTCTTCTCGACACCTACCCGGAGTATTTCCTGGTCGACGAAGAAGACGGCAGGATTACCGGGTACGTGGTCGCACCGCCCGACGTCTCGATTCTCGTAAAGCGGGCAATTCTTCGAGGATATGTCTTGAGGTGGTCCTGGCGCTGGTTGATTGGAAAGTACGGGTTTGGCCTGAGGCCTGTCTGGATATTGCTCGGCGATAAATGGGCGTTGTTGAGGAGCAAGCACAAGGCGGTCGAAGAATCGGACGCGCGGATTCTCTCCATAGCGGTTGATCCCGCATACCAGGGAAGGGGGATCGGCGGAAAACTCACAAAAGCCGCGCTCGACCTGCTTAGGGCAAGCGGGATCGAGAAGGTGATGCTGGAGGTGAGAGAGGGAAACGAAGCGGCATATCGCATCTATACCAAGTTTGGTTTCAGAGAGGTCGGTAAGTTTCGGGACAGCGGGGGAGTATGGATTCAGATGGTCGCCGACTTGCCAAAGAAAGCAAAAGCAGCGTAGAAAATGGACGTTCATGCCTAGGCTTCGCCTGGTTTGCGGACTTTGCTTAAAACAAGACCTTCCTCGCTCAGAATCTCTTTGAGGATGTCGACGAGACCCGAATCAAATTGAGTCCCTGATTTCTTGGTAAGCTCGTCGAGGGCCGCTTCGACGCCCATCGCTTTGCGATAAGGGCGATCGCTTATCATCGCGTGGAACGCGTCCACTACGGCGATTATGCGCGCTCCAAGCGGAATCTTCTCTCCTCTTAAGTTATCCGGATAACCGGTGCCGTCATAGTTTTCGTGATGGTGCCTGATGCTCTTAAGCACCGTCGCATCCGGGCCGATGTTTCTGGCGATTTCCGCTCCGAGAGAAGGATGGCGCCTGATCGGTTCCCATTCGGGTTCTATGAGGGGGTCGCATTTGTTGAGGATGGAGTCGGGAATGCCTATCTTGCCGGCGTCGTGAAGGAGCCCGGCGATGCTCAAATCTTTGATAAAGCGCTCGGAGACTGGAAGCCGGCGGGCGATCGCCGTACCGTATTTGGCCACGAACTCCGAATGCCTTCTTGTATAACGGTCGCGGGCATCGACGGCGACTGCCAGGGAGAATACGGCTTTCAAGAGCATTTTCTCCCGGATGTTTTCTATCTCTCGCTCGACGTCCCGGTCGTTGAACCTCCTTGACATCTCTTGCTCGTTAAAGGTCCTGACGAGATTCTTGCCATCGGCTTTTGCCTGGTACATCGCCATGTCGGCTCTAGCGATGAGCTCCGTAGGCGTCTCCGCGTCGGTCGGGTAAGTGGCAATGCCGACGCTGAGTGTTAGGGGGAACTCTATGTTATGGCGGGTCTTGAACTGGTGTCCGGCAACTGCCGCCCTCAACCGCTCGGCCGCCTCCACTGCTTCCTTGGACGTCGTTTCGGGGAGGATGACGGCGAATTCCTCCCCTCCGTAGCGCGCCGGGGTGTCGAGCGTGCGGACCGACATCTGGATCAACTGTGCTATCTTTTTGAGGGCTGAGTCGCCAAAGGTGTGGCCGTTCTGGTCGTTGAATACCTTGAAATTGTCGATATCGCAGAAGAGGACGGAGAGGACGCCGTTGAATCGCTCCGCCCGCTCGACCTCCTTGTCGAGCTGTTCGTAAAAGTAGCGGTGGTTGTATAGGCCGGTGAGGCTGTCGATGATCGCCATCTCTTCCGCTTGCGTGATGCGAAGCTGCAGCCGGTCGGCCATCCAGTTGAAGATCGTCGCCAATTCCTCGATCTCGTCGCCCGTCTTGATGTCTGCCCTGGCGGTCAAGTCGCCGCCTGCGATATGCTCGGAAGCTGAGACAAGCGCCCGAATGGGGCTGAGTAAGACGCGACCCCCAATCCACGACAAGATAAGAAGAACGACTCCGAAAGAGCCTATGTAGGCGATTATCTGGAACATCGCCCGGCGTATTTCGTCGTTTGCTCGCGCGTGCGATATCGCGTAACCCAAAGTATAAGTGTTCTCACCGACGGCGAGAGGTTCCGCGAAGTAGCTGAACTCCCCATTTCCCGGCTCGAACTTGGCGAGTGGACCGTCTTGCGCTCGTCCGATGAGGTCCTCGATTTTAACTCCGGCGAAGAGCTTCCGATTGGTCGAATGGATCTCCGCCCCCTTATTGTTAAATATTGAAACCTCCGTCCCAGTAGATCGCTTTATCGATTCCAATATATCGTCGAGAGAGGCCGAGACGACGATAACTCCGGCCGTCTCTGAACCGTCCTTTAGCGGGTAAGTTACCCCCAGGCGTCTTTCGCTCTTGAAGAGCTCGACTTGCTGGTTTAGGCTTGCGCCTGAGATAGCTGCCGGTCCGATGAGCGGTTGCTTGGTTGGTTTGCCGGCGGCAAAGCTCTTAATGCTGACTCCTTCCCGGTTATAGACGTCGATTTGCTGTCTATCTTGGCGGTCCATCTTGACCGAGATGGGGGAGACGATCTGCGCCACTTGTAAGTCGTTTCCTCCCTTAACGGCTGTCGCCAGCTCCTTGTCGCTCGCGATCAGTTGCGAAAGGAGCGTTAACGTCTTGATCTCTTCGTGGAAGCGCAGGTTGACTAATGAGGCGACCTCCTCTGATTTGCCGACCGCGATCCTTCGAATCAGTTGTTGGGAGTTAAGGCGAAATAAATACGAGACGACGCCGGTGAGCAAGGGGATGATGATAATGGTGGGGATCAGGAGCTTTAGGAAGAGCGATGCTCTAAGTTTCGCCATCTAAGCCCCCGTTATCCGAGCACAAACAGGGCGGACTTTGCGAAGACGTTCGGCGCAAATCTTATCTGTCCCTTGCTCCCGAGGTAAAAGACGTCGCTCACTTTGATCGAGTTCTCCCCGCAAAATCTCGAGAAGTCCTTGATGGTCGTCAGGTGTATGTTGGGCGTCTCGTACCATTCGTAGGGAATGTCGGTGGTCATCGGCATCCGCCCCAGCGCCGCAAGTTGCCAGCGTATGGGCAGGTAAGCGAAGTTGGGAAAGGAGACGATCGCCTTGCCTCCGACCCTCAGCATCTCTTCGATGACGAACTTAGGTTTTTTGACCGCCTGGAGGGTGAGGCTGAGGATAACGTAGTCGAAGGAGTGATCCGGATAATCCGCGAGACCGTCGTCGATATCCCCGTGATGGACGGATAAACCCTTGGCGATGCAGGAGTATACCTTCTCCTCCTCGATCTCGACGCCGAATCCGGTCACCTTCTTTTGCTTGATGAGTAGCTTTAAAAGATCGCCCGTGCTGCAGCCAAGGTCGAGGACGCGGCTTTCCTCCGTGACCAGGTCGATTATGAGGTCGTAGTCCAATCTCTGCTTACCGGCGCCATTGACGGCCTTGTCGACGCGATCAACGACCATGCGCCACCGCCTCCATCGTATGCGCGAGGAAATTCTTAATAAGGATCGCCTGCTGCCCGGCTTCGAGCAGGAAAGCGTCGTGACCGTAGGTCGAGCTTATCTCGCAGTACGAGACGTCGACGCCGTTAAGCCGGAGAGCGGTCACTATCTCCTTTGATTGATAGGAGGGGAAGAGCCAGTCCGAGCTGAACGAGATTACCAGGAAGCGGGCTTTGACGCCCCGAAACGCTTCCACGAGAGAGCCGGTCTCGTTCGTCATGTCGAAGTAGTCCTGCGCTTTTGTTATATAAAGGTACGAGTTGGCGTCGAAGCGCTGGATAAACGCTTCACCCTGGTACTTCAGGTAACTCTCCACCTCGAAGTCGGAGGAGAAATCGAAGCCGTACTTTTCCTTGTCCCTCAGCCGGCGACCAAACTTGGCATGCATTCCCTCGTCCGAGAGATAGGTGATATGTCCGATCATGCGGGCGACGGCCAGGCCGGCGTCCGGCGGGATCTTTCCATAGTAGTCGCCGTGGTTCCAGTTGGGGTCGGCCATAATGGCCTGGCGGCCGACCTCGTTGAATGCAATGCCTTGCGCGGAGAGACGGCTGGTCGTGGCTATTGGAATCGCCGAGCGGACCATATCGGGATAGTCGACGGCCCATTGGAGCGCTTGCATACCACCCATAGAGCCGCCCGATACTGTTAATAAGCTGTCTATACCCAGGTGGTCGAGAAGGCGCTTTTGAACGCGGACCATGTCACCAATGGTCACGACGGGGAAGTCAAGACCAAAAGGCCGGCCGGTCGCCGGGTTGATCGAAGACGGTCCGGTCGAACCTTTACAACCCCCGATCACATTCGAGCAGATGACAAAGTATCTATCGGTATCGAACGCCTTTCCCGGGCCGATGGCGATATCCCACCAACCTGGCTTGCGAGCGCCTTTATACCAACCCGCCGCGTGGGCGTCGCCGGAGAGCGCGTGCAGGATCAGGATGACGTTCGACTTGTCCTCGTTCAGCACGCCGTACGTCTCATAAGCGATGTCGATGGGCCCGAGTTTGACGCCGGAATCGAGGACAAGCTCGTTCGGCGGCTCGCAGAGGGTCGCATATTGAGTCTCAACAAACCCGACGGAGTCTTCTCCGAAAGAGCGTTCGTTCAAAACCGGCCTCCCGCCAAAGAACTTGTTAGACAAGAATAGCCGAACTGAACTAGATTTGCCAAGGTCTGTAAGGTAAACTGGCGGTCTCACGACAACATCCTGCCAAATGTGTGAGACCGCCCGTGAAGACCTAGAAACCAGTAGCCCCTAGCCACCGGCTAAAAGCTAAAAGCTAAAAGCTAAAAGCTAAAAGCTAAAAGCTAAAAGCTAAAAGCTAAAAGCTAAAAGCTAAAAGCTAAAAGCTAGCCGACCACCTGGCCTACGACCGCTTTGTTAAGCGCCTGATCTATATCGGCGATAATATCGTCCACCGTTTCCAGGCCGATGGAAAGCCTGACGAAGTCGTCGGTAACACCGGTGGAAAGCCTCTCTTCCGAAGTAAGCTGAGAGTGGGTCGTTGAAGCCGGGTGGATTACCAGGCTCTTCGCATCCCCGATGTTCGCCAGGTGTGAGAGGAGCTGGGACGTCTCTATGAATCGGCGACCGGCTTCCAGCCCGCCTTTGATTCCAAATCCCAGAATCGCGCCGTATCCACCGCGGTGATACTTCTTGGCCAGGTGATGCTCCGGGTGGCTTTCAAGCCCGGGGTAGTTGACCCAGGAGACCTTGTCGTGGCTTTCCAGGAACTTTGCGACCGCGAGCGCGTTCGAGCTGTGTCGTTCCATGCGCAGGTGAAGAGTTTCAAGCCCCTGCAGAAACATAAAGGCGTTGAAAGGAGAGAGGGCCGGGCCGATATCCCGCAGAAGCTGCACCCGGACCTTTATTATGTACGCCAAAGGACCGAAGGTCTCGACGAATTTCAGGCCATGATAGCTCGGGTCCGGCTCGGTGAGATCAGGGAATTTACCGCTCGTCCAGTCGAACTTGCCAGAGTCGACGATGACTCCCCCGATCGATGTGCCATGCCCGCCGATGAATTTCGTCGCGGAGTGGATGATTATATCGGCGCCATAGTCGAACGGTTTGAGGAGGGCGGGCGTGGGCATCGTGTTGTCGACTATGAGCGGTATGCCGGCCTCGTGGGCGATTCCGGCGACCGCTTCAATATCAAGAGTGTCGAGCTTCGGGTTGCCGACAGTTTCGGCGAAGATCGCTTTGGTCTTAGGGGTTATCGCGCGCCTGAAGTTCTCCGGGTGGGATGGATCGACAAACGTTACCTTAATGCCCACCTTCGGGAAGGTCTGAGAGAAAAGGTTATAAGTGCCCCCGTAGAGGCTCGCCGAGGAGATGATCTCGTCCCCGGAACGCGCGATATTGAGAATCGCGAGAGTCTCGGCCGCCTGCCCGGAAGAGGTCGCGAGCGCCGCGACGCCGCCTTCCAGGAGCGCCACTCTCTTCTCAAAGACGTCGGTCGTCGGGTTCATTATCCGGGTGTAGATGTTGCCGAAGTCGCGCAGGCCGAACAGGTCGGCGGCGTGATCGGGATCGTTAAATACATAAGATGTCGTCTGGTAGATCGGTACGGCCCGGGCGTTTGTCGTCGGGTCGGGCGTCTGGCCTCCATGAAGGGCCAACGTTTCAAATCCATAATTATTTTCGCTCATTTTGTCCTCCCAAATTAATCCTTATCCGTTTGCCGAACATTAGATCATTAGAGCATTAGACCGCATTAGAGCAATATATGCTCGACTTAAGAACCTCTAGCTCTCTAGACCTACGAGAAGTTCTAATGTTCTAATGTCAAATGCTCTAATGCTCTGCGAAATGGCATTTCAAATGCCATTTCGCTAAAACCAGGCCGTTCCATGGGAGATGGTCTGAGCGGCGAGGGCGACGTTGTGTCGCCTTTCCGCCGCAACGGAAGCAAAGCTGGCCCCGTCCATCACCTTTGAGATCGCATTGGCGACCTTGAGCCAGGTGGGCCGGAGACAGTGCTCCGCTTCGGTGAGATCGTCACCGCTCCGCATTCGCTTGATCCCTCCGACGGGGCCGAGCGAACCGTCAAAGACTCTGACCACCTCCCCGACCGTTATCTTCTCGGTTGGCCGGACCAAACAGTATCCTCCACCAACGCCGCGCTTGCTCGTCACGATGCCAGCTTTTTTTAGTTCGAGAAGAATGTGCTCCAGGAACTTCGATGGGATGCCTTCGTCGGCGGCGATGTTGCTTATTTGCGATAGACCTCCATCGTGAATTGCAAGATAGGTGACCGCACGGACTGCATACTCGGCTCTTGCTGAAATCTGCATCTCTACTCCTAAATGTCTATAAGGAACTAGGACTTTTGTAATAAGATTATAATTACCCGGAATTGCAAGCGCAAGTATTTTAAAGCATATTTTTTTAAGGTAACGGGTCATGCCGGAGGGGCACCATCAGAAGGTGGTTTTCACCAGTGATGGTTTTTATTGATGAATCAGTAAGACGCCAATTTAGCCCTGTTCGAATGTGACGCAGTCGGCGTGACCGGAATGCCACGAGATGTTAATGCCGGGGGCGTGGCAAACGGCGCTTTCGTTGAACCGACAGATATCGACGTCGCATTGGCGCACGCTGGCCTGGTCAGCCTGGTACTCGTGATGTTCCGCGCGCTCGTAAGTATCGCAAGTCGGATGGTCGCCGCCGACCCAGATGGACGTCGCGTGGCACATGTTTCCCTCGCCCCAGAACTCGCAGTCGTTGACGATGCAATTGAGTACGGGCGGAAGCTTTTCAGCCATTTTTGTCACCTCCACAAAAGTTCACGACAGTTCTTACCCAGGAATACAAGACGAGTGTTGTTAATAGGAAGGGATTAGTGCCGGGTTGTCAGAGTTAGGAAACAAAGGAAACTACGTCCCCTTTAGAGGTACTTGTGTAAGGCCGACACGAAGAAGTTAATGACCAGGCCGTTCAAGAGGATGAGGGGGACGCCCCCTATCGCCAGCGCCGACGATATCTTGGCCAGGTGCTTATCTGGAAATTTAAAGTGAGCTGCGAGAAGCCCCGCGGCGACCAGATAGTACGTCCAGGTTATGATCGTCGTATTCTGCTTGGCCTCCCAAGACCAGTACGAGCCCCAGGCCGCTTTGGCTTGAATCGCTCCGAGCACCGTTCCGACGCCGAGCGCAATGATTCCGAGGCTCATATAGATGAGGTTGGTCTTCAAGCGAAAGGACTGCATCTCTTCGCGGAAGTTCTCCAACTCGCGGAGGGGTTTGTACCACTCGACGAAGAGATAGGTCCCGCCGCCCACCGCCGCAGTTGCGAATGCGACGTAGCTCAATATTGAGAGCGTGGCGTGCGTAAAACAGGTGCCCCAGGACACGGTGGCCTCCGTCGATTCGGGAATTCGTTATGCTATAATTCGAGATGTTGCTGGACTTATAAATATTCCTACCCAAAGAGGGATTATAGCCGTGACGGATGGATTCATAAAGGGTAGCTCATGGTAGTGGGAGGGAGCGAAAGCGGATCGGGGGCCGCAAAGTCGAAGAAGATCGAAGAGACAAAGTTCGCTCACCCCAGCGAGGAGCAGTGTGCCAGGATCCTCGACTTTTATAACATCAAATGGAGGTACGAGCCCCGCACCTTTCCGATCGAATGGGACAAGAAGGGCATCGTGATCCAGAGCTTCACGCCGGATTTTTACCTCCCCGAGCTAGATCTATATCTTGAGCTCACAACCATGAACCAGAAGCTCGTAACCAAAAAGAACCGCAAGGTGAGACGCTTGCGGGAGTTATATCCGGACATAAGGATCAAGATATTTTACCAGCGTGATTTCAAAAATTTGCTCATCAAATACGGTATCAGCACGAAACAAGCTTAAGGCTGGAGGAGAGAGAGTGCACGAAGACATCGAGAAAACCTTGGTCTCGGAGGTCGAGATCGCGGAAAAGGTGGCCGAGCTGGGTTTCAATATATCACGGGATTACGAAGGCAAGGACGTCGTCCTGGTCAACGTTTTAAAGGGCGGCGTTATCTTTCTTGCCGATCTCGTTCGGGCGATCGATATACCTATCACGATAGACTTCATGGCGATAACGAGCTACGGTGCGGCGTCTCAGACATCGGGCGTCGTGAGGGTTTTGAAGGACCTTGATGAGGATATCGAAGGCCGTCATGTTCTGGTCGTCGAGGACATCATCGATACCGGACTTACGCTGGGCTATCTTCTCAAGAACCTGCGCGTCCGCGGCCCCGCTTCCTTAAGCGTCTGCACGCTTCTAGACAAGAGCGCCCGCCGGCTTCTCGAAGACCTGCCGATCAAGTATAA
Source organism: Actinomycetota bacterium (assembly GCA_023481285.1). Taxonomy (GTDB): domain Bacteria; phylum Actinomycetota; class Aquicultoria; order Aquicultorales; family JAMCWL01; genus JAMCWL01. Next base: position 1,311 of record JAMCWL010000103.1, on the reverse strand, counting down.
GGGCTTCGATGTACCGGACCAGTTCGTCGTCGGCTACGGCCTGGACTACCGCCAGAAGTACCGCAACCTTCCCTATATAGGGGTTCTTAAGCCGGAGATCTATCAAAAAGCGACATCCTGATTCTCTGCGTGGCAAAGGCGTCAGACCGAGCAAAGGGGACGTTGTTTTACTAATTAAACTTATTCTCTCCTAAGTTTATCAATACATCTCCCAGGCGCTCAAGAAAGAACTTCCGATCGGTATCATCGGCGAAAATATCCCGGCCTTCGATACCTCGCGCGATTATATGGTATAGAAGCCCCGGAGCATCTAGCCTCGGTTTTCTAGGCATGCGATTATTATGCAAGAGTTTGGTAAAAGGGTGAGTAGTTAGTTTAAAAAGTAAAACAACGTCCCTCTATTACTCTATTAGGAGAGGTGTTTTCAGGATTGCCGAAGCGCGTGCTTATCGTCGACGACGAAAAACCGCTGCTCGATGCCGTAAGCTATGCTCTCCGGCAGGAGGGTTTCGAGGTTGAAGCAGTCGGTGACAGTAAAGAGATCGATCGGGTAATTGAGGATTTCAAGCCGGATATAGCAATACTCGATCTTGTGCTGCCCGAAGTGACGGGCTTTGAGATCGTCAAGCGCGTCAGGGAAGAATCCGATCTCCCGATCCTGGTTCTCTCGGCCAAGACGGAAGAAATCTATAAGATCCTTGCCCTGGAACTGGGTGCGGACGACTACATCACGAAACCCTTCAGTCTTCGAGAGCTCATCAGTCGGGTTCGCGCCCAAATTCGCAGGGCCGAAGGAAAGTCGCACCGGCCGGTCCAGGCTATTCAAATCAAGGATCTGCAAATCAATAAAGAGGCCGGTCAGGTATTCGTAAAATCAAAGCTAATCAACGTTACGACGACTGAATATCGGATCCTTCTCGTGCTGGTACAGAATAAAGGAAAGGCCTTGTCTAGACAGACGATCCTTAATTATCTGTGGAACGGACAGTTTATCGGCGATGAGCGAATACTCGATGTGCACATACATAACTTGAGAGCTAAGATAGAAACAGACCCTCGACACCCGGAATACATACTTACCGTCCGAAAGTTTGGCTATCGCCTTAGGGATTGTCCGTAAATAGGCCTTTAGGCCTATTTACGGACAATCCCTCTCGTCTTTGGCCTTTAACTAGATAAAATATTCTATCTCACCACTTTTTAATTCAAATCTGCCTGGTTCGCTTGACTATTTATCGCTTTTATGGTATCTAGTCTTATGACTAGAAGCTAATCCCTTAGGAGGTGGGTATGGGCTATCCGACCAAGGTG
>JAMCWL010000067.1 GCA_023481285.1 Actinomycetota bacterium | reverse complement strand
CAAGTCGTATTGTCGGCACGATGAACCACCCCCTTCGATTTTGACTCTTCTGTTTACCCGTTCGCGGTTTGTGATCCACAGGAGTTCGACTTTAATCGCCTACTTTGTACCAGCGTCCCCGTTGCCTCACGTAGAAATGTACTCCAACTGAGGATTCGTTGCCTCATCAGAAATGTACTCGAAATCTTCTGCCGTTAACACCTCCTTCCGCCTGATTTCTTCCTTTAGACGGCAGAGGTTTAGAAGCCTTTCCTGAAGCTTAAGGATCGATCTTTTGAGCTCTGCCGGGTTGAGCGCTTTATATTGCGCTTGAAGCATCTCCTTGGTCTCTGTGGAGAGATCGGCCGATAACAAGAGCCGCTGGCAGGGAGTCTTGGCCTCGTCATACTTCTTCGTAACCTTGCTTCCGTTCCTTATTTTTACGACAAGCTTCATCACGGGAAGGAAGAAGTTCGTATAGAGGCGAAGGTGACCATATAGCTCGTTTAAGAGGCCGACCTCCTCCTCGGTATCGTAGCGAAGATAACCGACGTTTCTTCTCACCACCGAGTAGTTCTTCTCCTCAACGTAACATGAGTCGTTCTTGCGGTAGGGAGCGAGCGGGTGAAGGTAATGCCCTTATCCTCACAGAAGCCAAGAAGATGCGCGTTGATGAACTCTCCCCCATTATCCGAGTCGATCCCAAGGAGAGGAAAGGGTAGCGTCCTCTCGATATCCTTTAGGGCCTCAAAGACCCATGCCCGGGCCTTGTTCTTCACCGCTCTCGTCTCCGTCCAGCCGGAGAAGACGTCGGTTACATCGAGCGTCTGAGCGAATTCTCCTCCCGCGCTCCCACCCTCGTGGCCGACTAGATCGATCTCGACGAAGCCAGGCCGCCTCTCGTTCCAGTCGGCGAACGTCTTAACCGGTATCTGGCTTTTAAGAAGGCTTCCTGGTTTGGTTCTCGATCTCCCTTTGAGCTCAAATTTCTTTCTCTCTTTAGTAAGGAGGCGATCGATGGTTGCAGGGGAGATGGAAAGGAGCTTTCTCCTAATCCCATCATCGAGCGCTATCTCGCCAAATTCTTCTAGCCGCTCGACGATCTCCTCCATAAAGGGCTTGAGTCTCTTGCCGCAGATGAAGTCCATGGTCGCCCAGATCTTTTTCAAGGGCCCGAGCACCTCGTCCCCATACTTTCTCTCCTTCTCCTTTCGCGTCTTTTTCTTCTTGGCCGCGTGTATGCGCAGCGCCCTGGCCGCATACGAACGGTTGTAGCCAGTCAGCGAGCAGAATTCGTCGAGGATCTCCTTCTTCTCCTTCTTGGAGCTCCGCCTATACCGTACTTTCAGTTCTCTTGTCACCGCCTTTCTTTCCATCATGCTTAGCGGCATTTCCGGTCTCCTTTCGCTACCTCTTTTTTAAAGAGATAGCCAAAAAGGCCGTGATCATTTCGAGTACTTTTTTATTTGAGGCAATGAAACAATTTCGAGTACTTTTTTCGTGAGGCAACGCGCAAACTTGACACTTCAGAGACTTTTCCGTAATATACATACCGACTAGTCAGTATGTGATTTGAGGAATGCCAAATGGCCGTCCGCACGCAACGCGAACAAACCGATGTCCGCCAGCGCATCTTGGAAGCCGCGCTGCATGATTTTTCTCTCAAGGGCTACCACCGCGCCACCTTGGACGAGATTGCGGCCGAAGCGGGAGTGAGTAAAGGCGCGGTTTACTGGTATTTCGAGAACAAACGCGCTTTGTTCCTGGCCGTCGTTCAGGAGGAGGCATCCCGGCTTACCAAGTATTTGGAGGGCGTCGTTGCTCAGGAAGGGCAATCGGTCGTTACCCGCCTCGAGGCTTTCATCGTCGCCAATCTGACCTACTACACCGATCATCCGGAATTCTGCAACCTGGTTAAGATCTTCACGTTGCCCGGCGGTCCGGGGCTGGATCAGGATGTGGAAGCCATGGCGTCCGACGAGTATCGCCGGCTCCGGGAAATGGTTGAAGCGCTTCTTAGGAAGGGAGTCAGGCGAGGTGAGCTGGAGCCGGGCCGGGCCAAGGTTGCTGCACCGATGCTTGTGGCGTTGCTCGATGGTCTGATGTTCCAGTGGATTCTCGATCCCGAGGCGGTTCCCCTGCAAAAAATTGCGACCGACGTCGCCCGGGCGTTTATAGAGGGTGTCGTAAAACAGACGCCAAGAACCATTTAATCCCTACGAATAGCCGCTTAGTAGGGTTCGTGTTTGTGCAATAACATACTGACTGGTCGGTATAGTATTGGAGAATCGCTTACAGAGCGGATGGAGGTATTGAGATGTTCGGGTTGGGGCCGACGGAGCTTATTATCATCGTCGTTATACTGCTTATAATCTTCGGCCCGAAGAGGCTACCGGAGATGGGGAAATCCATCGGCAAGGCGATCAACGAGTTCAGGCATTCATCGCAAGAGATACAGGAGCAGGTGAAGAAGTCGGTATCGCCCGAAGATGAGAAAAAAGAAGAGCAAAAAACCTAGGCGATCTCACTGTGCGATGAGTGTGATCGTCATTCTTTCGTGTGCGAGTGGCTATGTTGGCCGCTTTTTTTAAAGTATCACATACCGACTGGTCGGTATAGGCTGTGGGGAATAAGGAATGGAAGACCAAAATGCGCTCGAAGTGATCGTTCTTGATGTGGACGAGGCAATCGTTCGACAAAAAAGGCTGCTGGAAAAGTATCGCCCGACGGTGATCCCGCTTCGGGATAGATCCGAGGCGCTGCGCTACTGGTGCCGGATTGAGGAGTTGGAACGGCTTAGGCAATTGCTCGCATCTTCGGTTGGAACAGTAAAAGGGAAAGTGATTTTCTATGGTTCAGGCGACTACCACCACTTGGCCTACCTGGGGATCAGCCTGATGGACGAGCCAGTGACCATCATCCACTTCGACAACCACACCGATTTCGGGAGGAGTCGTCAGAGATATATCCACGCCGGAAGCTGGGTGGTTAATTCTCTAGAATTATCCCACGTCCGCAAAGTGATCCAATTGGGGATAGATGGAGATCTTAGCCTGAGGAAAGACATCCCAATGCCTATTGGGCCAGTAACACACAAGATTAGCCTGCTCTGCGACGGAAAAGTGGAGGTCTACCCTAACTCAATGCACCGATCTGTCTTGTTTGGGAGGGTACGCGCGACATTGCCCTGCGTGGAATTCAAGCCCCGCCTGCTGACGACGGAGGCAAACTGGAAAAACATCCAGGATCACGGCGGGATCGAGGCGACGTTGGAAAGAATCTTGCCCGCGATCCCGACCGATGCGGTCTATCTTACGATTGACAAGGACGTTTTAAGAGAGTCGGACAGTTTCACAAATTACTTAGGCATGCAGGGGAGTCTGATCTTGAACGAACTTCTTGCGGCGATCTCCTTGATAGGGAGACGAAAGCGCATCATCGGGGCGGACGTTTGTGGGGATGGTTCCTATTCTGCCGCCAGGGGCTATCCTCTCAAGAGGTTCTTTGCGCGGCTGAAAGATAGAAAAATCCACTTGGGCTCATTTTATTCCCAAGAGAATATCCGCCTTAACGAAGACGTCAACCTGAAGATTCTTGAACGGTTGATGGAGCAATGGAAATGAAGATGAAAGGCATCAATATAGAGCGCGGATTGCCCGCGCAGCACCGCCGTCGGGCGGCGGAGATCTGTTACGAGGGGTTCCGGCAGAAGCTCGACCCGCTTGTTGGCTCACGGGAACAGAGCATCACGGTTCTCGAAACGGTCCTCGAGCCTGGCCTTGCAGTCATAGCAACGTGCCGGGGAGAGGTCGCCGGATTGGCTGGCCTGCACTATGACGGCCACCGATTCTTCAACCCCAGGTGGTCTCACGTTACACATGCATTTCGCGGGCTGCGCGCCCCAAAGGCAGTGTTGGCGCTGCTCTTGATGCTCTTCGCTAACCGTCATAACCGCCCGGGGCAGTTGTCTTTGAGCGTTATCGCCGTGGATCCATCCATGCGGGGGAATGGTATCGGCACGCTTTTGCTGCAGGCAGTGTTTGAATTTGCGCAGGCGAAAAGTTTTAGCGCCGTCTCGCTCGACGTGGCGGACACGAACACCGGCGCATATCGTCTCTACGAGCGTATGGGCTTCGTGCCCACCCGCACCGTAAGGCTGCCGTTCTTGCGTCGTACGATGGGGGTTTCCGGGATGACGACCATGGTCAAGAGAATCATCTGAAGCACGCAGATGCTTTCGCGAAACGCCGACTACATCTCTTGGAAGAGAAGGTATTCATCGCTATGAAGACTACGGGATGGATTCTAATTGGCTTAGCCGTTTTTCTGATGCTCGATGCGGTTCTGGCGATAGTTAAAGAGGTATAAGTGCCTGCATTTGACCATACCGGCGCAATTTTATTTGAAATTCTCGCGGTTACGTTGTTCGCCATCACGTTTAAGGACGCGTTCTCGACACGAAGGCTTTCTGATTTGGTTGGGGCTACTATCTTTGGGTTCCTCATTGAAATACAGAGCGTTCTCTTTCCAATCGGCCGTGGCGACGATTACTACTATGGCAACTTCACGCTCTCCCTTGCTGGAGTTCCGGTCGCCGTGGGCATCATGTGGGGCGTTATTATATATACTGCGATGAGGTTTGCCGAGGGACTGAAGCTTCACCTTTGGCAGCGTGTGGCGGTTGCCGCACTCTATGCGATTGCCGTTGACCTGTCCATGGACGCCATCGCCATCCGGCTAAGGTTCTGGACATGGTCGATCGATCTGAACGAACAATGGTTCGGAGTTCCGTACTCCAACTTCATTGGATGGATGTTAATGGTCGGGATTTTCTCCTGGCTGACGTGGCGCTTGCGTTCCAAGCTGCGCTGGGCTGCTCCTCTTGTAAGCGCTTTTCTAGCCTTCATAATACTTGGCCTCCCCCAAAAGTTATGGGCTGGCCTTGTGGTCGGCTCGGAGCGCGATTGGATATGGTTCCTCGCGCTCATGGTCCTAGCGATTGGATCTGCGTTGGTGGGTTGGCGGAATATTGTGGACCTCAAGTTCCCCATTGTCCATCCGGTGCGACTCATGCCGCTCGCGTTTCATCTGTTCTTTACAGCGGTGATGTTGGCAAAGGGAATGGGCGCCAATATTCCTTTGCTTGCCGTGACCATCGTGGCAGCCCTGGCTGGCGTTTTCCTAGTTGAGGGATTTCACCTGAAAGGAGTTATTCGATGAGCTGGGTTTATCTGATTCTAGCAATCGTTCTGGAAGTGACGGGTACCACCAATATGAAACTGTCTCAAGGCTTCACCAAGGTGTTACCTTCCGTATTGATGTTCATTTTCTATGGTCTTAGCTTTGTCTTGCTGACGCTCGCCATCAAGAACATCGACGTCGGCATGGCTTACGCCATATGGGCCGGCCTCGGTACGGCGCTCATCGCAACAGTCGGCATTTTGTGGTTCAAGGAGCCGGCGACCGCACTAAAAATAGTATCGCTCGGGCTGATCATAATAGGGGTGGTTGGTCTAAAGCTGAGCGGCGAAGCGAGTTAATAATTGTTTGTTACGCGAAAGCTTTACATTTTGACGACGTTCCCTCATAATCAATAGGACTTTGACGTTTGGATTTGTTCTGGACAGTCCGCTCAGCACCTCGTGGTCTTCCCCAGTGCAATTGCTATTCTTGTCGCTTTCCAAGCACACGATATACGGCCCAGCGTCCGAGGGTAGCACTGTCCTGTTGGACGTGGGAGGTGAATCGCATGAACAAAGGAACCATCAAGTGGTTTAACAACCAGAAGGGCTTTGGGTTTATAACCCGTGAGGACGGCCCGGATGTTTTCGTCCACTTCAGTGGCATTGCGGGTGACGGCTACAAGTCACTTAACGAAGGCGATACCGTCGAGTTCGAGATCGAGAATGACCCGAAGGGCGGACGCGCGACTAACGTTCGCGTTGTCGGCTAGCAAAAGATAGTTTAGCGATTAAAGGCGGCCGGTGCTGGGCCGCCTTAATTCCGATCTTCGATATGCCTCATCTTCCCTCGCCATCCGTTGACGGCTCGATCCTGACGTCTCCTTCCGCGTCGCGAGATCCATCGCCCAGATGTAGGGCGTGCCCCATCCCGGTACGATTAAGATTGCTAGCCCAAGCCGGGCGGGATAGATGTGCCTTCCGAGGCGAGAAACTCCTTGATGTCTCTGATCGTTGAGAGGAATTGGTTCGGGAAGATGATCGTCGAGTTCTTCTCAGCGGCTATTTCCACCAATACCTGAAGGTTTCTCAGTTGGAGCGCGATCGGGTGCTGCCCGATGACATCCGCCGCCTCGGCAAGCTTGCCGGCGGAGAGCGCCTCGCCCTCGGCGGCGATGATTTTGGCGCGCTTCTCCCGCTCGGCCTCCGCCTCGCGGGCCATCGCCCTTTGCATGCTCTCGGGAAGCTGGATGTCTTTGAGCTCGACCAGGCTGATCTCGACGCCCCATTTCTCAGTCTGGACGTCGAGCACTTTCTTGATGCTCTCGTTGAGCTTGTCGGTCTCGGCCAGAATCTCGTCGAGGAGCGACTGTCCGGTGATGTTTCTCACCGTCGTCTGGGCGATCTGGTTGATGGCCGCTTCAACGCTCTCGATGGCGACGACCGATTTCATCGGGTCGACGACGTGATAGTAGGCGACCGCCGCCACGTCGATGGAGACGTTGTCCCGGGTGATGATTTTCTGAGACGGGATAGGCATCGTGACGATGCGCAATGAGACTTTTACTATGCGGTCGACTATTGGGATCAAAAAGCGCAGCCCCGGCGCCTTGGTGCCGATCACCCGGCCAAGCCGGAAGACGACCCCTCGCTGGTACTCCTGGACTATCTGTATAGGTATGGATGAAAAAGTCGTTACGCCATTCATAAGGCACCTCCAGTGATGTTATGCTAATTGTACATGCAGTAGCCTACCTTGAGTAGCGGTTTTAAAAGCCATCGCCATAAATCAACCTCCGACCACCACCGTAGACCGCCGATGGCTGATGGCTAATATCTTTGAAACTTTTCGTTTATCCTTACGTAGTAATGTTTGAAGGCGAAAGGGGACGTTACGGAATCGACCGACGCTCACCTTGTAGGGCGAGTTCTCGAAGGCGACGTTCACGCTTTCGGAGAGCTCGTCCTGAAGTACGAGGATTCGCTCTACAACTTTTGCTATCGGTTGTCAGGAAGGCGGGAGGAGACCGAAGACTTGGCTCAAGAGACCTTCATCCGGGCGTACAGGAATCTTTCTCGCTTTGACCGGACGAAGAAGTTCTCGACTTGGCTTTTTGCGATAGCCAATAACCTGGCGATCGACCGGTGGCGGGCAAGAGATCCGGATGCTCTTTCAATCGATGAGATCCCACCTTCTATAGAGCCCGCCAGTTCGCTGGGTGATCCGGAGCGGGAGACCATCGGTCGGGAGCTGGGCGAAAACCTGGAAGCGGCTCTGGGGAAGCTTCCCATCAATTACCGGACGGCCATTGTGCTGAGGCACATTGAAGGGTTGTCCTACCTCGAGCTGTCGGAGGCGCTCGGGGTGGCTGAGGGGACGATCAAGACCTGGCTCCATCGGGGGCGAGAGCTTTTAAAGAGGGAGATGCGGGCAGTGATGGGCGATGCATTGTAAGGCGTGCCGTGATCTTTTAGACGATTACGTCGACGGGTTGCCCTGCGCAGACGAAGTCGGCGCGGTATCGAAGCATTTGGCGGATTGTCTTGGCTGCCGGTCTGAATACGAAGCGCTTACCAAAGTTATCGAGGCGCTCGAGACGACGCCGAGAGTAGTCGCCCCGGCCGGATTCGCCGAGATGATCATGGCGGCGGTTGGTCTGGAGAAACCCCATGCGGCGGCAGGCAGAGCTACCGACCGTCGATGGGCCGCCGCCGGAGTGGCGGCGATTATAGCTGTAGTCAACGTTCTCGCCTTCGTTTTGCTGAGTCATCCGCTGGCGGAAGCTATACTTGCACCTGTGGCTACACTCGCCTCAGCTATCTGGCGAGCAACGGCTTCCAACTGGTATTTCGCAAATAATCTCTTCACATCTACAGCTAACCTCATGGCCGTCCTGCGGACGATCGCCGGGGCCGTAAGCTCGGGGCAAAATGCTGGTTGGCAGGCGACTGTGAATCTGGCTTTCCTGCTTGGCGCGCTCTCAATCGTTTTAAGGAAGCGGGGTTTCCGAGGGTTTTCGGTTTTCATATAAGTGTGCGGAGGTATGAGATGAAAAGGTTTATCGCAGGTCTCACGCTAGTTCTCTTGTTTACCTTACTTCTGGTCACCTGGACGGCGCCGGCTATGGCGGACATCCGTATTTCGGTAAATAAGTCTCTGCCGGTGGCGATGGCGGGCGCTATTGATTCTTCCAGTGCGGCTGATTTTGAAAGCGATGGCAAAGACGTCGTCAGATTCGGCGAGAGCGCCACCATCCCCAGGGACAAGGTCGTCGGCTCTCTTGTCGTTTTTGGCGGCGACGCCACAGTCGACGGAACCGTCGGTGAGGCGGTGGTCGTTTTCGGCGGCAATGCCACAATCGCCGGTACGGTCGGTAGGGACGTCGTCGTCTTCGGCGGCAACGTCGAGCTTAAACCGACGGCGCATATTAAAAAGGACCTGGTTAACTTCGGTGGAAAAGTTAAAAGGGAGGAAGGGGCGCGTGTTGACGGCAGCGAGGTTTTCGGTCCAAAGTTTGTGCCGGGGTTTCGCATCCCGGACTGGTTTTCGAGCTGGTTCTGGTTCTTCCAGGGAACGGTTGTTCTGATTGGGCTGATGGCGCTAGGAGCTCTCTCCGTCGCTTTGCTGCCGAACGAGACCACGAGGCTTGCGTCGACCGTCGCCGCCGAGCCGTGGAAATCGCTGGGGGTCGGCGTCCTGGCCGTGCTGGCGATTCCGTTCGTTTTACTGGCACTCTTGATAACGCTCATCGGCATCCCGATCATCCCATTTTTCATTCTGGCCTTGCCGATCATATTCCTATACTCCTACATAGGGGCGGGCAGGCTGATCGGCCAGAAGATCATCGAGCTCATCAACGGAACCGCCGACGTACCGATCCTCTCGGTGGTGGTTGGCATTCTGGTCCTGGGTCTCGTGGGGTTTGTGCCCGTCCTTGGAGATATAATAAAGGTAGCGGCGGTTCTTGTTGGCCTGGGCGCCGTTCTGACCACCAAGTTTGGGACCGGGAGGCCCTGGCGACGTTCGAAGGTACAACCTGAGGCGGGAGCCAACCAGGATCAAACGGCAGATGCTTAAAGAAGGCGGAGGTAATTGGGGGAGCGCGTGGCGGTCGTCTTTGGAGACGGCTACCGAGGGTATAGATTCTCCGAGACACACCCATTAAATCCCGTCCGGGTTGAGCTGGCGGTTAACCTAATTGAAAGCTATCGTCTTTTGGAAAGCCCCGGCGTGCGAAAGGTCGAACCACGACGCGCCGCGGATGAAGAAATTCAATTGATCCACGACGCTCGCTACGTTGACGCCGTTAAGTCGGCCGAGATAGGAGCGTCGCCCGCCGATATCCTGCTAAACTTTGGGCTTGGTCCAGGAGATAATCCGATCTTTCCAAATATGCACGAGGCCTCCTCCTGGATAGTCGGCGGCTCGCTGGTTGCGGCTGAGATGGTAAAGAACAAGGAGGTCGACCACGCCTTTAACCCGGCCGGGGGACTCCACCACGCTTTAAGGGACAAGGCGTCGGGGTTTTGCATCTACAACGATGCGGCGGTCGCCTGCGCTTACCTTGGGCGAAGCGGCCTGAGGGTCGCTTATATCGACGTCGACGCCCACCATGGAGATGGCGTGCAGTGGGCGTTTTACGATTCGCCGGAGGTGCTAACCATCTCCATTCACGAGACCGGCCGTTTCCTCTTTCCGGGGACCGGCTTCGTGAGTGAGCTGGGCGAGGGTAAGGGGCGCGGTTACTCGGTAAATATTCCACTCCCTCCTGGCTGTTTTGACGACGCTTACATTGCCGCCTTCCGCGAGGTCGTGCCACCCATTTTGCGGGCCTTCTCGCCAGATATTATCGTCTCCCAGAACGGTTGCGACGGCCACTATAACGATCCGTTGACCCATCTTTCGCTTACCACGCGTTTGTACCGGGAGGTCTATCGGGATATTCACGCGCTCGCCCACGAGATTTGCGGTGGACGCCTGATTGCTCTGGGTGGGGGTGGCTATGACCTTTACGACGCGGTCCCTCGCATCTGGACCTTGCTCTTTTCGGAGCTCACGGGAACCGATATTTCAGAGCGGCTGCCGGAATCCTGGCTAAAAGTGTGCCGGTCGAAAGGGGGCGGGCTCTGCCCGACCGATATGCACGATTTTCCGCTAAGCATCCCACCGGATTTAAAGACGGAAGTCAAGTCGGCGTTAGACCAGACGGTCACGGGGATAATAGAGAAAGTATTTCCTTATTATGGGTTATCGCCATCAGGGCCGAATGACTAATCGCTTTGCATTGACGGTGAGCGGGAGCCGGTGCTTCTAGCCACCAGCCTCTAGCTACTGGCCAAAAGCTAGAAGCTAGAGGCTAGAAGCTAGAATAAGGTAGAATCTCCACATGAACTTGGCGAAAGATTATGATGTCATAATAGTCGGCGCCGGGCCGGCTGGTTGCATGACCGCTATAAACCTGCACTGCAAGTTTAAGGTTTTAATGATCGACCGGGCGGTACTTCCCCGAGACAAGGGCTGTGCCGGTATGCTCAAACCGGAGGCTTTTACCCTCTTAAAAAAGTATGGGTTGCCGGAAGAGGTCCTGTCGCACCCGAGAAGTCTTACCCCCCGTGGTATCGACCTTTCATCCGGAAGGGAGCTCGTTGCTCCCTTCCGCTACTACAACGCTGATCGCAGAGAACTAGACCGGTGGCTTTTGGAACTCGCAAGGGATAACCCTAAAGTTGAGATTTTGGGAAAGGCACACCTGGTCAATCTCCGCGAAGCCGATGGAGTGGTAGAGGTTGGAATTAGAAGGAACGGAACGGAAACGAAGTTGACCTGTGGGTTTCTGGTCGGTGCCGACGGCGCTTCGGGCGCGGTGGGCAGGGCGGTTTGCAGCATCCGCCCGAAGACCGCCACCTGTCTCTCGGAAACCGTCGAAACCGCGGAAGAGATCGACTTAACGGAGTTCATAGGCTTTATCGGCAGGGATATTCCCTACTACCACTGGGTGGTGCCGAAAGCGGACAGGATTCAGGTCGGTGCAGCATTTCCTCCCGGCGAAACCGGTTACCCCCAGCGGTACATGTTGTTTAAGGAAGTAGCGCTCGGGAAGCTACGTTTGTCGGAACTCAGTTCGACGCCTCCAAAAGGGTGGCTGATAACGATGTTGCACTCCATGTCTGAAATCTGCCCGGGGAGGGGTAGAATTCTACTCGCGGGAGAAGCAGCCGGGCTCATCGACCCATCGATTCTCGAAGGGATAACCTATGCGCTTAAGAGCGGCGAGCTCTGCGCTGGGGCGATAAACGCGGATCCAAGTAATCCGCTTCCCGCTTACTCCTCGTCGCTGAAGCCGATCTACCGTAAGGTTTTCAAGCAACTACTGCTCTTTAAGGTCTACCGGTCTAAACTACTGCGCTTGGCGGCACAGAGGGTGATCCCGCAGGTTAAAATAGCTCGAACTAGAGACTAGAGACGAGAGACTAGAGACGAGAGACTAGAGACTAGAGACTAGAGACTAGAATGCAGGCGACCATCGCTAGCGGCCCTTGAGATGCTTGAGCCGTAGACCGCAAAGTCTCATCTGCCGGAGATCTGTGGGATTATCAACCGAACTCCTCACGATAGAAAGCACTTTGGCCGGGGGATTCGTCGACCCGAACGGTGACAGCGATCAAGTTGTCTATCCCGGCGCTTCTAAGATGACCGCTGATTTGCTCACAGATGTGCGTGGCCAGGAGTTCGGCGGTGATGTTCTCAACGGGAAGAAAATGAACATCCTCGCCGGGGAAGATGAATCTCTTAACGCCGAACTTTACCGTCACCTCATCGTCTTTTGTTTCAATATCCAGGTTTACGTTCTTGGTTGGAAGGAGCGTCCGGTGGTCGAGCGACCCACAAACCCAGGCGGCCAATCGCTTGAGCTCTATAAAATCAAAAACGTAACCCGTCTCATTCAGCTCTCCTTCGAGCTCGACGGAGACTGCGTAGTTATGACCGTGCAGCCGCTCGCACTTCTGACCGAAGATCAGAAAGTGGGCTGCGCTGAACGAAAGATGCTCTTTCTCAACGGAGATGCGGTAATCTGCCATGGCGCAAGAGTAGAGTGGTTGCCATGCTTTTGTCAAATTAGCGAGGAGCTATCAGCTATCAGCCATCAGCCATCAGCCATCGGCCGTCGGCAAAAACGCTCCATGCTGTATAAAAGCTTGCACTGTCGATCGACCTCCAGCACGATGCAGTCTTTTTCGGTAGTCGTGGTTATTAAAGGACGGTCGACGGCCGTTGGTCGGTGGTTGTTTGAACAGCCGTCAGCCGATGTCTATGGTCATTTAAGCCGGAACTTGCTTAAGCTGGATTCTGACGGTAAATTATCATTAGATCATACGTTCGATTACGGAGCATTCGCATGGAGATTATTACACTGCTTTTGGCATTAGCCATCGCGATTCTTCTCACCTTTGTTGTCGTCATTTTCGCCTCTAAAGCGCGTTCAAGAGCCGTGGAGGCGGATTTGGTATCCCGCTTGGATCGCCAAGATCAAGTGCTCCAGGAGCTTAAGGGCAAATCTGAGCTGGGCGACAAGGGGCAGGACCTCATCAGGGAGGAACTGGTGAGGGCGAGCAGGACGCTCGCCGCCATCCAGGTCGATCTCGATGCCCGCAAGCGTCTCGAAGAGGAAAACCGCGAGATGGTCAAGCGCCTTGAGAGCGTGATCGCCGGTAGCTATGCCAAAGGACGGGCCGGGGAGAATATTCTACGGGAGACTCTTAAACTCTTCCCGCCTGGAATGGTCGAAACCGACTTTCAGGTGGGCGGACGCGTCGTCGAATTTGCGCTCAAGCTTTTTGACGGCAAGGTCCTGCCTATAGATTCTAAGTGGCCTTCAACCCCGCTTCTGCTCGCCCTTGACGAGGAGAAGGACGAGGCGAGGAGGCTTTCGATAATCGCGAGCATCGAGAAGGAGGTCGGCAGGAGGGTCAGGGAGGTCGCGGGATACATCGACCCGGTGAAGACCGTTCCCTGGGCGGTTGCCGCCCTGCCCGATTCGGTCTTTTCGGTCTGCAAGCGTGCTTTTCTCGATGCCTATAAGTGTCGGGTTATCCTCATGTCATACTCGATGGCCATCCCCTATATACTCACTTTCTACAGCCTTCATCTCCAATACTCGCGCTCCATCGACATGGGGAACTTGCAGGCGCACATCATCGATATCGATCACCATCTCAAAGAGATCGAGTTGGTCGTTGAGAACCGCATAGCCAGGGGTTCGACTATGATCGCCAACGCCTACGCTGAGTTGCGCCAATCGTTGGGCAAAGTTCGCGGCTCCCTGAGCTACCTTCAGACGCTCGATGCTCCCGATACTTCGGCCGAGATTGAAAGGGGACCCGTTGAGATCGGCGATGGCGCCGGAGATTAGAGGAAAGGCAACCTCCGGCGGCCCTACAACTAGAGAGCACATCGGAGCTCCGAACGGCGCTTTAGCTGTTTAAGCGGCGCTTTTACCTTAGGAAATGGACAAAAACGGCAACTATCCATTAATCTCAACTTTAGGTTGACAAAGTTTGCTTGGATAACGGCAAATAATAAATTCAACCTTTCCACAGACGGGGCCGTGAGCAGGGTGAATGAAAGGTTTAACTGTGGATATCAAGCTTAAGGATTCAAACGATTTCTCTAAGGAAGATATTGAGCAACTGGTTGAGCTTTATCAGGAATTGCGCTGGACAAACGATAGAAGACCTTCAGAAATCGCCGAGATGCTAGCCAATTCGACCGTCGTTCTAAGTCTCTGGAACGGGCGGAAGCTCATTGGCTTTGCAAGGGTTCTCTCTGATATGGTCTACCGAGCGACTGTCTGGGATATTGTCGTTCGACCCGAGTATCAGGGAAAGGGGCTGGGAAGAGAATTGGTGGAGGCCGTGCTGAATCATCCCAGGCTCGCCAGGGTTGAGAAGTTCTGGCTGGTGACCGCCAAGCCTGACTTCTACCACCGCTTCGGTTTTGTTAAGGATGACGATTCGATGGTTCTTACGAGAGAAACTAGGGAGTAGACGCGTAGCTCACTGGCAAAGCTGCCAGTGGTCTGGTCGCAATGCCGCTTACAAGGAGACTGGTTAAGAGTGGAGGTTGGTTGGCGAAAGCGGTCATATTCGACGTTGACGGGACGATAATCGATTCGATGGGCCTTCACCTGGATGCTTGGGTGGAGGCGTTCAGGCGTTTTAGCCATAGAATACCTTTAACAGATCTACAGAAGCAGTTCGGCCGCCGGGCCGACTTCTTTGTCAGGCACTTTGCCCCAGAAGCCGACGACCGCATGGTCGTTCAAATCGTGGACGAAAAGCGGCGTTTGTATCGGGGGAGAATAGTCGAGGTCAAGCTTTTTCCAGGTGTCGTGGAGCTTTTCCGCAAGCTTCGCGAAAGCGGGTTGAAGGTCGCCCTGGCGACGTCGGCTTCCAGGACCGAACTGGACTACTATATCGAGCGTTTCGACCTGGGAGGGTTGATAGACGGCGACATTTCGGGAGACGAGATCGTCCATTCCAAACCGCATCCCGAAATTCTTCGCAAGATTCTCGGCGAGCTTGGCGTCTCGGCGTCGGAGGCGGTCTACGTCGGCGACAGCCCGCACGATATGGCGGCGGCCAGGTCGATCGGCGCTTTTGGAATAGGCGTCCTGACCGGCGGCTACCAGAGAAGCTCGTTGGAAAAAGAGGGAGCGGTCCGGGTTTATAGAAGAACTACGGATATTCCTTGGAAGCTGCTCGCATCCTTTAAGAGGGGTTAAAGGTCTTTTTGCTGAGCCGCTGGCGAGCCTCAAAGAGGTCGATCACGTTATCGCGATTGCCCTTTGGACCGCCGTGATCGCCGTCCACCCCGCGAACATTCAGGGCGATGGCTTCTATGTACTTAAGGTTGAAGGTTCCGGTTTGCCTCGCTGTCTTCAGAGCTGTCTCCAGGTGTTTTGGCTCCAGGTAAAGGATTTGACCGCACTCCTCAAGGAAGCTCTGCCTGTCCTCTCCGACCAGGTAAAGCCCCGAGTGTCGTTCCCACGTTTTAAGGAACTTGAGCGGGTCCATTTTTTCTCCAATTACTTTCTGCAAAAACTGCTAAGTCTCAAGTCGCGCTTACACCTCATCGGCACCCTATTAACTGAGGTTTAACTTGCGGTTGAACGTTGCTTGAACAGTATGCGACCGAACAGCATAGAAAGCAAGAGGTATTTTAAGTTTGTCGGCTTTAACCTGGAGGCACGATACGGGTAAAAGTTCGACGTGAACGGTGTGAGGCTGGAAGGCAAGGTCGCCGTCATCACCGGTTCCGGCAGGGGACAGGGGAGAGAGGCCGCACTTCTTTTCAGTCGAGAAGGGGCTAAGGTCGCCGTCTTCGATATAGACGGGTCGCTGGCCGGGGAGACCTCTCGACTGGTGACAAAGGAGGGCGGCGAATCGTTCTGCTTAACCGGGGACGTCTCCAATCCGGAAGATGTACGGCGCTTGATGGATGGCGCAGCGGAGCGGTTCGGGCAGATAGACATCCTCTACAACAACGCCGGCGTTTTCCTGCCCGACCTGGACGACGAGGTGGTCAACGCCCCGCTCGATGTGGTCGACCGGATCCTCGACGTTAATCTTAAGGGCGTCTTCTATTGTTGCAAGTACGGGATTCCTCATCTCCTGGCGGGCGACGGCGGTTCGATCATCAATACGGCATCCGGGCTTGGCCTTAAGGGCGGAAGCGTTGCGCCGGCTTATTCGGCCAGCAAGGGAGGCGTTATCGCTCTTACCAGGAACATCGCTGTGACTTATGGCCGCCAGGGGATCAGGGCGAACGCCATCTGTCCGGCGCTCGTCAATACGCCGATGATCGACTATTATTTCAGATTTGCGACCAGACAAGAGCTGGGCACCGCCTATCCGCTGGGCCGGATAGGGGAGCCCATCGATACCGCTCTCCTCGCCCTCTACCTCGCTTCGGATGAGTCAAGCTGGGTGACCGGCGCCATCATACCAATCGACGGAGGACATCTAGCATGAAAGCAGACTCCGGACTCTAGACGCTAGTACAGCACCAACTTGATACGCCTAGGCTTCAGCCTAGGACAACCACTTGCTATAGAGGATTTTCTCATTAGGAAACAAGTTGGTGCCGTACTAGATAAGAACTCCGTGCTTGATGACCCTCTCTACCACGGGTATTCTTGAAACATGAAAGCACTTGCCATTTCAGATACGCACGTCAAGATGGTTGAGGAAATAGCAGGGCTTGACCGCGCGATAAGACCCTACCTAGCTGACGTGGACGTGATTCTGCACGCCGGGGATATGCTCATTTCCGAGGCGCTGGAACATCTGGAATCGCTCAAGCCGACGTACGCCGTTGCGGGAAATATGGACTCTCCGGATCTGCGCTGGACACTTAAGCAGACGCTCATCATGGAATTCGGACGCTTCAAGATCGGTCTGGCGCATGGGCGGGGCGCTCCCGAGGGGCTGGAAAGACGGATCAGAACGATATTTTCCGATCAGAAAGTCGATTGTATACTCTTCGGGCACTCCCACTACCCCTTTGTCGGCGTGGTCGACGGTGTCCTCATGGTCAACCCGGGTAGCCTTCTTGATAAGCGGTTTGCCCTAAGTAATACGCTTGCCATTATAACCGCCAACGAGAAACTGGCCGTGAAAATCGTAGAAGTGCTTAACTCGCGTTAAAATCTCCGCCTCCGCCTCTCCCGGTGCTCATAATAGTCGCCCCCACCTAGGTTGAGAAGGCTCGACGACAGACCGGAGAAACTAAGCGAGTAAGAGCTTCCACTATCGATGGGTGGGTCAGTCGGGGTCGGATGGCACTCGCGCTCATATAGCTTGGCGGCAACCATCTTCAGGTAATTGAGATCGAACTTATTGTTCTTCTTGGCGATTTTGAGGGCATTCATGAGGATCGATTCGCCATAGTGCATAAACTCTCTGCACTCTTGCAAGAAGTTGACGCGTCCCTGCTCGCTCAGGGTGATCTTCGAAAGACGCTCCCACTCTTTAAGGAAGAGGAACCTATCCATCGATTCTCCCATCTTAGCACCGTCCGCACTTATGGTAGACCAACTCTTCCACCCCTGGGTCTTGCACTTTAATTATCTCACCCTTCGTCTCCCGGGTCACTGGTGAAATTGTGAATTGTTTGTGAATGACCTGGTGCAAGGGTATTTAGTAGTGCGTAACTGTTCTGCAACAAGTATCTTCCCGCAGCCAGTTGTTTTTAGGCTGCGGGCTTGACCTTCAAATATCAGGCCTGCTTTAGGTGATTTTCTCCGGGGCCCGCTCTTCACCTAAAGTCTCTAAAGCCTTACTACCTGTATCGGCCTTTTCATCGATTGACTCAACACTCTTGGGATCGGTCGGGAGTCTAGTTGAGTCGGAAGCTGCCGCCTTTCTAACGCGACTTTGGCGGATCGTTGCAGCCCCTCTATCAAGGGTGCTTGCCTTCAAGAAACCCCAGAGCAGAAGGGCCGATCCTACCATCTCGGCGGGGTAGAGACCGACCGCCCTTCCGGTTCTGGCCATGGAGCCGACCGTGGCGATAACCATCGTTCCGGCGGCGATGATGACGTTCGCCCACATCCGATAGGCGTACTCTTTCTTCCTCGAAAAAAGAATTACCGAGTAGATGGCGCCGCCGAGAAGTAAGAGCGTACCCGGTATATTGAAGAAGAACGACATGACGCGCGGGAAAGAGAAGGACGCACCGAGCGCTTTACCCCCCACGGTAATTCCGGGTTTTAAGAACTCCGTCGCAAGCTCGGTCGTCATCGTGCCATAGATGAAGACGGCCATCGCCAGGACATTGAAAGCTGCGTAGAGATGCCCCCAGATGCGCCTCTTGCTCAAAAGATAGAGCGTGCCGAGCCCCAGAAAACCGACGAGGGAGGCGGCCAGCACTATATAAACGCGATAGACATAAGGATTCCACGACCAGACGTACTCGGAGTAAGCTTCCATAACGGCGGCCACCGAGTAGAAGAGAAGGCCTATGAGCCAGGCGATCTGGTGGGGCTTTCTCCTCTCGAAATACTGGCGCAAGACCAGGTAGGCGAAGAAGAAACCGACGATTGCCGTGACCAGGGGCCAGATCCAGTGGGACCAGAACGCAGTCAAATCCATGGGACGACCTCCTACTAACGGATGGATAACCCGGACTTCATTGTAGGATTGTCCGACGCTAATTTCAAATGAGTAGGGCATTGTAGGTAAGACGCCGATCACGCCGCCGATCACCCAGGAGGACGAAGCTCATTAAAGCAAGTTATAAGGGGTCAGGCTCGGGCGCGAGCTCAACCAGGACGCCATTTGGCTCATAAAGCACGATCTGGTTGCCGCCATGCTCCTTGGCCGTATACATGGCGTTATCCGCCTTGGACAGCAATAACGAGGGATCTTGGTTGCCGCTAACGAGGACCAGTCCAATGCTAAGACTCAGATTGAAGCTATGTTCTCCAAGGGCGAACGGAAAGCTCTCGACCGCACGGCGCATCCTTTCAGCGATGGTCCAGGCGGTCTCGATACCGATACCTTCCATAAGCACCGCGAACTCGTCCCCGCCCAGCCTGGCCAGCATATCCTCGGTGCGCAGGTTCTTTCTGACGCGATGAGTCAAAGCGATGAGGACTTTGTCCCCGGCGGCATGGCCAAGGGTATCGTTAACCAGTTTAAAGTTATCGACGTCGAGGAATAAAAGCGCGCTTGCCGATCGCCGGCGCGCACGCGCCACGGCTCGCTTGAGGGCCTCTTCCACCGAGCGCCGGTTGGCTAGATCGGTCAGGCAGTCGTGGGTGGCAAGGTATGCGAGCTGTTCTTCGGCTCTTTTGCGCTCGGTGATATCGTCAAAGGTGGTAAAGACCTGGTAAGGCCTTTTCTTTCCCGGCCTGAACTGGGGTATGGCGTTAACGCTTATCCACCGGTATCCCTTTTCTTTTTGGTTGAAAATCCTCATGACCGTATTCCTGACGACCTTTCCCGTCCTCAGGGCGACCATTGAAGGGTACATATCTCCCCGCATGTCGGAGCCCTCTTCATCGATGGCGCTCCATATTGGGTCGTCGAGCGGTTTGCTCTTCATCTCGTCGAGCGTCATACCGAATATTCTTTCGGCCGCCGGGTTAGCGGAAGTTATCGTCCCGTCGGCATCACGGTAGAGAACTCCTTGCGCCATGGTTAAGTAGAGGGTGCGGTACTTCTCTTCGGATTGCCTGAGGGCCTTTTCAGCCCTCTCTCGCTCCGTTATGTCCCGCACGATACTCACGATTACTTTCCTTCCCCCTGATTTGATAATACGAGCGTTGACCTCAACCGGCATAAGCGTACCGTCTTTTCTGAGGTGCTCGGTCTCATAGACCGCGGCGCCCTTCGTTTTCATGAGGGTTTTGACGAGGGAATCGACATCCTCGGCGTGCTTGGGTGAACGCAGCTTTTGGAGCGGTAGGGCAAGAAGCTCTTCTTTCGTATAACCCCTTGTCTTATAGGCGGCTTCGTTAACATAGATGAGCTTGCCCTCGAAATCGCGGACGAAAACCGAATCCGTGGCGCTATCGAGCAATACCGATCTGAACCTTAACTCCTCTTCCGCTGATTTTTGCCTGGACTCGAGCGTCTCCAGCTTAAGCTGACGGAACTCCGCATGATCACCCGTCGACCTATTTTTAGACTTTCGTTCTACTCTCACCTCGGCCTCCTCCCAAGATGAAGAGATCTTTCTTACGGATAATCGACACAAAATATGTAATCCTGAAAGGAATTTTTCAAAACTTAATGAAAAATTAACGCCAGGGGTTGAAGACTTTAACGCCCGGTCTCTTGATATACGGGGGTATGCGGGAGGGGGCGTCTCTATATTAGCCTATCTATCCTGGCTATTCCATCCTTGGTGATGGCGTAAATCGATCCGTCCGGGGCCTGGGCTATGCCGACGATACCTTGTCTTGCCGGGTCGGTATAGACGATGTCGTCCTTTAGAACTTTGTCCTGGTTGGTGCCCCCGAGTTTCAGCCGGTGAATCGTGCCCTCAAGGAAACTGCCGAAGAAGAAATCACCCTTTGAGTCTGGGAAGAGGTTTCCGGTGTAGAAGAGGGCCTGGGTCGGTGCGACTTGGGGCGTGTAGGCCTTGATCGGGTTGATGAAGCGGGGATCGTTCGAGAAGCCGAGAACGATAGGCCAGCCATAGTTGCCCCCGGCCTTTATGACATTTATCTCATCATCGCTCTCAGGCCCGTTTTCCGTTGTGTAGAGCCGGTTGTTTCTTGGATTGAACGCCAGGCCGAAGACGTTTCGGTGGCCCAGTGAGTAGACGGGCGAGCCCCGGAACGGGTTGTCCTTCGGTATCGAGCCGTCCGGTTTTATCCGCAGAATCTTGCCGGCGAGCGAGCTCTTGTCCTGGGCAAGTTCGCCCTTTCCAGTCTCGCCGGTCGTGATGTAAAGGTTGCCGTCCGGCCCGAACCCGATGACGCCGCCGTTGTGAATGCGACCGCCGGGAATTTTATCGAGAATGGTCTCCAACCTGACCCCTTTTCCTCTCTCATCACGGGCGCGCATGACTCGATTGAAAAGCCGCCCGTTCTCCTCAAAGCTGCGGTAGAAGTAGACGAAGGGGCTCTTGGAAAAGTTTGGGTCGAGCGTTATCCCGAGAAGGCCTGTTTCGTTATAGCCGCTGAGCTTGGGGACGTCAACCGTTGTGAAGGGCTGCGGTTCCAGCTTGCCGTCCTTGAATATCCGGATGCGACCCGACCTTTCGGTTATGAATATTCGGCCGTCGGGGGAGAAGGCCATGGCGACCGGGGACTCCAACCCGGAGATCTTCGCCGGCAGTTTACCTGAAGAGGCGAGCCCTGTGGTTTGAGGCGTGGCTACGTCGCCCCTTTCCGGCGAGCGGCAACCCGACAGGGGTAGAGTCGCCATCGAAATTAGGACGATGAGCGAAATAACCGCTCTTATCAGCTTTCCCATCGGTCAAATTAATACCCACTGCCCGCTTTTAATAAATTCTGGCCGTTTCGTAAGGATGGGATGGTGGTAGGGACTGGCGAGGAGGTTGAAATGATTTCGAGCGCCGTCGTCGCCCAGTTCATCAAGGGCCTCAAGTTTCCCGCAACGAAAGAGGAGTGCGCAGGTTACGCTGCGAGAAAGAGAGCGCCGCGTGCGGTCATCGAAGCCATCCTTGCAATGCCCGGCGAGAAGTACATCACCGTCGGCGAGTTTTGGAACAGCTTCGCAAAGCTCGCCGGGAAAGCCGGGTAAATCAGACTCTAGGCTCTAGGTGCCTTATCCAGCGTCCAGCATCTGGAGTCTGCTTTTTAATCCTCTTCTATCTCCAACGCCATTAGGTAGCCGCGGGCGCGCTCGGCGAGGGGGTATTTATTGACAAGCGCCCGAAATCTCTTTGAGTGGTTCGCCTCGATGAGGTGGGCGAGCTCGTGGATGAGGACATAGTCGACGACCCACTGCGGAAGCTCCGCCGCCCTTTGGGAGATACGGATGCTCCTAGTCTTCGGCGTGCAGCTTCCGATGGATTTCACCTGGTTGAAGACGTACTTCACGGAAGATACCTGGAGCTTGCCGTCAAAGTACCGCTTGTTAAGCTCATCAATGCGGCTGGCGAGAGCGCCGTCGGAGTTCAGGTGCTCGGTCCGACGCCGCCTGATAAGACGGCGTTTGAATTTCTCGACTATCCCGTCGAGCTCCTCCTGAGGCAGTGCGAGTGGCGCCCTCACTTCCAGGACGTTCCCGTTTAGACAGGCCGCGACGCTCTTGACTCGCTTGCGACTTCTGATGACACGCACGTCTATCTGTTTAAGCTCTTCCAAAGTCTCTCCAAGAAAAACCGCTACTACCCAATTAAACAATCGAGCGTTTTCCAACTCAATAGGTAGAGCAATATTTTTGCGCTAAAAAGAGGATTCTTCGTCCGCAGATAAGCATATCAAACGCCTGTTAGGCATGCATCTCTGCGTCTAAGGGACGGATTTGACAACCACCAACCTATGTTACAGACTGGGTACTTGTAAGTCCTTCATGCCGGTACTGGCGCGCGCTTTAGGAGAGACCATGCGGTACATTGGAGTGGATCTTGCCTGGGGCGAAAAGGGAACCAGCGGTCTTGCGGTCCTGGATGAGGTCGGCCGCCTGCTCGCCAACGACCTGAGATCGTCCCTGGACGGGATCGTCGACTTCATCATCGAGCGTGCGGGTGACGAGTGCCTGGTCGGCATAGACGCGCCCCTGGTCGTCAAGAATGAGACGAGCTGCCGGCCGTGTGAGAGGGCGCTTCTCAGGAGGGGGATCACACTATATCCGGCCAACCGCGCCCGTCTGGCCGGGAGCGATGGAAGCGTCAAGGGCGAGGTCCTGGTCGAGCGCTTGATTAGCAAAGGCTTTAAATTCACCGACGAGCATCCCAATGGGTTGACGGGCGGCCGGTTCATCTACGAAGTCTATCCGCGGTCGGTCCTCCACTACCACTGCTACGACCGCAAGACCGGAAAGTCGGCCGCGCCCAGATACAAGCCCAGGCCGGGACTTGGAGCCGACGATTTAAAGCGAGGATTGATAGAAGTCAGGGATTTGCTTGAAAGTAGATTGGAGCTGCCCCTTCACTTCGACCACACGGAGCTCTCCCACCCGGTAAGCAACGATGACATCCACGGATACAAGGGCGGAACGCTCAAAGCCGTCGGGGATCTCTTCGACGCGATTCTCTCCGCTTACATGGTCTACTGGGCGCACGCCTTCGGTTCCATGGGCGGCGAAATAGTTGGGGATATAGATAACGGCTACGTCCTGGTTCCGCCCAACATAGTCAACAGGGGGTAGAAATGCCAGAGCTTCCCGACGTTGAGATCGCTCGGCGTACACTCATAAAGAGTGTGGTGGGCAAAGAGATACTCTCGGTTGAGGCTATTCGCACGCCGGGTAAGCTCATAAGAACTCTTCAAGATATTTCCGAGGAAGAGTTCAGAAGTGCCATCACCGGTACGGCGTTCAAAGATTTTATCCGCAAGGGAAAATTCCTCATCGCCCCTCTGACTAGCGGAAAGAGCGTCGTCTTCCACTTCATGCTCTCAGGTTGGCTCGATTACTTCCGCTCGGAAGATGAGGTTCCCGACAAAGCGAGCAAGGACGCGAAGCTTAGGTTCACCTTTTCCGACGGTTCATTTCTGCTCTTTACCGACCCGAGAAACTTGGGCCGCGTCTTCCTGGTCGCGGAGGGGGAGTTCGAGCGCCTGGGCGTGCTGGCCCGGATGGGCGTCGAGCCGCTTGGGCCGGATTTCACGCTCGACCGGTTCAAAGAGATAGTCTCCGCGTCGGCGAAGAGCGTTAAGGATCTCCTGACCGACCAGGAGAAGATAGCGGGGATCGGAAACATCTACTCCGATGAGGTAATGCGCCGGGCGGGGATACGCCCCGATCGGTCGGCCGGTTCGCTCAGCCAAAAAGAGATTGAAAAGCTTTACCGTACCATCCCTGAGGTGCTTGAAGAGGGGATCGCCGAGATGGAGGCCGGCAGGCCTCGCCACATGCTCGAATGGCGCAGGAAAGGCGCCCTCTGCCCCGACTGCGGCGGGGAAGTCGTCGCGGTAAAACGGGGCGCTACTCACTACTATTGGTGCCCGAAATGCCAGGAATAATCGACCGCCGACCGTAAAACCGTTAATTATGGGGCTAATGCCTCCTACAAGCTCTGCGCTAGCTTTGCTGCCTGATAAACCCACCGAAAGTTTGATTTACAGTGCGGTCCCCACCTTATATAATAAGAATAGCGAATAATAACTATAAGCTATTCTGGGGGCAAAGGCGCTGGGCGCTTCGCGGGCTGCAAACCCGTTGGCCGGCCCTAGTAAGGTCGGAGGAGGTTCGATTCCCCTTGCCCCCTCTTCTAGTCTCTTAGTCTCTTGGGTTCTTAGTCCCTTAGACGAAGCTCTAGAAGGTCTAGAAGTTCTAAGAGACCAAGAAGCCAGCAGGCTAAGAGACTAGAAGGGCGATTTCGGTTCGATAGGGGCTAAATGCGAACGATTGTGGTGGGAACGGCCGGTCACGTCGATCACGGTAAGACCTCTCTAATCATGACCTTAACGGGCGTCGATACCGATCGGATGATCGAGGAGAAGAAGCGCGGGATATCGATCGATCTCGGCTTTGCCCACCTCGCCCTGGAGGACGGCACGGTACTCGACTTCGTCGACGTTCCGGGGCACGAGCGCTTTGTCCGCAATATGATCTGCGGCGTCACCGGCATCGACCTGGCGCTCCTCGTCATCGCTGCCGATGACGGTGTGATGCCCCAGACTCGGGAGCACTTTGACGTCCTTCGCCTTCTCGGGGTGGAAAAGGGGCTCGTCGTTCTCTCAAAAATCGACCTGGTCGACGCGGAGACGCGCGAGATGGCGGAAGCTGAGATATCCGAGCTGGTTGAGGGAAGCTTCCTGGAGAGAGCGGAGATCGTCGGTTTCTCCGCCAGGACCGGTGAGGGCGCAGAGAGCATCGTAGAACACCTCCGGAGATTGGCGAGCGAGCTACCGGAGAGGAGGCCGGGCACGGTCTTCCGGCTTCCGGTCGACAAGGTTTACCAGGCTTCCGGCAGGGGGAGCGTGGTGACGGGCACCGTCGCCGGGGGGACCCTTGGCGTCGGGGAAGAGGTGGCCGTATACCCGGCGGGCGTCGAGGCGAGAGCCAGATCGATACAGTCTCACAGGGACGAGCGGGAGGTCGTCTTCGCCGGGCAGCGAGCGGGCGTCAATCTCGCCGGCCTCAAGCCGGACAGTCTCTCCCGGGGCGTCGTCATCGCCCGTCCAGGGAGCGTATCCTCCTCCCATATGGTCAATGCCCTTTTAAGCCTGCTCTCTTCAGCGGAGCGGTCCATAAAACAGCGAGAGAGAATCAAAGTTTACGCGGGGACCAAAGAACTGGTCTGCCGGATGGTGCTGATGGATGGAGAATCATTGGAGCCCGGTGAGAGCGCTTTCATTCAGCTCAGATGCGAGGAGGCGCTGGTGGTCTTTCCCGGAGATCGTTTTATCGTCAGGTCGTTGAGCCCAGCCCGGACGGTCGGGGGAGGGGTGATCCTTCAAGTAGCGGCGAAGAAGTATCGCCGGTTCGATTCCCTACTCCTCTCCAGGCTCAAGGCTCTGGTCGATGGAGATGATGCGAGTTTTGTTGAGGATGCGCTGAGATCTTTCGGCTACAGAACGGCGTGTCCCCTCGATCTGGTTCCCCTCTGCGGCCTGACGTCCGAGCGGATTGAAGAGGTCGCCTCCGATCTTGTTGAAGCCTGTCGAGCCATGCTCATCGAGGATCGCCTGGTCCACGTTGAATGCTTTGCCGAGCTGGCGGCGATCATCGAGAAAACACTGCTTGAGGAGTGTGAGAGGTTATCGTTGCGACGGCGCATGAGGATCATCGAACTGAGGGGCAAGCTTGCTTTTGACGTAGAGTCTCCTCTCTTTGCAGCGGCGCTTGATAGGTTGGCGAACGCGGGCAAGGTGGATTTTGAAAGGGACGAGGTGGTGGCCCGCGGACGCACGGTAAAGCTTACCGCCCGGCAATCCGAAGTTATGGCAGCCGCCAGGGAGCTCTACTCCGGGACGCTGGCGCCGGTTCGGCTGGTTTCCCTTAAAGATCTCTGCCCACGAGGCGCGTCCGAGGTGGAAGGCGTGCTCAGGTTCATGGGGTCCGAGGGCGAGATCGTCCTTTTCAACGATATGAGCTTCATGAGCAGGAGCGCCTTTGAAGAGGTTAGAAACATCCTGCTGTCACATCTCTTAACCGAAGGGGCAATCTCTCTTTCACAGGCGCGAGATCTCTTAGGCATCGGGCGCAACCCACTCCAGACCATTCTGGAACAACTCGACGAGGATGGATTTACCAGGCGCGTTAAGGATGTCAGGGTCCTGGCCGACCAGGCATGAGCACGGACGTTTGGTGACCCGTGCTTTACCCCCTTAAATCCTGCTTGATCATCAGCACAGGTGCTTCCAGCCTTGAGTTCTGAGCTCTGAGCTCACCTGGCGGTTATCGAATATTCTTGCCTCGTCGCACACGCTCTTCTGGTTTCTTAGCCTCTTGGTTTCTTAGTTTCTTGGAACCTCTTTGCCCTTATTGGAGGCGCTATCCGCGGATAAACGTCCGCCGTCGGCAGTCCGCCGTCCGCCGCTATAAGGCTTGGATGCATGAGGCGCTATTCGCGTTGGATGGGGTTGCTAAGAAACCAAGAAACCAAGAAACTAAGGTACCAGGGTACCAGTAGGGCGCATCCTTATCTTCTCTAAGCATCGCACAAGAGGTTTTAGCTGATAGCTAGAAGCACTCACTACCCATCCATACTCCCCGCATTTGACAAGAGGGCTTAAAAGCATATAATTGTCAACTAAGGACTACGCGTTGGTTTACAATCAAGAAAGCCGAGTAAAGCTGAGTACCGATTCGAATGTCATGCCGACCGGCTATAAAGGAGACATCTGGAATGCAAGCGAAAGCAAGACTCAGAACCGAAGATATGGTAAAGGTCGCTCTGATGGCCGCCTTGACGGCCGCCGGGGCATGGATAAGCATACCGCTCAAGCCCGTCCCCTTTACCCTACAGGTATTCTTCGTCCTCCTTTCCGGGATGGCGCTCGGGGCGAATCTGGGAGCCTTGAGCCAGGTCGTCTATGTTCTGCTTGGTGTAATCGGGTTGCCGGTATTTGCCGGCGGGAGTTCCGGTTTTGGAGCGTTGGTTGGGCCAACCGGCGGTTACCTGATCGGTTTTATAGCCGCCGCCTATGCGATCGGACGTCTCTTTCAATCGGACCGCTCGGCCTCTTTTGTCAAAGTCCTCTCGCCTTTCGTCGGTCTTGGCCTAATCTATGCTCTAGGGGTCGCCCAGTTGTCCTTTGTCACGGGGTTCGGCCTCGGGAAGGCCCTTACCGTGGGCGTCTTCCCATTTGTCCTCTTTGATCTGGTGAAAGCCGTGGTAGCTATCATAATTGCTTATCGCTTAGGAGCAGTAGGCATTATCCCCGGAATGATAGACGGAGCGCCTCAAGCCAGCAAAAGGCTTGATGAACCCTCCTCCTAGGTGGCGATCCGGTAATCTTTCGGGGATTCCCTGATCATGTACGCCGCTTTTGCGAGGTCCTTTTCGAACCTTCGCTTTCGTTCGGCGCCGGCGACGCCGAACGGCCGCAAAGCGGATGCCGGATGATAGGTGGGGAGAAGTTTTATCCCACGCCATTCGTACACCCAACCGCGACCTTCCGTCAGGTTGAATCCTTTGCCGAGGAACCATTTGGCCGCGTTGACGCCGAGAGTAATTATCAAGCGTGGCTTTATGACGTCGATCTCTCTTTCCAGGAAGGGGCGGCAGCCTTCGACCTGAGTGGCGGAAGGCGGTGCGTTCAACCTTCTGCCGTCTTTGGTGACTCTTAGCGAGCGATAGCGCACGATATTTGTGACGAAGAAGTCTCGATCGAGATCCAAACCGAGGTCCGATAGAGCTCTGCGGAGTAATTGGCCGGCCCTCCCGACAAACGGCCGCTGCAGGCTCTCTTCCTCCCTTCCCGGCCCCTCGCCAACGATCATGACGCCCGTATCGGGGTTGCCGTATGCAAACACGGGAATCTTGCCTGCGCCTAGCCTACAAGCTTCGGATTCGGCGATTTCGCGCTCGATTTCTTCGACAAGATTCTTTTTGTCTCGCGGCATGACCGCTATCCTGACAGTAGCTGAACTGGCCGAGCCCTAAGAGTAGTGCTTTCATTTATGGAGATGCTCTAGTTCATGAACCGCTCGTACATTCTAGGCGGCTTTTCTCCTGGCTTCTCTTACCTCCATCTTGATTCTAGCCAATTCAGCCCGCCTTCTCCAGGCGCTCGTCATTGCGATCAGAACCAGCCCTGTGCCAATCTCCGCTATCCCAAGCAGGCGGCTGAGGAATGGGTTCACCTCGGAGGCTCGCCTCGTCGCTCTGATAAGCTGCGTCGGCAGTGGCCTTACGCCCCAGATGCGGACGTAACCACCATCAAAAAGCATGACGAGCAATCCATCAGCCAGAAGTGCATAACCCAGTAATCGACGGGACATCCTCTATGTTCACCTCCTATCAGCAAAGAATAGAATACCCAAAACTCGACTTGAGGAACTCCGGTAAACTTTCAAAGAGAAAAGCCGCTCTCGGGTGGAGAGAATGATTGACCCAGGTGTTTGCTAAGCATAAGCTAACACCATGAACGAATGCAGGTTTGAGACGGGTTTTTGGGTATATGTGTGCCAAAGCGCCAGGTCACACAGAGACAGCCCGCGCGGGTTTTAGGAACAGGCGTCGTCAAGGAGATAAAATGAGAACGGAGATTTTCGAGGAAATCCCAGTTATATCGGTCGCGGGAGAGATCGACCACTTCACGGCGAAACCGATTGAAGAGCGGATAATGGAATTGACCGCTGGAGGAGAGAAGTATCTCATCCTCAATTTTCAGGAAGTGAGCTATCTTGATTCCGCGGGCGTAGCCCTCATCATCCTCGCCATACAGAAAGTAAACCCGGTCGGCGGCAGTGTTGCACTCGTCTCGGAGAATCGCAATGTACTAAAAATCCTTGAAATCGCCGGTATCACCCAGCTTACGCAGAACTTCGCCATCTTTTCCTCCCTCGACGACGCTCTATCGGCGATAAGGGAGCGTAAGGATTGACACAAGTTCCGGAGATTACGATAGAGATTCCGAGCGATGGCAGTCAGTTGTCCAGAGTGCGCACCGCCGTCGAGAGCTTTGCAAGCGACCATGGCTTCGATGAAACGCAGATTTACCATATCAAGGTAGCCGTTTCGGAAGCGGTGGCGAACGCCATTGAGCACGGCTCGCCCAGGGGAAGCGCGAACAGGGTCCACATCAGGTTGAAGGACGATGGGAACAAGCTCGTTATCGACGTCACGGACGAGGGACGTTTCAGAGCCAGATTGCCGACCTTTCAGCCGGGTGCCGGGTATCGAGGACGCGGCCTTTTCTTAATGTCGGCGCTGATGGATGAGGTGGATATCAGAGAGACGGACGAAGGCACGACTTTGCGCCTGATTAAAAAGCGGGAGGCCGCTGGTCTGGAGGAATGGGCCGATATCTTTTAGCGATATCTTTTAGTGGCCACGGCTCACTCTGCTCGGGGCGTAAACGAGCTACGCAGCGAACGTCGATCAACTTTAAGGGTTTAGCACCCGGTTTTATCGGCACCGTTTATTACCTGAAATCTCGGGAAAAATTGGCTCAATGAAAATCCTCTTTATTCAACCATACGATAGAGCGGGTAGCGTTCGCCTTTTCGGAAGAGTCTACATGAGCCAGTTGACCTTACCTCTCCTGGCAGCGCTCGTCCCACCCGAGCACGAGGTCCGCATCGTCGACGAAAACGTGGATCCCATCGATTACGAGTGGCCGGACGTCGCAGGAATTACAATAATGACCGTCATGGCTCCGCGCGCTTACAGAATTGCCGACGAATTTAGGAAGAGGGGGAAGAGGGTGATCCTCGGGGGCGTTCACCCAAGTCTTCTACCCGAGGAAGCGCTCGAGCACGCGGACGCCGTCGTGGTAGGGGAGGCCGAGGGCGTAATAGAGGAGGTCTTGAAGGACCTCACGGCGGGCCGTTCCGAGGGGATCTACCAAAATGAGGAAAAGCCTGATCTCGTGGGTTCGCCCGTTCCGAGGCACGATCTGGTGGATATCAACAAGTACATCGACATTCCGAAGGTCGAAACGTCTAGGGGCTGTCCCTTTAACTGCAACTTCTGCTCGACTACTCCGATGTTCGGAAACCGGATGCGCTACCGCCCGGTCGAAGAGGTAGTCGAGGAGATCAAAAAGATCAAAGCGGAGTTCGTCTTCTTTACCGATAACAACATCGTTGGAAATCCCAAATACGCCAAAGAGCTTTTCAGGGCGCTTATTCCCCTAAAGATTAGCTGGATAAGTCAGGGGTCGCTTAATCTTGCTCACGACCTGGAGCTTTTGAGGTTAGCGGCCAGAAGCGGTTGCATCGGGATGCTCATCGGTTTCGAGTCGCTCGGAAGCGAGGCTATCGAGTCTCTCGGCAAGAAAGTGAACAAGGTTTCCCAGTACGCAAGGGATGTCAAGCGCCTCCATCGCCATGGAATTGGAATCATCGGCTGCTTCGTCTTCGGCTTCGACGAGGACGACGAGATGATCTTCGAGCGGACGGTGGATTTCGTGAGGAGAGTCAATATAGAGGTGCCGCAATTTACGATCCTAACCCCTTATCCTGGAACGGTCCTGAGGAGGTCGCTTGAAGAGGCTGGCAGGATAATCCACAGTCGATGGGACGAGTACGATATAGGTCATGCCGTCTTCAAGCCGGCCAAGATGAGCGCCGCCGAGTTGGAGGCCAAATACAGGGCGGCTTGCCGTGAGACCTACTCCTGGTGGAAGATGATCCGCCGTATTTTGCGGGGCGCTCTTTACCTGCACTCTCCTTACAAGATCACGGTTTTCTGGGAGATCAACGTCGTCTACCGCCGTCTTTTCGAGTTAACCACCGAAACGGCTCAGGCTGACGAGGTGGCAGCGCAGCCGGGGTTCGTCAGCACTTTGGAGCGGGAACCAACTCCTTAAGCTGGCGGCATGGGTTAAATCGAAGAGGCGGAGAGGTCGCCTTCTTTGGGTATACGGGACTTGGGTATACGGGACGTATAATGAAAGCTTTTGTGACCGGCGCCGGCGGCTATATAGGGCTTGACCTTATCAAGGGGCTGCTTGATGGAGGACATGAGGTGCGCGGTCTCGCTCGAAACCCGGCACGCCTTCACAACCTCACCGATCTCGGCGTCGAAGCCGTCCTCGGAGATATCCGCCATCCCGAGACGATCAGCGGGTTGCTCGATGGCATGGACGTCATTTTTCACCTGGCCGGGACGATGGTTGGTAACGAGCGAAACATCTATCGCACCAACGTTGAGGGGACGAGAACGCTCGTCGACGCCGCGGCGGCGGCGGGGTTGAAGACCTTCGTTCTCGCCTCGAGCGGCACCGTCTACGGCGAACACGGCGACGAACCGGTCACCGAGGAGTCCGACTGCCATCCGGTAATGGCATACGGTCGATCTAAACTAGAGGCTGAGCGTATAGTTATGAATGAAGCGAAGGTTGGGTTCTCCGGCGTCATCTGCCGGCTGGGAGGCGTCTACGGGCCCAGAAGCCAGATGCTCATGCTGGAGAACGCCGGACGCACGCAGGTAAGGCTAGTCGGCAGGGGTCACAACTGGATGTCAGCCATCCATGTCGAAGACGCTTCCGCGGCGCTCCTGGCCGCCGCCGAGCGGGGCCGCTCCGGCGAGATCTATAACATCGTGGATAACGAGCCGGTACAGCTCAAAGATTTCTATAACTACCTGGCCTACCGGTTGGGCGCGCCGGAGGCCAAGCACATCTCCGAAGCGACGGCCAGAAGGCTGGCCCGCATCGTCGGGTTCTTCGGGCGGTTAACCGGGAAGGCGGTCGTCTTCAACGCCGACTTCGTGAAGATGATTCTCTCTTCGTTGAGGCTCTCCAACGAGAAGATGCGCCGGGAGCTCGGGGTCGAGCTCAAATACCCCAACTATCGCTCTGGAATAGACGCCATCCTTCAAGAGCTCGGCGTGGGCGCCGCCGTCTAACCTTGGGGGAGATGGTTTCCTATGTGACTTAAGTAACCAAAAGCGTCGCTTTATGGTAATATTTACCATGCTATGAGGGACATAGGAAGCGCAGAAAGAGACGTGCGTCTGCCTAAACACGAGACGGAGCTTTTGCGGTTAACATGGCAACGGTCGGAACAAGTGAGCGGATAGATTCGTCGCTTAGCATAAAGGGCCTTAAAAGACTTATCCTCGGGAGGCCCATAGATACCAAGAGAATGGCTGAAGAGCGTCTAATAAAAACGCTCGGGCTGGCTGTTTTCTCATCGGATGCTCTCTCTTCTGTTGCTTACGCGACCGAGGAGATACTGCTAATTCTGGTATTGGCGGGAGCCGGAGCTCTTAGTCTATCTCTCCCAATAGCGGGGGCAATCGTACTTCTCCTAACGATTATTTCCATCTCATATAGACAGGTCATTCTCGCCTATCCCAATGGCGGTGGCGCATACATCGTGGCCAAGGATAACCTGGGGGAAAACGCCGGGCTGATAGCCGGGGCATCGCTTCTTATCGATTACACGCTGACCGTCGCGGTTAGCATCGCCGCAGGCGTCGCCGCCATCACCTCCGCGATACCCGCGCTGCAAGAGCACAAAGTAATCCTTGGCGTCTCTCTCATCGCACTGGTTGCCATTGCCAACTTGCGAGGCGTGCGCGACTCGGGCAAAATCTTCGCCATTCCAACATATTCGTTCGTGATAAGCCTCTCGGCGCTCATCGTCGTTGGGCTGGTTCGCTATTTTATGGGCCTGAGGGTTATCGTCAGCACCTCACCCATGGAGACCATCGCGGTTCAAGGCATAACGCTCTTTCTGATCCTAAGAGCGTTCGCCTCTGGCTGCGCCGCCCTCACCGGCGTCGAAGCCATCAGCAACGGCGTCCAGTCGTTTAGAAAGCCCGAAGCGAAAAACGCAAGGACGACACTCGTCTGGATGGCGGCCATCCTTGGCTCACTTTTTGTGGGGATTACTGTACTAAGCAATCTCCTGGGGATTAAACCGAACAGTTCGGAGACGGTGATTTCGCAGCTTGCTAGAGTAGTATTCGGAAGTGGAATATTCTATTATGTCGTGCAGGCTACGACGGCATCGATTTTGGTCGTCGCCGCTAACACCAGTTTCGCCGACTTCCCGCGCGTTGCCTCGATCATGGCCGGGGACCGCTACATGCCGACGCAGCTTAAAAACCGCGGCGATAGGCTGGCCTTCTCGAACGGCATAATTCTTCTCTCCGCTTTCGCTTCTCTTTTAATCATATTCTTTGGCGGCGAAACTCACAGGCTCATACCTCTTTACGCCGTAGGCGTTTTCACGAGCTTTACGCTTTCTCAGCTTGGCATGGTCCGCCACTGGCATAAGGACCGCACTGCGGGCTGGCGAAGAAAAGCCGTCATCAACGCGGTGGGCGCCACGACGACTTTTTTTGTCTTGATCGTTATTGCGTTAACGAAGTTCCTGAGCGGCGCCTGGATAGTCATCGCCATTGTTCCGGTTTTGATCTGCGTCTTTAAGAAGATTAATGGCCATTACGTCTCGACATCGCGCGAGCTTTCCGTGGATAACCTGAACTTCGACATCGAGACGCTTGAGTTCAAGTTGCCTCTGGCGCTCAGGCACAACGTTGTCGTCCTGGTTTCGAAGGTCCACATCGGGACCGTCCAGGCGATAGAGTACGCCAAGTCGCTGGCGAACGGCGACCCGATTCGCGCGCTCCACGTCGCGACCGATCGTCAGGCGGCGAAGTTGATAGAGCACGAGTGGGTGAAGTACGGCTTCGGCTTCGATCTGGAGGTCCTGCCCTCGCCGTACCGCGACATCATCGGCCCGGTCGTCGCCCGTCTCCGCGAGATCGACAAGGAGGACGACAACGACATCATCACCGTCGTCATCCCGGAATTCGTCTGCCGCAGGTGGTGGCAGCACTTTCTCCACAACCAGACCTCGATCCTGCTGAAGGCCCGCCTCTTCTTCTGGCGCAAGGTGGTTGTCGTCAGCGTCCCCTATCATCTGGGCTAAGCGGTACCAGGTACCGCGTACTTTATTTACCAGGCCATTTTGTTAAATATTGGGTAGTTTCTCTCGATTGAACCAACGTTGGTCCGCGAGAAACCATCCCAATTCTCATGATCTGAACTTGGTTTGGCATCTCATTGAAGACAATGCCTAGAAAGAGAATGTGCTCCGATCATGCTGCGCGTCGCTCTTCCTCGATGATCTCTCCCAACTTCGCGGCCTCAAGGCGCCAGAAACGGTTGAGCTTGCCTTGCAGGTAAGCAGGGTAAAAAAGCGAGAGCATTGGAAAGCCGAGCCCGATCAACGCGTGAAGGAATGCCGCGTAACCTCCCGAAACGCCAATTGAAGGTTCGTTGTACTCGAACATGAGCTGGGCACGCTGCGCCGTATTATAGACGGAAACGAACGAGGGAACGAAGAGAAAAAGCCAGCCGAAAGAGACGGCAACCGCGGAGACCCCCGGATTTACTTCAATGCGTATATCATAGGCCGCAACCTCTTTATTTACTTTGTAGTGCCAGTAAATGAAATAGAATCCGAGCGTGATAAACGACAGGAAGACAACACCTACAGGGCTTCGCTTCTTGCCGAGCAATGCCGTTGAGACATAGGCCGCTTCTTCTTGTTGTTCTCGCATCCGACGTCTAAATCGCATACTCATGAACGGCCCCTTAGGTCCGTAAGTTGGAAGGTGGACTCGGATCAACTGTCGAGTATTTTCCCACTTAAGGCTAACCTAACGGGCAGCTCGTAAAGATATTTGGATTGTTTATTTAATAACGACTTCCGTTGCCTCTATGGACCCAGCTAGCCAATCTTCGAACCTGGTTTATTTTTCTGACTTCATTCGCTCCCAAAAACAAAATTCCTGCAATTGTTTATGAAGCGAAGCGTGAGAGGCTTTTTAACAAGTGCTCTTCCCATGGGGCGAGGGCAGGCGAGAGAGACAAAGCTAGCTGAGAGATGAAACGGGGTGCGTTCTTGAGCGCGAAATGGGTGCAACCGTGAAAATTACAAGTGCAAAATGAGTGCATAGACGAAAAAAAGAGGGCTTGGAAATTCCAAACGCCCTCTCTGACCTGCGTGGGCCCAGTAGGACTCGAACCTACGACACGCGGATTATGAGTCCGCTGCTCTGACCGACTGAGCTATGGGCCCTCTAGTCTCATGCTGCCTTGGTCTCTTTGTACCTTGGAAAATGACTTAGCTATTATCGCAAATCAACGGGTTTCAATCAAATGATCCGGGTAGTGCTCAGTTGCTGAGCTTGCTATCCGCGGCGCTATCGCAGGGGTGTATGAGATTGCTTCGTCGCTCCGCTCCTCGTAATGACCTACATTATTGCTCGGTGATCGCGTTGAGGATGGCGTCCCCGAATTCGCCAGCGGAACCGGGCCCGTCGGCCGTAATTATGTTGCCGTCACGCTCGACGCCCGCGCCGGTAAAGTTCGCACCCTTGGCTTTCAACGATTCGATTTGAGAGGCAAAGACGGTGGCTTTTTTACCTTGAAGAACACCGGCGTTCGCGAGAATCTGCGGAGCGATACAGATGGCGCCTACAATCTTCGATCCGGCGGCTTTCTTTGCAATGGAAAGAGCGGTCTGGTCGTCATAGTATGCGGACGCTCCGCCTCCGCCGATAAAGACGACCGCGTCGTAGTCGTCAACCTTGACGTCGGTCAGTCTGAGGTCCGGCTTCACTTTAAGGCCGAGCATCCCCGTGACCTCGGCCGTGGTAGCCGAGGCCACCGTTACTGAAGCTCCGGCATTTTCGAGAATCTTTCTTGGCCGTAGATACTCTTCGTCCCTGAAATTCTTGGGGGCGATGATCATGAGTACTTTTTTGCTCTGCACAGCCGATTCCTCCTTTATTACTTTTTCGCCTGGGCGGGTTTCTTCGCAGGCGCCTTTCTTCCAGATCATCCTAGGGTTGATAGTATAGCATTGAGCCGAGTTTTAGCGCCGACCATCATGGTTCGTGTGCGCCCATGGAATCCCGGTTTTTACCGGTCCCAGTCTGTTCAGCCTAACGTAGTTCACCACCAGGCAGATCGAACCTAAGATGAACAGAGAGACCCCGACCACGAATAGAACGCCCGTCTGCTTGGCCATACCGTCCAAACCGAAGCTGCGGCCGGCGAACGCTATTACCGCGAAAGGAAACGACGCCAGGGCTATGCTCATACCCGGGCTGGTCAACTTGGCAAAGCCCTCGCTAAAATAGAGGTAAGGAAGGAGAAGAAGGAAGCTAAAGAAGGCGAGGGTTCGCCAGGCGGCCTGAAGGCTTTCGTGGGTTTTCTTATTAAATATCCCCGACACCAGGCCGACCAACGGTACGGGGTCGGAATTGGACGCTTTCTTACTCTCTAACAGTTTACTTACCTTGGCTCCGCTTCCCTCGGAATAGACGTCCTTGAGCACTACGTCCAGCACTTTGTCGGCGATCTCGTCGTCCGACATCTTTATAACGTCGCGACCCTTTATCTTGACGTCAAGCTCACGGGGAACTTCGACGAACGCATCCGGATTTGACGCCGCGAACGCGTTTAGACTCTCTCTATTCTGGGCGATCATTCCCGTCAAATTGAGGGAATTCTTTATCACGGGCTTGCCGATGGAGAGGACGAACTCAAAGGAGGTAAAATTAAAAGCCTCGTAGGCGAGGAGTGTGAAGAAGAGCGATATCGTAAAGAGAATTCGAAAGATCCACTTTGCATCCCGGTGCCAGGCCGGGCGAATTCCGTCGGAGCGAGTCAATTACTCACCTCACTGGATTTCGATGGCAAGGGAAATCCTCACAAACGATTCTAAAACTATTTCGGCATCCGGTCTACCTCAGCTCATCTTGCCACCAATATCGGATTAATAGTCGGGCGGCCAGGGATCGGGTAGTGTGAGATCAGGCAATTCCAAAACAACTGACTGACTATGACCTGTAGGTGTTGTTCCGGCAGATATGCGAGGTAGGGGCTAAGA
>JAMCWL010000058.1 GCA_023481285.1 Actinomycetota bacterium | reverse complement strand
AGAGGAGAAAGCGCGAGAGATCAGCAAGTACTTGAGATCCTCAAAGCTTAAGATTCAAGTTCAGATCGAAGGTCCAAAGGTAAGGGTGAGCGGCAAAAGTCGCGATGAGCTACAGCAAGCGATAGGCCTTCTCAAGGATGAAGATTTCGGAGTCCCCTTGCAGTTTGCGAACTATAGGACGAATTAAGACGCATGCCCAAGAAAGTCGCCATCATAACGCTCGGTTGCGCGAAAAATTCGGTTGATACTTCCTACATGCGGGCATCTATCGAAGACGGCGGAGGAGTCGTCGTAGGGGATGCGGCCGAGGCCGACGTCGTCATCGTAAACACCTGTGGGTTTATCGAGCCCGCCAAGCGTGAATCGATCGAAGTCATGCTGGCGGCGGCGACTCTAAAAGATGAAGGCAGACCGGTCAGGCTGGTAGCGACCGGCTGTCTGGTCACGCGATACGGCCCCGAGCTCGCGAGCGAGCTTCCGGAGATCGACCTCTTCATCGATCTGGCCGGTGAGCGAGACATCTGGTCTTACATCGAGAAAACCGTCTCGGGTTTTCAAAAAGGAATTTCAGCGCGGAGATTGGAACCGGCAAAGAGATCGATCGACGATGCGCCCTACGCATACTTGATGATCGCGGATGGTTGTAACAACCGATGTTCGTACTGCGCCATACCCGCGATAAGAGGCCCGTATAGATCCAGACCTGCCGAGGATATTGTCAGAGAGGCCGAGGAGCTGAGCGCCGGCGGAGTGAAGGAGCTCTGCCTCGTCGCCCAGGACACATCCGCCTACGGCCTCGACTCATATGGTGAACGGCGCCTGCCTGAGCTGCTTTATAAGCTTTCCGAAATCGATGAGATCGAGTGGCTAAGACTTCTCTACGTTCAGCCGCAGCATCTGACCGATAATTTGATGGAGGCGATGGCAGATATAGACAAGGTCTGCCCCTACCTTGACTTGCCCCTGCAGCATGCGAGCGATAGAATTATAGTGTCGATGAGGCGCTGGGGTAGCCGGCGCAAGTACCTTGACCTAATCGATAGGTTAAGAGATCGGTTGCCTAGCTTAGCGCTCAGGACCTCGGTGATCCTTGGGTATCCGGGCGAGACCGACGAAGATTTTAGAAGCCTTACGGAGTTTGTTCGAGAAGCCGACTTCGATTATTTGGGAATTTTCGACTTTTCGCCCGAGGAAGGGACCGAGGCGGCGTCTCTTCCGGGTAGAATCGAGCCGGAGGTTGCATCGGAACGCAACCGCGAGCTTTCTGCCCTGAGAGATGATATGATGCAAAGAAATGCGTCGGCAAAGATAGGTAAAAAGGCCGATATACTCATAGAAGCGGTCGAAGATGGAAATATTATAGGGAGAGCGGTTTGGCAGGCACCGGAGGTCGATGGGAACGTCTATCTCAACGGAAGAGCAGAAATCGGAAGCATACTTGAAGTCACAATCACGGCCGCCGATGGCTGCGATTACGAGGCGGAATCCTCTGGCCGGGCTGGCGAATAAGCTGACAATTCTGCGTATCGTGCTGGTACCGGTCTTCATGTTCTCCCTGCTCGCGTACGCCCAACCGGCCGGCGCCTACCTGGCCGCCGCAATCTTCACCGTTGCGGCGCTGACCGATACGGCCGATGGTTACGTGGCTCGCTTCCAGCGTCAGATAACCGTCTTCGGTAAGCTTGCCGATCCGTTGGCGGATAAGCTGCTGGTCTCGGCGGCGTTGATCTCTCTCGTACAGCTCGATAAGCTGCCGGCGTGGATCGCCGTCTCCATCATCGCGCGTGAGTTCGCCGTGACCGGGCTGCGACTCGTCGCGGCCGGAGAGCGCGTCGTCATCTCCGCGAGCCCGATGGGGCGGATTAAGACGGTCTCGCAAATAGTCGCGATAATCGCCGTCATCGTCGACTTACCGGTCAGGCTCATGGGGTACCCCCTCGACCTGCTCCTAATCTATGTGGCGCTCGCGGTAACGCTCGCCTCCGGCATCGACTATTTTATCAAGAACGGTCCCTCCGTCCTCTACGGAGCGC
The DNA here is from genome assembly GCA_023481285.1 of Actinomycetota bacterium. GTDB lineage: Bacteria > Actinomycetota > Aquicultoria > Aquicultorales > JAMCWL01 > JAMCWL01. Next base: position 7,109 of record JAMCWL010000058.1, on the reverse strand, counting down.
GTAGTTGAGCTACTGGATCATCACCGTCGGTACCGAGTTGGTTACCGGGCTCACCCTGGATACAAACTCCCAGCATATCTCCGAGCGCCTTGGCAAAGAGGGTTTCTTCTGCTCCCGCCAGGTTAGCGTCCCCGATGACGTCGCCGCCATCGCGGAGGTCCTCAATGAGGCTCTGGCGAGTTGCGACGGGACGATCATTACGGGCGGGCTCGGTCCAACATCTGATGATGTTACCAGGGAAGGCGTTGCCGAAGGACTAGGGCTAAAGCTTATCTTTAAGGATGATCTTAAGGCTTATCTCGATCGTTGGTACTCGAGATTTGAGAGCTTTCAAGATATCGTCTACAGGCAAGCGTATTTGCCGGAAGGAACCGTCGAAATTCCGCCCACAACCGGGAGTGCGGCGGGATTCTGCCTTGACGCCAAGGGCAAGGTCGTCATCGTCCTCCCCGGACCACCCGGGGAGATGTCGGCCATGCTCGAAAGCGCGATGCCTTTCATCAGGGCGAGATGGGCCGGTGGAGAATCATACTTTATCAGAACTCTTAAGACGACCGCGAAGAGTGAATCATGGCTTGAGACGACCCTCAGGGACATCATGGTGAGAGAGGACGTCGACGTCGGCATACTTGCCAAGCCGGGAGAGATCAGCGTCCAATTGAGAGTTCGTTCGGATGGCAAAGAAGCGGTCGACAGAATCATGAACGAGGTGGAGAAAGAGATCCGGTCGCGGCTGGGCAGGCTCGTCTTTGCGCTTGACGACGAGACGCTCGCCGAAGTCGTGGGCCGCTTGCTCTGCAGCCAACAGATGACGTTGGCGGTGGCCGAGTCGTGCACCGGAGGCTTGATCTCCAAGCTCTTGACGGATGTTCCGGGCAGCTCGGCCTATGTGAAGCTTGGAGTCGTCTCCTACTCCGACGATGCCAAGATCAATCTTCTTCGAGTATCGCCTCACGTCGTCAAGGGCTACGGGGCGGTAAGCGAGGAGTCTGCACTCGAGATGGCGTCTGGGATAAGGCGCATTTCGTCGGCGGATATCGGCGTCTCGGTTACGGGCATCGCCGGTCCCGGTGGGCAAAGAGCGCGAAAACCGGTCGGCCTCGTCTATGTCGGACTTGAGGCGGAAGACCGCAGAGATGCCTGGGAGTACAATCTGTCCGGACCGAGATGGGTCGTCCGCGCCAGAGCTTCGCAAGTAGCGCTGGACGCTGTTAGAAATTATCTCTTGGACCGGGCAGGTGCGCTCTAATGCCCCGTCTTTTTGTCGGCCTTGAGCTCTCGGAGGAGGTGAGGGAGGGCCTCTCGGAACTCAGGTCGGAGGTGGGTGAGATCAGATCGGCGAGATGGATTACAACTCATAACCTACACCTTACGTTGAAGTTTCTTGGACACGTTCCGGACGAAATCGTGCAGCCGCTTTCAGAGAGCATTGCTGCGGCAGTTCACGGGCGGGGCTCCTTCTCCTTTACGCTTGGAAACGCGGGGGCTTTCCCGTCAGCCAGAAGAGCCAGTATAATCTGGTATGGCTTAAGCTCGGGCTCGGAACGAGTTAAGAACCTGGCTGGCGCCGTCGAAGCGGCGGCAACCCGTTACGGCTATCCTGCCGAGAGTCGCCCGTATCATCCCCACATAACGATCGCGAGAATCGCGAATGTCCAGGACGTCACGACCTCTCTTGATTCGATAGATGGACGGCTACGGGGCGTCGAGATTGAGGTCAAACAGGTCTCGCTTTTCGAAAGCAGGCTCCAACGAACCGGTGCCGAGTACTCCGTCAAGGAGCGCTTCCCCGTATAGGGGCACGCCAACGGCGTGCCCGTTTGCTTGTCATGCCTTGATGTGCAAATGTGCCGATGCGTATTCCTCGCATATCTGCTACAATGCGGCTAATCGCTAACCTGACCAGAGAAGGAGTTGCAAAAAGCTTGACAGGCGAACTGGTGTTCGCATATTATAAGTCAGATGGGAAACGGCTCGCTAAGTCAGATGGTAACCGACCGCCGTCACCTAGGAGGTATTATGGATAGAGAGCAGATTATCGAGCTAACGAAAGAGCAGATAGAACGCAAGTATGGTAAGGGATCGCTCATGAAGCTCGGTGAGCATCCCTCGAGGCTGGACGTCTCCGTAATCCCAACCGGAACCCTCGCCCTTGACGTGGCGCTCGGCGTCGGGGGGATACCACGCGGCCGGGTCATCGAGATCTACGGACCTGAAGCCTCGGGAAAGACGACTCTGGCGCTGGAGATAATCGCCCAGGCCCAAAAGACGGGTGGTGCAGCCGCTTTCATAGATGCAGAGCACGCGCTCGACCCTACTTACGCGAAGAATATCGGTGTCGACATCGATAACCTGCTGATTTCCCAACCCGATACCGGCGAGCAGGCGCTTGAGATCGCCGAGATGCTGGTTCGCTCGGGCGCGATCGACGTTGTAGTCGTGGACTCGGTTGCCGCCCTCGTCCCGCGAGCGGAGATCGAAGGGGAGATGGGAGACTCTCACGTCGGTTTGCAGGCAAGGCTGATGAGCCAGGCACTTCGAAAGCTTGCCGGTTCGATATCAAAATCAAGGACGACGGCGATCTTCATCAATCAGCTTCGAGAAAAGATAGGCGTCATGTTCGGTAATCCCGAGACGACGCCGGGGGGAAGAGCGCTCAAGTTTTACGCCTCGGTCCGCATCGACGTTCGCAGAGTCGATTCGATCAAGCAGGGAACAGACGTTATCGGCAACAGGGTTAGAGCTAAAGTGGTCAAGAACAAGATAGCCCCGCCCTTCAGGCAGGCGGAGTTCGACGTCATCTACGGCTTCGGCATCTCCAAGGAGGGAAGCATCCTCGATCTGGCGACCGACCACAGCATCGCGCTTAAGAGCGGCGCCTGGTACACCTATGGTGAGGAGCGCCTCGGGCAGGGTCGGGAGGCGGCCAAGCAGTACCTGGCCGAGCATCCGGAAATAGCCGCTGAGATCGAGCTTAAGGTACGCGAGAAAACGGGCCTAGCGTCAGCGGCGAAGCTGCAAAACGCCAGATCCGAGGCGGCCGGACCTGAAGTAATCGAGCCGGCGCCCGTTGATTAGGAAAACGACGTCCAATAGCAGCCACATACCCAAAATGACGGAAATAACCGCGATAAAGAAGACCAAGCGAGGACTCTCCGGCGTCTTTCTTGACGATAGGTTCTGGCGGAGTTTTCCGCCAGAATTTGCCGCAGAGAACAACCTTGTTGTAGGGCGCAAGCTTGTGCCGGATGAGATTACCGCCTTTGAACGAGCCGGTGATTGCCGGGAAGCGTCGGACCGCGCCCTCGTTTTCCTTGATTATCGGGCACGAAGCGTGATGGAGGTGAGACGCAGACTCGCGAAGGTCGGCTTCAGCCGCGAGATTCTCGATGAGGTCGTCGACCGACTCCATGAAACCGGCTATCTTGACGACCGGATGTTCGCAAGAGAGTGGATAGATTCACGCTCCAGATCAAAGGGTTACGGCCGGAACAGGCTCAAGAGCGAACTTAAGGGCCGAGGAGTGACGAACGAAATCATCGAAGAAGAATTGGCGGCAGCGTGCAATTCAGACGCTGAAGAAGCCCGTGCGCTATTCGTCGGCCAAGCGCGGCTCGTTAAAATACAAGGACTTGGGACAAATGTTGCAAGGCGCAAGCTTGCGGATTATCTTATTCGCAAAGGATACGATAGGGCAATCGCCAGCCGAACTGCAAAAGGTCTGGTAAATGGGCTTTTTGATCTTCAGATTAATGAGCGAGTGAGCCTAAAAAGCGCTGGCGCTGTGCGGACAAATTCCTTGACAGCGCTAGCTTCAAAACTTAGACTAATCATGACAAAGCGGCATTGATACCGAACGAGTTTATTCGGCTTTAAATAGATTCGCGTTAACTTTGTGTTATCCGAATAGAATAAGCGCAGAATGCTGTTATTTTCAGCATTTTACTCGTAAAGGTGTTTATGCCGGGCATTAGCTCGGTTTTTTTATTTATGTGAGTTGAGAAAGGAGACGGCAATGGATCCATTGACCATCGTTATAGCCGTCGTGGTAGCGATCGTCGGAATCCCCGCTGGATATTTAACGCGTCGCTTCGTGGCGGAACGGCGCATTGCCTCCGCGGAAGATGTCGCCAAGAGGATGATCAGCGAGGCGACCAAGGAAGCCGAAACAGCCAAGAAAGAAGCGCTCGTTGAGGCCAAGGACGAGATTTTCTCCCTGCGCAATGAGGCGGAACGGGAAAACCGCGAGCGGCGAAGCGAGCTTCAAAGGCTCGAACGCCGGCTGACCCAGAAAGAAGAGTCGCTTGACGTAAAGACCGATGCGCTCGAGAAAAGGGAGCACCAGTTGTCCTCCCGGGAAGGGCAGATCAACAAGTTACAGAGTGAGATTGAAGAGACCTACGAAAATCAGAAACAGCTTCTCGAGCAGATGGCCGGGATGTCAAGCGAGGAAGCCAAGAACATTCTATTCAAGAGGATCGAATCGGAGACGAAGCACGAATCGGCAATGATGATCCGCGAGATTGAATCTAAGGCTAAAGAAGAGGGTGAGAAAAAGGCTAGAGACATTATCTCCCTGGCGATTCAGCGATGTGCGGCTGACCATGTCGCTGAAACCACCGTCTCGGTAGTGCCGCTTCCAAGCGACGAGATGAAAGGGCGGATCATCGGGCGCGAGGGTCGCAACATCAGAGCCTTCGAGAATCTCACCGGAATAAATCTTATCATCGACGACACTCCGGAAGCGGTAATTCTGTCGAGCTTCGATCCGGTCAGGCGAGAGATAGCGCGGCTTTCTCTCGAAAGGCTTATCGTGGATGGCAGGATTCACCCGGCGAGAATCGAACAGATGTATGAGAAAGCCCGCGAGGAGGTCGAAAATCACGTCCGCGAAGTGGGTGAGCAAGCCACATTCGAGACGGATGTCCAAGGGCTCCATCCGGAGCTCATCCGCGTCTTGGGCAGACTAAAATACCGGACCAGTTACGGGCAGAATGTGCTCCAGCACTCCCTGGAAGTTTCGCACTTGGCCGGTATGATGGCGGCGGAGCTGGGGGCCGACGTCAAGCTGGCCAAGCGAGCCGGCCTCCTGCACGATCTTGGCAAGGCCATCGACCACGAAGTTGAGGGTCCGCACGCTTCGATCGGCGCGGAGCTTGCCAGGCGCTTCCAGGAAGCCCAGAACGCCTGCCACATCATAGCGGCACATCACAACGAGATCGACCCGCAGAGCGTTGAAGCCGTTTTGATTCAAGCGGCTGACGCCGTCTCGGGGGCGCGACCAGGTGCGCGCCGGGAAACCCTTGAAAGTTATATCAAGAGGCTAGAGAGACTCGAAGGGATCGCCGAGTCCTACGAAGGGGTTGAAAAGACCTACGCCATGCAGGCGGGCCGTGAGATTCGAATCATGGTCAAACCTGAAGACGTCGACGATACTAAATCCGCCGTTCTAGCGAGAGATATAGCCAAGCGGATAGAGAGCGAGCTCGAGTATCCCGGCCAGATCAAGGTGACGGTCATCCGCGAGCACCGCACCGTTGAGTACGCGAAGTAGCCGGCATATAGTCAAAACGTGGAGCGCAAAGTTGTTCGCTTAGCGCTTAATAAGTAGTAAAATCAAGCGAGGGAAGTTTTCCCTCGCTTGATTTGTTTGAAAATCTTTTTAAGAACAGATGTCGTCTAGCGTCTGATTGGCTGGATATCGTAATGCCTGAAGACAATCAGAAGTCGCTGCTAAACTTCGTGGCCGATATTGCCGGAGATCATTACCTCAGGATCGACGAGGACTTCGGCAGCGGTTTTGTTCGCCTTAAAGTCGCGGAGGCCGATAAGCGACAGGCTAAGCACGATATTCGGTCGGTCGAAGATATCGCGATCGAGCTCCTCAGAAACTCACGCGATGCGGGGGCAAACGTGATCTTCGTCGCTACTGCCAAGGAGCGCTCGGAGACCAGACACGTTGTCGTCGTCGATGACGGCGAGGGCATCCCCCGCCAACTGCACGAGAAAATTTTCGAACCCAGAGTAACGTCGAGATTAAACCACGTTGAAGACGCCTTCGGCGTTCACGGAAGAGGTATGGCCCTCTTCGCCATCCGCGAGATTTCCGACCGGGCGACGATAAACTTTTCCGCTCCCCGACGAGGTTGCAGCGTGAAAGTGGAGGTGGCGCTCTCCCGGCTGCCCGAGCGTAAGGACCAATCAACCTTCCCAGATATAAAGCGGAGGGGTGGCGAGCTTGTGCTGGTCGGGCCGCACAACCTACCCAGGGTCGTACTCGAGTTTGCGATCGCCAACCCCGATGTCGAGATTTACTTCGGGTCTCACGCCGAGATCCTATCGACCATGTATTGGTTAAGCCGTCCCCTGGTTGGGAATAGGAGTTATGGCGAGTCTCTGGTCAACCCGGATATTAAATTCTGGCAGTGCGTTGGCTGCATAAGCGAGGGATCCCAGCTTTCAAAATTTGCGAAAACCCGGTTAGGTCTTTCGGTCTCGGAAAGGAACGCGAGCCGTGTAATCCGGCGAGAAGTCGGCTCCTGCGAGCCGGTCATAAAGCTTGCAAATGGAGGGAGCAAGAAGAGCGCGCCGCCGATCGTCCAATTAAAAGGCGCTCTGCCGGCAGCGGGCCGGATAAGTCAAGAGGATATCGATGAGTTTGCAATCGACATCGCAAGAAGCTTTGACGTTTTAGGGGGAAAATACTTTTTAAAGGCGGAAAGTGTGGAGGTCAAAAACAGGAGGAACACACTGAGAATCAAGGTAGAGCTCGCCGATCGAGAGCCGATGTAGCGATTAATAGAAGAGTAAAAGATTGCAGTAATATACATGATTAGCTAGAATGATTTGTAACGGCACGATGTTACTCATAGTTCCATCAGGAGGCAGAAATAATGGAAGTCTTAAAGGTCTCGTCAAAATCAAATCCAAACGCTGTCGCCGGGGCATTAGCGGGCGTCGTCAGGGAAAGAGGAGGCGCTGAGCTGCAGGTAATCGGCGCTGGAGCTCTTAATCAGGCGATTAAAGCGGTCTGCATCGCCAGAGGATTTGTCGCCCCGAGCGGCTACGACCTGATCTGCGTGCCTGCTTTTACCGATATTTCCATCAAC
>JAMCWL010000036.1 GCA_023481285.1 Actinomycetota bacterium | reverse complement strand
AACCGCCATAGGGAATCACCGGCTCCATCTCTCTATCGGTGACCGAATAGCCATGGTAAAAGCCGGGCACCGGCAGAAGCGTAAGAAGCAAAAAGACAGGGACAAAAAGAATAATGATGGCGATTATTTGAGCAGCGTATACGAGCGGGTTCGATCTGCCAATCATGCCTTAGTTATCCGTTACGAGCAACCAGTTTACACTCTTTTAACATGAAGATAGCCTTTATAAGCTCTTAAGTCAAAAGAAAAAGCGTGTTTTCTGGCGAACGGTTTAACCAGCACGTGGAATCGCCTACATTGACCTGTGAGCGGCATATCGCCAAGATGGATGCTTGGTAAAAGCCGCGAAACTTAAGGATGTTTCTTGCCGATTACATCGATTTCACAAAAATATCCTCGAGTATCCACTCGCTATCTCTCGTCGACCTTTCGAGTATTCTTCTTGCCTTTGCGGACTTCGGCCGAGAATGGATTCGTAGCCGATGAAGGCCATCTACCGCCGCCTACCGGCCAAAACCCTATCGGGGTTGCGGCTTGCCCTGGTCGCTTTTTATCTCCTCCGGGCTCACCTTTCATTTAAACCACTTGCCTTTCAAATCTCTGCCCTACATACTCGCCATGCGCGGGCGATCCCAAGCTACCGGGCGACAAGATTATACCACTGCAAAGCACAATCTCACACAGCCTGCGCTTAAGACGGGATTAAACCATGTGGTCGAGCGGAATAATCTAGAGCATGGGAGAAGCTGCCAGAAAAAGACGGCCTGGAAGTGGCGACCTTGAAAGAGAGCTCTCGAAGGAGCAACTGGAGCGCATAATCGAGGCCGTCGCCGATGGCGTCGTCATCCTCAATCGTGACGGCATCGTCGTCTTCGTCAACGCCGCGGCCGAACAGACTTACGGCTTGAAGCGCACTGCCGCCATCGGCCGTCCCTACAACGACCCGGCCTGGAAGATAACCACGCCGGATGGAAGAGCTTTTCCCGAGGAAGAGCTCCCTTTTGCCCGGGTCATGGGTACGGGCAAGCCGGTGTACGGCGCAGAGCTTTCGTTCGAACGTCCTGATGGAACCCGGATTATCATATCGGTCAACGCCGCTCCGTTGCGCGACGAGTCAGGCGTTACGGCCGGCGTGGTCACAACGTTTACCGACATAACGGAGCATGAGCGAGCGGAAGAGGAGCTTAGGAAGAGCGAGAGTAAGTACAAGCTGTTAGTTGAAAATCTTCCCCAAAAAATATTTCTAAAGAATAGAGAATCGATTTATTTGTCTTGCAATGAGATGTTCGCTCGTGATTTAAAGATCATCCCCGATGAAATCTCAGGCAAGACGGATTATGATTTTTTCCCTAAAGAATTGGCTGACAAATACAGGGCGGATGATTCAAAAATTATGAGGTCGGGGCGGACGGAAGAGCTGGATGAGGAATATATCCAGAATGGTAGACCCGCTTTTGTCCATACGGTCAAAACACCCATTAAAGATGAGCGAGGAAATGTCTCCGGTATATTAGGCATTTTCTGGGACATCACCGAACTTATACGAGCCAAAGAGCGGGTGCGAGCCGCCTCGTTATACGCGCGCAATCTCATAGAGGCAAGCCTTGACCCCCTTGTCACCATCAGCCCGGACGGCAAGATAATGGATGTCAATAAATCAACGGAGGAGGTGACGGGCTTCTCCAGAGAGCGCCTTATCGGAAGCGATTTCTCGGATTACTTTACCGAACCCGAGAGGGCCCGTGAGGGATATAAGCTGGTGTTGTCGGAAGGCTTTGTCAGAGATTATCCCCTGGCCATTCGCCATACCTCCGGACGCGTCACCGACGTGCTATACAACGCCACGATCTTCAAGAACGAAGTCGGAGAGGTGCAAGGCGTCTTTGCGGCGGCACGAGATATCACCGAGTTAAAGCGGGCGGAAGACGAACTCAGAAAGGCACGCGATGAGCTCGAAAGAAGGGTTGAGGAACGAACCGCGGAACTTGCGAGAGCCAACGAAGGACTGCGGAGTGAAATCACCGAGCGCAAGCTGGCCAAGGAACTGAGTGATGCTCTGAACACTATCAACGCCGCAATAAGTTCAACGCTTGATTTCGACGCGATAATGCGGCGAGTTGTTGTAGAGTCGGTCAAAGCTATCGGGTGCGAGTCGTCCTTGATTTTTCTGCGTGAAGACGACTACTGGATCGTCAGGTATCTTTACGGACTGCCCCGGGAATTACTGGGAAGACGTTTATCGGACAATGAGGCTAAGATTTCGTTGGCCGCTGCCAGAACCAGACGGCCGGTCGCTATACATGATGTTTACGCCGACGAAAGGATCAACCGCAATTTTGTAGAGACCTATAATATTCGCTCCAGCCTGGCCGTCCCTCTGGTGGTGCGCGAAGATGTCATCGGCACGCTCTTCTTCCACTACCACTCGACCCCGGTATCCTTCACCGAAGCCCAGATCGACTTTGCGGGTAAGCTTGGAGCGGCGGTTTCGTTAGGTATTGAGAACGCCCGCATCTTAGAGATCGAGCGCCGGATCGCTGAAATCCTGCAAGAGAGTCTGATGCGGCCGGTGCCGAAGATAGCCGGCCTTGATATCGGCGTCGCCTACAAATCGGCCTTTGAGGCCGAGCGGGTAGGTGGAGATTTCTACGATATTTTCGAGCTGGAGGCGGGCCTTATCGCGGTGCTCATAGGAGACGTCGCCGGCAGAGGGGTTGAGGCGGCTGGACTTACAGAGACGATCAGAAGCTCGGTTAGGACCCTGGCCTACATCGACCCATCTCCGTCTTTCATATTCAGCAAGACAAACCAGTCCCTCCTTCGCCAGATACCCCCCGGTCAATTCGCCACGGCGGCTCTTCTCATGCTCGACGGTTTAACGGGCGAAATAAGGTACGCCAGTGCGGGACATCCTCCCGCCGCAGTCTGCTGCGGGGGTGAATATAATTTTCTAAGCGCCCCCAGAGGGCTTCCACTCGGCGCATTTCCCGGCATCTACAAGGAGTCTTATCTTGGACTCAGAGCAGGAGAGAGCATCATCCTCTATACCGACGGCCTGACTGAGGCAAGGAGAGGGCTGGAGTTCTTCGGCGATGATAGGCTTATTCGAGTGATGTACTCGGTAGAGCCAACGGGCTCTCAAGCGCTGGTGGACGGCTTACTCCAAGCGGCAACCGAGCTCGCAGAAGGTAAGCTAAAGGACGACATCGCCATAGTCGCCATCCGCATTGCCACCGAGATGGAGGCGGCGTAAGCGGTCACCAAACCATGTGGCTGCCGTTTAGGTCCTTGTCAATAACGCTTAATGTCCGGGTCGCAAAATACCGGGCTGTACAGAAGCGCGTTGCTTCAAAAACCGAGCGCCGGATGGAAGATAGGTCCAGGAAGGTTCATCTGAATACAACTCATATGAGGGTCAGTCGGGTATTCAAAGCAGACAGTGCCTTGCAAGTCATGATTTGTTATGTAAGGTTTATAGAAAGGCGATGAAAGGAAGTGAGATCATGTTCGTGAACATAGCTGAGTTTCCACCCATTAAGCCGGGCAAAGAGGAGGAATTCAAGGAGTGGTTCGCCTGGTCGAACGGCGTCTTTGAAGGATTTGATGGGTTCGTTTCAAGGAGCCTGCTGAAGTCCACAAAAGAAGAGGAAAAGTACATCGCGATTCTGGAATTTGAAAGCGAAGGGGCTTTTATGGCCATGCACATGAGCAAGGAACATCAAGAAGCACGGGCAAAGGTCGATCCTCTATTCGAAGGGTCTCCCACCCCCCACTTCTATGAGGTGATTAGTATCAGGCGCCCGGGAGCATAACCGCGGCGACGATACCCGCCAGGACGGATAGAACGAGCTGGCCGGTGCCGGCCGCACCGAGGCGCGCCTCCGGCAGAAGATGCGATGTCGCGATGTAGACGAACGACCCGGCGGAGAGCCCGAGCGCGACTCCCGGGTTGAGCGCGGTGCCAACGAGCGCATAGTAGGATACCAGAATACCGATGGGCGTTGTGAGAGAAAAGATGAGAAGCTGCCGCCGGGTCGATCGGTCGGTATATCCTTTGGCGCAAAGGAGCGTGCCCAAGCAGAAGCCGTCGGGGACCTTATGCACGAGGACGGCCACGGAGACAAGCATCGCCAAGCGCACGTCCGTCAAGAGGGCGCTCGCAACGGCGATCCCATCGATCAACCCGTGAAGCCCCATGCCGACGACGGCAAGAAAACCCGTCGAACTGTGATCTTTCCCACAGCGGACCTCCCCCGCCGGACAGAAATGGGCGTCGAAAAGCTGCTCGATCAGGAAGAAAATCGCAAAGCCGACGGCCACCGCGATGTGGGCGCCTTTCGCCTGCTCCGCCGCCTCGGGAATGATGTCGACAAGAGCCACGGCGAGCAGGAATCCACCGCCGAAGCCAAGGCCGAAGTTGAGCCACGAGCGACCTTCACGGGCGAAGCGGGCGGCGACGATACCCCCGCCATACGCTACGGCAAAGGAGAGCGGGGCGAAGAGCAGCGGAAAGTACTTCATCACGATACCCCTCCCATCTTAGACCAGCCAGAGCATTACAAGACCGGCGATTATCATCAGCGTGCCGTTGGCCAGGCTGATGTGCTCCTGCCACCGCTGAATTCCGGCAAACACCTTAATGGCCCCGGCAAAGAGACCAACCGCGAGCAGCGGGAGGCCGTGACCCAGCGTAAAAGCGAAGACGAGCAACATGCCGTAGAGGAGCTGACCCTTTGCAAAAGTAAGCGCAAAGATGGTCAGAAGACCCGGCAAGCAGCATGGGCAGAGCATCAACCCGAAGACGATGCCGAGCATGAAGCTCCCCGTCGGCCCGCGGTAATGCGCGTACTTCTCCTTCAGCGATCTCAAACGCCCCGGCACCGGTATGCGAAAGCGCAAGACGCCTGCGAAATGAAGCCCCATCAGCACCGCCATAAAGCCGACGAAGTAGTAGAGACCGGCCCCTATCTTCGCGATATTAGCGGCTATATAGCCGACGAGACCGAGGCTCGAGTACGAGATGGCAATGCCGATAAGCATCAAAAACGCGAGGAGAAATCCCTTCGTTTTAGTCAGCCGCTCCTCCGAGCCGATGTAGCCCATGAGGGTGACGGATCTGGCAAAGGTGCAGGGACCAAGGCTCGTCAGCAGACCAACGCCGAAGGCCACGGCGACCGCGATGAGTGGATATTGTGTAATTGAAGACCCGAGATCCGGCAGGGACAATCTCTCCTCCTAAACCCGTTGTAGCCAGAGGACAAGCAAGATAAGTAGAACGACCGCGATCGCGATATAGACCCCGTTGGCAAGCCTAGACGGCCTGTTGACCGGCGCACCTGCGTCTCGAAAAGAGTAGCCGACCGCCGTAATCGCCGAGCGAAGCATCGCTTCGTCAACCTCGGTCCCCTCGACCACCAGGCAGAGGTCGGCCTCTTCAAAGCGCGCGCCCTTCACGCCCTCCACCCTCGTCACCACGCCCTCGATCAGGTCGCGAACGCAGTCCGCGCAGTGGACGCGCTCGAGATAGAGGCGAATCTCCCTCCCACGCTTATCTTGGCTTTCGCCCTCTTCGCCCTTTAGAACCTCTTCATTGTTCGCCATGCGATATCCCTCCACGAATCGCTAGCGCTCCAGCTTTTGAACAACTTCTTCGATGTTCTTCACGTCCGGAAACTTCTTCTGAAGCCGCCGGTAGACCTTGGCGGCCTCCCTCGGTTTTCCGAGCCTCTCGTAGCTGGTGGCAAGCGAGAAATATGAAAATCTTAACTCCGGATTAAGCACGATGGCTTTTTGGAAATGGCCGACGGCTAGCTCGTACCTTTTCTGCTGGAACAGGGATAGACCCAGGTAGTAGTGATTTTCAGCGTTTTCGGGTTCGATCCGAATCGCGGACTCATACTGCCCGACCGACTCGTCATAGCGCTTGTATTTCGCATAAACATAGCCGAGCGTTTCGCGAACGCGAGGGTTATTTGGATCGAGGATCAGTGCCTTTCGGTACGAGCGTAGGCCGCCCTCCAGTTCACCACCCATCCAGTACTGATCCCCTCGCCAAAGGCTCATGTAGACGAGAACCGGCCGGAAAACGGCGATAAAGATGGCGATGGTAAGGAGGATGAATATTATACGGTCGCCCAGCGTCAGGGGCCTCGGACCACCGGTCGGTTTAATCCTCTCCAACAAACCAGGCTGCATCATTTGCCCTTTCAACCATAGCTTTCAACCATTGAAAGACCGAGGACCTATTACTAACCATTGTAGTATATCGGCAGCCGACCGCTACTCTTTAACAATTTTCTCAGTCGGCGGCTTTTTCGAGTCGCGCGCGGTATCTCGCCATCACGATGAGCGATCCCGCGACGAATATAACGGCCAAGCTGGCGATCTGCGCCGGCGAGATCGGACCAAGCACCTTCGGGCTCGCCCGGAAGAACTCCACAATCCCGCGGATGATCGAGTACGCGATGGCGTAGGTCAAGAAAAGCTCGCCGTCGAAAGCCGTGCGCTCTCGCCGTCTCCAGAGGAAGATAAAGGCGATAAGATCGAGAACGGCTTCATAGATTTGCGTCGGGTGGCGTAAGCCCGAAAGACCCGGGAACTTGACCGCCCAGGGCACGGAAGTCGCCAGCCCGTACGAATCCCCGTTAAGGAAGCAGCCGATCCGCCCGACGGCCTGCCCGAGGGCAAGGGAGGGCGCTACGACGTCGGCCAGCCGCCAGAATGAGAGCTTTCGTCTCCCGGCAAATATGACACCGGCGATGATCCCGCCAAGGATTCCGCCATGGATCGACATGCCTCCCTGCCAGACGGAGAAGATTTCCAGCGGATTTGCCAGGAATTTCGAGGGGTAGAACGTCAGATATAACAAACGACCGCCTATAAGACCGCCTGCCAAAAGGTAGAGCGCAAGATCAATGATGTGATCGAAGGGCAGTTTGATCTCCGCCGCCCGCTTACGGGCGACGAGAACGCCCGCGAGCACGCCTAAACCGACCAGTACTCCCCAGGAGTGAATGGCGAGCGGCCCGATATTAAAGAGTATTGGCCTCAAGCCGGAGCCTCCTTTCGTCCTCGATAATCCGCCCGTCGAGCAGCCGGATGATACGGGTCGCGTCCCGAACCGACTCGGGATTATGAGTCACCATGATGATGGTTTGGCCGTCCCCATGCAACTCCCTGAAAAGTTCGAGCACGTCGCCGCCTGTTTTTGTATCGAGGCTTCCCACCGGCTCGTCAGCGAGAAGTATCGGCGGCTCGTTGACGATCGCACGTGCTATGGCCACCCTGCTCTGCTCCCCACCAGACAGCTCGCTGGGCAGGCGGTTTACTTTACTCCCGAGGCCCACCCGCTTGAGAGCGGCGGTCGCCAATCCCGGTTTGTCCTCGACGTCGGCAACGACGAGGGGAAGCATCACATTCTCGAGCGCCGTGAGATACGGGATGAGTTGCAACTGCTGAAAGACAAAGCCCAGGTACTCACGCCTGAAATCCGCCTGCTGCTCATGTGAGAGATCGTAAACGTCGATCTCATCGACTTCGAGGTACCCCTCACTGGGAGGGCTCATCGCCCCGAGTATCGAGAGCAGCGTCGACTTCCCCGACCCGGAAGGCCCCATGATTGGCTACATACTCGCCGGGCTCTATCTCAAGCGAGACGCCGATAAGCGCGTCAACACGGGTCTCGCCCTCGCCGTAATGCTTTCCTACGTTCTCAACTGCCACAAGTGCCATAAGTTGCCTCCTACACAAAGGGGACGTTGGTTGCAATGTTGCATTGCGCCGCCACCTGACGCCCAGAGGGTCCGCTATTTATCGCTTATGAGATGAGAATAGAACAAACGCAACCAACGTCCCCTTTAACCTTTAACTCTTTAACTTTACTAGAGCGCTTTCAATGCTTCCGCCGGGTCCATATCCGCAGCCCGTCTGGCTGGCAGAGCGCTCGCAAGTAACCCGACCGCAGTCGCCGTGATGACGCCGAAGATCAGGATGAGCGGCTCCGGTCTTACCGTAACCCCTTTCATCCCGATTGCACGGGGTAAAAACGCCGCCAATCCGAATCCGCCGAGCGCCCCCATCACGCCACCGGCAAAGCTCAGCGTGAGCGCCTCGATGTAAATTATGCGCGCAACGTCTTTCTTGCGAAAGCCCACCGCCCGGAAGACTCCGATTTCCGAAGTCCGGTCGCGAACGCTTCCCATCATCGTCGCGAAAACGATAAAACCCGCGACCGCCACGACGAACGCCGTGACGCCCAGGCCGAAGCGCCCCAGTGAAGCCATGGTCGATTGTTTGTACTGGACCGCCTGCTTTACCGAGGAGACCGTCGCCTCCGGCACGGCTTTCGAGGCGGCGCCGACGATCTTCTCCACCTTTTCGGTATTCTTTGCGGTCATCTCGACGAGATCAATCTCGCCCGGCCGCCCGAGCGCACGCCAGACGGTTGAAAGATCGGCGAAAACGACATTATCATCCTGGCTGCCGGTTTCCGCCAGAACGCCCGAGACCGTAAACTCACGAGTGCCCAACGTGAGCCGGCTTCCCTCTTTTACGCCGAGCATTTTAGCGGCGCTCGAGCCGACCAGCACTTGAGAGCCGCCGGCCGGCATGGAGCCAACGACCTTCCACCACTTCTTAACCGAACGCTCGGCCGCAAAATCGATACCGACTACCAACCCTTTCTGGTTGCCGATATCGGCCGCCCTCAACGCCTTCGGTGACACCGCCGCCAGGTAATCGGCCTCAGGCATCGACTTGATCTTCTTAACGTCTCTATCCCGTAACGCTTTGAACTGAGAGACGCCGACGCCGGAGACCGTCATGCCGCCGTACGAGAGGGAGAGGTTCGCCGACGCCGGGTAAGCGACGATATTGAACCCGAACGCGTCAAGCTCTTGCGAGACGCTCTCACTGAAGGCCCTGGTTGTAGTGATAATGGCGACTAGCGCCGTGATCCCGACCATCAAGCCGGCCATTATGAGAAGCGCCTTTCCCATCCGTATTTTTATGTTTTTAAATGCTATCGTTCGTAATCTCATGTTTTCAGCCTATAGTGCTTTCAAAGCTTCCGCCGGGTCGGTGTTGGCCGCCGCCAGCGCCGGGTAGAGACTGGCTATAAGCGATATGAGGGCCGGCGCAAAAACCGCCGTCCCGGCAAGCCGCCAATCAAAACCGGGCGCGACGTCAAGCCCGGCAACGACCGGTCCGATAAATCGCGCGGCCCCAAAGCCTATGGCCCAACCGACAAGCCCGGCTACCAGGCCGATAAGGATAGACTCCGATAGAATGATCATGAGCACGTGTCGCTTGCGATAACCTACCGCACGGAATATCCCTATCTCACGCCGCCGTTCGCGAACGTTGGCCAGGACGTTGGCGAAGACGACGAGCCCCGCGACAGCCACCATCGTGCCCGAGAGAAGCGCCGCAAAGCCAAAGAACTGGTCGACCACGGCGTCTCTCGACTTAGCGACTTGCCGCACGGCCGATGTCTTGGCGCCCGGAATTTTCTCACGCGTCTGACGGGCGATCTCATCAATCGGACAGTTCTTACACCAGGCCGAGGTCTCGATCATGCTGACCGCACCCGGCTTGCCAAGAACGTTCTGCGCCTGTTTAAGATCCATATATATCAGGTCGTCTTCCTGAGAGCCGACGCGCCCGAGAACGCCTGCGACTTTCAGGCGCTTGCCACCGATGTCGACCGCGTCGCCCACCCTGAGGCCTTTCGTCTGGGCCGCCCGGCCGCCGACCAGTATCTCGTCTCTTTCACGAGGCGCCTTGCCGGAGAAGACCTTCCACCACTTCTTCAATTTGAACTCGTCCTTGAGCCTTGCGCCCACTATGATCGCCCGCTGGCCGTTCACTTCCGCGAGCCCCATGAGCTTGGGTGCGACTATGTTGATGTTCGCCGCATTCTTAATGGTGCGGATTTTTGCGGCGTCATCTTCGGTCAATAGCTCCTGGTCGTAGGTGAAGCCCCCGAGTGTCAAGCCGCCGTAGGAGAGAGGCAGGCTCTTCGATTTCGGGGTGAGCACCATGTTAGCCCCGTACTCATCTATCTTATCCTGGATATCATTTCTCATCGCCGCCGAGACGGAGAGCAGACCGACGACCGTCGCAACGCCGATCCCCAGCCCAGCCAGGAGGATGGCGACTTTGATGCTATGGAGGCGTATATTTTTGGCCGTGATGTGAAGTAGGGTCATGGTTCGTAAAGGTTCGCTTGGCTTCCTGTCGCTAATGGCTCTTTTTCGCCGCACGCTAAACCACGGCTAGTCTATAGCTTATTTTACATCGAGGGCGGGAGGGAGGCGCCCGCCCCTGACGGATGACCGTCAGAAAGTAGAAAATGGATCGCACTCCGAGCCTGTAGGGGGCACGCCGACGGCGTCCTCTTCCATCTCGCGTTTTCTACTTCCGACTCGCTACTTTCCAGTTGAAACCGGCGTCTGGGTTGGGACGGAGGCCTGGCCGGTCGATCCGGATGCCTGCCCGTTTTGCCACTGAATATTGGCTCCGGACCCTCCGCCACCGCCGCAGCAGCCTCCGCCGGAAGACGATCCCTGTCCGGGCGTCCCGGTAGGCTGATAGGAGCCGGCCGGCTGTGACACCGACGCCCCGCTCTGCTGCGACGGATAGGTCGCCTGACCCTGATAGCCCTGGCCTGTTATAGACGGGCCTTGTTGATTGTAAGCCTGCCCGGCTTGCTGCTGGTTGGTCGCATACGTATACCCGCCGTACGCCAGCCCGATGACGGCCAGCCATATCCCAAGGGACTTTAATGACGACTTCCGGCCTTCCTCTTTCTCCTTCTCGTCGATCTCTTCGAGTTCTTCCTCGAGGTTCTCCGGAAGGCTGCGCTTACTCTTGCCCACCTGAACACTCCCCCTTCGAGCGAACATTCCTTCGCATCGCTTTACTACTGACCGATCGGCCTATCAAGCGGCTGCGGTGTGTACTTATCGAGATCGGCCTTGTCGACGGTGATCTTGTCGCCGACAACCTTGACGGGCATCTCGTCGAGCGGATAGAGCTTGCACGGACCCGTGTAGCCGATTTCCTTCTCCAGATCGCGCTTCGTCCCGCACGTCTCGCAGGTAAGCGTCCCATCTGCTTCAATCCTCTGATACTTGCCCTGGCAAGGTGGGCAGTAGCTCATCCCGACAAAGAGCTTACCCGACGGTTTCATGTAGGCTATCATCGAGATCGGCTGGGATCCCGGCTTTTGCCATTCGAAGTAGACGATCCGATTTTGGATAACGTCGCCGACCGCCAGGGATAAGCCCTGCTCGTTCGTGGTAGCGTTTATCTGAGTCATTTTGACCGTCGACGTATAGCTGATATTCTCAGTCAGCTTGGGCTCCTGATAGCCGGCGGGCAGGTACCTACCGAGATACCTCTTCTCTTCGGGCGTCGCCTCTTTCTTGCCGCCCGCCCCGCCGCCGACGAGCGCGAGAACGACGATCGCAACGGCGGCGACGCCGGCGAGAGCGAAGACCACCGTTCCCTTATTACTCTTCTTGGCGACGACCTTCTCCCTCTTGCTTTTTGTCCCCTTTTGCTGGGTCTTCTTCGGTGCCATATTATCCCTCCGTAAAGATTTTTTATGGATATACTACAAGCTATAGTATTTACACCTAAAAAAACACTCCGTTACTTTACGCAACAAGCTCCCGCCTGGCGTACGCACTGCGGCTTATTTTGGCATTCCTTACTAAGCCTTGCTTTGTCTGGTTGAGCGGTGGCTATTCCGGCCAGAGCTCCGATTATGGCGACCGTTACGGCGGTGGCCGTAAGCATCCTGCCAAGCCCTATCCTGGCGATGGCGCCCGTTCCAATCAGCCGGTTGACCCGATCACGCACCGCCGCCTTATCCGGGAAAAACGTAGCGTAGGCCGGACAGCGGCTGGGTCCTTCAGATTTCAACCTGGCCACCTTGACGATGGCTTCCGCGATGCCGACGGGGTCGCCGGTTAACTCCGCCGCCAGGTCGTCGGCGGCATGCTCCTTCTGCCTCATGAAGACGGCAAAAAGAAGGTGGCTCAGAGGGAAGACGAATAGGAAGTCGCGGAGGACGAGCGCGGCGAAGATGGCGACGTTGTCGCGCCTTTTAACATGCGCATATTCGTGGGCCATGATCCCCTTGAGCTGCGAGTCGCCGACTGCGTCAACCAGACCTCTGGAGATATGGATGACCGAGCGCAGAAGTCCGTCCGTATAAGCGATAGGATCATCCGTATCGATATATCTGATGCTGACGTCATCCGCTCCGATCTCCCGGGCCGCTTTGAGAACCCGCGCCGGCGCCTCAACCGAAGTACCTTCCGCCGCCTTGATTCTGCGGGCGAAGAATATGACTCCGACCGCTTTGATCAGTGCGAAACCAAGGGCCGCCAGGCTGACGGATAGAAGAAAGACCCGGGCTCCCGGAAGATAGGACAAAACGGGTGAGATCGCCGTGCTGCACGCCTTAACGAGCGACTGGCACGCGG
Source organism: Actinomycetota bacterium (assembly GCA_023481285.1). Classification (GTDB taxonomy): domain Bacteria; phylum Actinomycetota; class Aquicultoria; order Aquicultorales; family JAMCWL01; genus JAMCWL01. The sequence continues at coordinate 25,039 of JAMCWL010000036.1, read as the reverse complement.
CGGCGACACGCTGCGTCACGCCCCCTCCAATGAACCACCGGTCGAGTAAATACCCGACGCCCACCAGCCCTAGGAGGGCAAACAGGACCAGACCGATGATACTGATTTTCGCGTCACGTCTTGGATTTCCGGTCACTTTGCTTGCTTTCTTTTCTCCCTGATCAGTTCCTCGAGTTCACAGAGGACCCTTTCGTCCTCAATGCCCTCGACAAAGGAGGCCAGCGCAACCGATCCTAAGCTACCGGCCAGCCCGGAGATGAGCGACCGGGCGATGGAATCCTCGAACTCGGCACGAGATATGGAAGTAGTGTAGTCGTAATGCTTTCCGTCCTTCTTCTTCTTCAGAAGTCCCTTGTCAGCAAGGCGAGACATTACGGTCATGACGGTTGTGTACGCGAGCCTCCGGTAGCCAAGTCTCTGGTGAATGTCCCGGACCGATGCGCATTCACACAACCACATCTGATCCATGATCTCCGCTTCAAGATCCCCGAGGGCCCGGCGGGCACCGGCTTCCAGCGGCCTGAAATGCGTTGGTTTAAACCTCATCTTTCCGCTCCTCAGTCAAGCTCTCGAACGAGAGAACATATACTATGTCTCGTAGTATATTGCCAGTCGACCAGACTTGCAAGCTTTTTTTCTACTGTGATGCCAGCCGTTCTTCTACTTCTTTCAAAATCCAGTCGGGCGTGGAAGCGCCGGCGGTCAACCCGACCAGGTTGCAATGTTCAAACCATTCAACCACCAGTTCATCGGCCGTTTCGATGTGGAAGGTGCGACCATTTTTCTCCCGGCATATCTGGGCCAGCCTCGTCGTGTTCGCGCTGTTCTTGCCCCCAACGACCACCATCGCGTCCGCTCTGTTCGCGAGTTCCCTTGCCGCAACCTGTCGCTGGCTCGTCGCGTTGCATATCGTATTGTAGACCTTAATATCTATGGATCTGGCGAGCAACTGCAAGACTATTTTCCTCAAGTTCTCGATCGACTGGGTCGTCTGGACGACGACGCCGACCCTCTTCTCCTTGAGATTGGAGATGTCTGAAGCTTTCTCGACAACGAGAGCGTTCCCATTCACGTAAGCCAGAACTCCCTCCACCTCCGGGTGGTTGCGCTCGCCCACGATCACGACCGCATAGCCCTCTTGTTTTAAGGCGGCCGCTCTACGCTGCGCCTTGGCAACGAACGGGCAGGTCGCGTCGACCACCTTGAGCCCGCGCCGTCGAGCGTCGACAATCACTTGGGGGTCAACGCCATGAGTACGGATTATGACCGTGCCCTCTCCAACCTCGTTTATCGTCTCCACCGGCGTGACGCCCATCTCAACCAAGGAGTCGACGACCTGGGGATTGTGGATTATCGGGCCGAGGGTGCGGATCGGGGTGGTCCTCGACAAAGCAGCCGTCTTGGCGAGAGTCAAGGCCCTTTCGACCCCATAGCAATAGCCAGCGTGCTTGGCTATTTCGATCCTCAAGTCATCTCCTCCTCAGGGGTCACCCCGAGCGACTCGCAACCCGTCAACCGGCCGATCTCCACCATGACGTCTCGCGTCAGACCTTCTTGATCACTTTCATAATCGGCGCTCTCTATGGGCCTTCCAAACCGGATTTTTATCTTTGGAAATCGGGGTATGCGAGCGCCGTCAGGCATGACCCGACCGGCCCCGACGATCCCTACAGGAATAACCCGGACATTCGCCTTCAGGGCAATTGCCGCCACTCCCCTGAGACCGTCTCCCAGGCCGGGCCTTCGAATGCGCGTGCCCTCCGGGAACATCAACATGCTCTTACCGCCCCTCAAGATTTCCAGCGCCTTGACGACCGCCTTTCTATCGAACCCTTGACGGTTCACCGGAAAAGCGTTGAGACCGCCGATCACCTGCCCCAAGACCGGGATCTTCCAGAGTTCGGCTTTCGCCATGAAGTTAAGGCGCCTTGGATAGAGTGAAAGGCCCACGATGATCGGGTCGAGATAGCTCTTGTGATTCGCCGCGTAAATGGCCGGAGCATCCTCGCGGGCGTGCTCAAGTCCGCTGACCTCAAGGCGATAAAGCAGCTTGAAAACCGGAGTTAAAATCAGATAAGCGATGGTATATAACATTTACCAACCACCGTCTGGCCGGACCTCGGTAGGTCCGCCTTGTTCCATTTTGTTCCGAGTTATTATAAATGATTGATTATCTCATCGACCACCCGGTCGACCGACTTTTCAGTGGTATCGATGGTGACGGCGTCGGGCGCCCTCATGAGGGGGCTTGTCTCTCTGGTCGAGTCGAGCCTATCGCGCGCCAGGATATCTCGCTCTATCATTTCAATCTTGACTTCGTATCCCTTTTCGACGAGTTCTTTATGCCTTCGTCTGGCCCGCTCCTCCGCCGACGCCGTTAGATAGATCTTGAGCTCGGCGTCTGGAAAGACCACGGTCCCGATATCCCTGCCCTCAACTACCAGACTTTTGCCGGCGTTGCGAAAGCCACGCTGCTTCTTAACCATCTCGCCGCGCACGCCGGGAACTTTCGAGACGGCCGAGACCGCGCCGCTCACTTCCGGGCTTCTTATCTCCTCGGTGACGTCTTTTTCGTCGATGAAAATGCGGAACTCGTCATCCTCCGGGCGTAGGAATTTTATCCTGGACGTCTCCGCGAAGAGCGTTAGCCTTTTTTCATCAGAGATATCGATCTTCAAATGGAGGGCCTTCCAGGTCAGCGCCCGGTACATCGACCCAGTATCGATGTAATCAAAGCCAAGTCTTCTCGCAACGGCCTTGGCGACAGTGCTCTTTCCAGAGGCCGCCGGCCCATCAATAGCGATAATCATAATTGTATATTAGCATTAGTGATAAGTTGCTTTACATCTTGCTTTTTGCGACATCGTAGCTTCCAGCTACTAGCTTCTAGCCTCTAGCTTGTTGATGAAGAGCCAGATTCTTTAGATCCTCAATAAATCCAGGGTACGATATATCGATGCACTCCGCGTGTTTGATGGTTGTTTCTCCCTCGGCTATCAAGGCGGCCACCGCGAGCGACATGGCTATCCGGTGGTCGCCATGGCTATCCACCTCGGCTCCCCTTAGCTTGACCGGCCCCTTCACGATGAGGCCATCTTCCAGCTCCTCAAGCGACGCTCCCATCTTAAGCAGCTCTCTCGCCAGGGCCGCAATCCTGTCGCTCTCCTTGACGCGAAGCTCGGCGGCGCCCCTTATGGCGGTCTCCCCTTCAGCCTGGGTCGCCGCGACGGCAGCTATCGGTATCTCATCTATCAACCTCGGGATGATCTCGCCTTCGATCGTCACCGCCTTCAAGCCAGCGGCCCGTACCCCCAAGTCGCCCCTCTCTTCCCCTCCCGACACGGTCCGATTCGACACCTCGACCCGACCACCCATCGCATTCAAAACGTCGAGGATTCCGGTGCGCGTGGGGTTGACGCCGACGCCTGAGACTTCAATTTCCGACCCTTCGATCAGGAGCGAAGCGACGATAAGATAAGCGGCGGATGATATATCACCGGGCACGACCATATCCAACGCTCCAAGCTTTCTCCCACCCGCGACGCTCACCGTGCGTGTCGAAACTTCCATCTCCGCGCCCATCGCAATCAACATTCGCTCGGTATGGTCCCTGGAGACGGTGCTCTCCATAACGATGGTCTCACCATCGGCGTAAAGTCCCGCCAGCAAAATTGCGGATTTCACCTGCGCGCTTGGGATAGGTGTAGAATAAGATATGCCGTTGAGCCGGCCACCCTGAATCGAAATGGGCGCCAGGCTATCCCGCGCTCGTCCCCATATGCGGCAGCCCATCTGCCTGAGCGGCTCGATTATCCTGGCCATCGGGCGGCGACGGATCGACGCATCCCCGGTCAGCACCGAGTAGAACTTCTGTCCGGCCAGAATCCCGGGGAGCATGCGTATGGTCGTCCCGGAATTGCCGACGTCGATAACGTCGTCCGGCTCAACCAAGCCCTTAAGGCCCAGACCGCTCACAACCAGCACATCGGGCTCCAGCTCATCCACTTCAACGCCTAGAGCGCGCATGGCCATAAGAGATGAACGGCAGTCTTGGGCGGACGAGAACCCCCGGATCATCGCCTTGCCTTCGGCTATCGCGTTGAAGAGAACCGCCCGGTGTGATATCGACTTGTCACCGGGAACCGAAACGCGTCCTCGTAACGGCCCCGATCGTGAAACAGTTAAATCCGTCCGCTTTTTCATACTCCCCTCACGTCCACATCATAACCCTTTTCTTTGAGAGCAGCCGCCGATTTTTCAGCCGCCTCCCACCCGGCGACCGTCAATCGGAGGGTCCCGGAGCTTTCCGTGGCATGAAGAATCTCTATGTCTTCGATGTTTACGCCCGCGGCTCCCACGGTGAGGGTTATCTCGCTGATGACGCCGGGTTTATCGAGAACGGGCACGTATAGCTCGTATAGTTCGGCCATCCTCTTATCCAAAATCGACGGAAGTGACAGTCTGGCTCGCCTCGCCTCTTCGAGGTATCCGGTCAGCGCCTTGGCGTCTAGCGACTCCATCGCATCCAGGTATCTGGAGAGCTCGCCTTGAAAATGCCTGATGGCATGGGCGATCGCCTTGCGGTTCTCCAGGCAGATGTCCACCCATAGCCGGGTGTTTCCAGCCGCGATTCGCGTGGTATCTCGAAATCCGCCCGCCGTGAGCATCAGGAGATTTTCCCTTTGCTTCGTCTCCGAAGCGGCGACGTTCATGAGGGCTGCGGAGACCAGATGAGGGAGGTGGCTGATGAAGGCGACGGCCTCGTCGTGTCTCTCCGGGCTTATCGCCAGGATGTTCGCACCCGTCCTGGCAACGACCGCGTGAAGCTTTCGGAAGGCCGTCATGTCGGTCCTGGGCGTTGGCGTGAGAAGGTAGTAGGCGTTCTTGAAGATGTCCGGGTTTGCGGCATTGATCCCTTCCCTTTCCGACCCGGCCATCGGGTGGCCGCCGACGAAGTGGGTACCCGGGGGGAGCATCACCTCGACTTCCTGGACGATCTTGGCCTTAGTGCTACCGACGTCGGTGACGATCGCCCCCTGCTTCAGCGAGGCCGCTATCTCGGAGACCATCTCCTCGATGACGCCCACCGGCGTAGCGACCACCACTATGTCGGCGTTCTCAACCGCTTCAGTGGGAGAGCTTGCTCCCCGGTCTATATATCCTCTGGCCAGAGCTTCACCGACCGATGCTTTTGTTCGGTTATATCCGACTATGTTGAACTCATCGGCGCCATATTTCGACAATGCGGCGGCGAGCGATCCCCCGATCATACCCAGACCGATTATCGATACTACCACCTTATTCGAAGCGGCTTCTTTCCCCTCGTCCATCTTCCCCTCGTCATCATCCGCAAATCAAAATCATCTTACGCCGTTGTACTCTCCGGTGGCCAGCGACTTATCAAACGCAGGGGCCACTTTCTTCAATTTCCCCATCAAGGAGTCGAACTGCTCGAAGGCGAGCGATTGTTGCCCGTCGCACGATGCCTCCTCGGGGTTCGGGTGGACCTCGATTATCGCCCCATCCGCGCCTGCGGCGAGGCCCGCCATGGTAAGGGGCGCGATCAAATCCCGCTTGCCCGAAGCGTGCGACGGGTCGACGATGACCGGCAGGTGGCTGAGCTGCTTGATGAGCGGCACGGAGCTTATATCGAGCGTGTTCCTGGTATACGTCTCGAAGGTCCGAATTCCCCTCTCACACAGAATAATCTTGGAGTCGCCGGCTTTGACGATGTACTCCGCGGCCATCAGCGCCTCCTCAATCGTCGCCGAAAAACCCCGCTTCAGAAGGACCGGCTTGTCTGTCCGTCCAACTTCCGTAAGAAGCAGAAAGTTCTGCATATTTCGCGCTCCGATTTGCAAGATGTCGGCGTATTCGGCGACCAGCTCAACGTCTCTCACGTCGACGACCTCGGTGACGATCGGCAGCCCGGTCTCCTCGCGTGCCGCGGCAAGAATCTCAAGACCTTGCCTACCGAGCCCCTGAAAGGCATATGGAGAGGTTCTCGGTTTGAACGCTCCGCCCCTCAGGATGGCTGCGCCGGCCTCCTTCACCATCCTGGCCGTCGTCAAAACCTGCTCTTCAGATTCGACGGAGCAAGGGCCGGCCATTACCGTGAAGTATCCCTCGCCTATTTTAATCCCGCCAACGTTGATAATCGTATCTTCATCTTTAAATTCGCGCGAGACGAACTTGTACGGCTTCATGATGGAGACGACTCCTTCAACGCCGGGCATGGCGTCGAAGGGCAACTGCGAGATGACCTCGCGATCCCCTATCGCCCCGATGACGGTCTTGAACTCACCTCGGGAGATGTGCGCTTCCGCGCCTACCCCGTGTAGCTTTTCAACGACGTGCCCTATGTCGGCGTCCGTCGCCCCTTTCTTCATGATGATCATCATCCTGCGCTCAACCCTCCAGAAACTAGAGACTAGAATAGACCGACATTTTTATGCTTCGGTCACCGGTCGTCGGTCGGCGCCCGGCAGTCGTTTATCCACCGCGAATAGCGCCTCCAATACACGCGTAACATATCCAAGAGACCAAGGTACCAAGGTACCAGAAAAGGCCCCGCTCTCTACGGGGCCGTCTGCAGAAAAGTATTACCGTCTGCTTCCTACGCCTCTAAGCCGACCCTTTCGCTGTCGAGCACCCTCTCGAGAGCTGAGACAAAGCGCTCGTTCTCCGCCGGGGTGCCGACCGACACCCTGATGTAGCCGTAATAACCCAAAGCATCTCCGGGACGGACGATTACGCCCCCCTTGACGAGCGCGTTCGTGACCCTCCGGTCGGCGTCGCCCACATCGACCATTATGAAGTTCGTCTGCGAAGGAATATAAGAGAGCCCCAGCCGTTCGAACTCACCCGCGAGGTAACTCAATCCTTCGGCATTCAAGCGCCGCCGTTCCGCGACCTCCTCCCGGCAATCCAGGCTGAAGATCGCCCCTATCAGGCCGACCGTACCAACGTTGAAAGCGTCGCGCACCCTGTTCACCGCCTGCACGAGTTCTCCGGGCGCCACTCCATAACCGACGCGGCATCCTGCCAACCCGTAAACCTTCGAAAACGTCCTCAAGACCACGATCGGTCGTCTTTCCTCGATGTAATCCAGCCCGTCAGGATAGGAATCGTCCGTCACCAACTCGAAATAGGCTTCGTCCATGACGACGACTATGTTCTTATTCAGCTTGCCCAGAAAGCTCTCCAGCTCGCCGCGGCCGACGAATGTCCCCGAGGGGTTGTTCGGGTTGCAGACGAAGACCATCTTCGTCTTCTCGTTCACCGCCGCAAGCATCGCCTCCAAATCATGCCGGTCCTCTTTCAGCGGCACCTCGACCGGGGTAGCCCCGGTTATCTTGACGGCGTGCGGATAGACGACGAACGACGGGGAGGCCATTACCGCCTCGTCCCCCGGCTCGAGCACGACTTCAGCCAGCAAGCGTATCAGTTCGTTTGAACCGTGGCCGATCATGATCCTGTCTACCGGCACCTTCATAAATGTGGAAAGCTTCTCCTTCAGAAAGGTCGCGTTGTCATCGGGGTAACGATTTACGTGGTCGACGGCTTTCTTCATCGCCGCCAAGGCCCTGGGGAACGGCGGGTACGGACATTCGTTCGAGGCGAGCTTGATGACGTCATCCAGGCCAAGCTCCCGCCTTACCAGGCTCATGGGTCTGCCGGGCTCGTAAGGTTTGAGCTTTTCAACTCCACTTCTAACGGTTCTTCTCTTCCGGGCCATCCCATCTCCTTACCGGTTCGCCCAAGGGCTAAGTGCGATTTTAGCACGTAGCACGGCAATGTCCAAACTGACATCCTCTTTAAAAGACGACCGCCGACGCAGACCGCCGACCGCCAAAAAGCTATGAGCTGTGAGCCAAACACACATTTATAACCTTTGCCCTAGCCCCTAGCCCTCACCCCTCTCCCAGAGGGAGAGGGGGACTTCTGCCGTCTACTGTCTACTGTCTACTACTCCGTCTAGTCTCTAGTTCTCTAGACGGGGTGCTAAAGCGCGCCTTACTTTTGACCATATTGGCAATATTTGGTATCTTACAGTTCGAGCGAGTTATTGTAACTTTTACTACATTGTGCCAATTCGGTACCGGAGGCACGCATGGGCGGTAAAAGAGTCCTTGTTATCGACGACGAGGAGCCTCAACTTCAAATAATCTCCTACGCCCTGAAAGAGGCCGGCTACGACGTTGAGACAGGCGCTTCAGCGGGTGAAGCGAAGGAGCTGTTCGACACATACCATCCTAACCTGGCCATCCTGGATATCATGCTTCCAGACGGGTCGGGTCTGGAGGTTTGCAGACACTATCGCGAAAAAAGCGACGTGCCCGTCATCTTCCTCTCCGCCAAATCCGAGGAGTTCGACAAGGTCCTCGGTCTCGAGCTCGGGGCGGACGATTACATTACCAAGCCATTCAGCCCCAAAGAGTTGGTGAGCAGGGTCAGGGCTCATCTCAGGCGGTACGAGAACGACTCGCCGGTCAAGAGCAAGCCCATTCAAATCGGCGACTTAAAAATCGACACGGACAGCCGCCAGGTCTTCACTGGTGGGTCACCCGTTCACTTAACGAACTCCGAATATGAGATTTTGGTCTTCCTCGCCAGGCACCCAGGGAAAGCGTTTTCTCGAGCATCGATCCTTAACTCGCTTTGGGAAGGGGGGTTTGTCGGCGACGAGCGCACTGTCGACGTGCATATCCATAACCTCCGTGAGAAACTTGAAAAAGATCCCCAGCATCCCGAGTTCATCCTCACGGTCAGGAACTTCGGTTACCGGTTGCGTGATGCCAGGTGAGACTGAGCTTAAGAGTCTGGCAAACAGCCCTATTTTTCTGCGTTATTCTCGTCATCATGTCCATCCTGTATTATGGCCTGTTCAGCACGCTCCAGACGGGCGTTTCGTCCATGGCCGAATCCCAGCTTCGCAGGGAGTCATCTGAACTCGCACATCATATGGCGACCGATCTTCAACTGAACGACACGCCCGAGAAAATCCGAGATCATCTCATCGATTTCATTCAGATATACGAGGACGATATCTGGGTCTATGATAAAAACGGAAAGTTGATCTTCTTCGCAAACGACCGAACGACCCCCGGCAATCATCTCGACAAAGCGATGACGGCCGGATTGTCGGGCAAAGAGTACGTCTGGTACAGCCCGTCCGAAAATCGCGGGGTGGTGGGCAAACCGATCGAAATCAACGGCAAGAACGCCGGCGCCATCGTGGTAAGCACGGTCGCGGCTAACGCGGAAAACGTGTTGTTCACGGCCAGACGTGAGCTCTCATACGCCTTCTGGATAGCTTTGGCCGTATCCAGCTTGTTGGGCCTGGCGTTTTCCGAGACTATCGCTTATCAAGTCCGCGCTCTCACCCGTGGCGCCCACGAGATAGCCAGGGGAAAATTCGACCACCGCTTGACAGGCTTGTTTCTCCCGCATGAGATGCGTGACCTCACAAACTCCTTTAATCTAATGGCCGAAAAGCTCAAGCACGCTTTCGAAGCCCTAAAAACGCAACAGCGAGAGATGTCGGCGGTGATCGCCAATATGACTGAAGGGGTCATAGAGATCGACGAGAGGGGTATGCTGCGTCTTGCCAATCATGCCGCCGCCAAGCTTCTAGGTTTTGAAACGGAAGACCTCATGGGAAGAAAGCTTGACGAGATCGCGAACGACGGCATTCTGGAGGTCGTCGTCAAGTCTCTTGCCGGTAAGGCGGCGAGCGGCATCAGCTCCCACAATGACCGTGTTATCCTCGTCCATGCCGCCCCGATGCGCGACGAGCAACTGAATACGATAGCTTCGGTCGTGCTAATGAGCGACGTCACGGAGCAGAAGCGGCTCGAACAGGCGCAGAAAGATTTCATCTCCAATGCTTCTCACGAGCTTCGTACCCCTATCTCATCGCTGAAGGGCTTCGTCGAGCTCTTGGAAAGCGGGGCAAAAGACAAAAAGGACGTGCGGGATTCGTTCTTGCGTACCATGCAAAGCGAGATAGACAGGCTACAGCGGCTTGTGGAGGAGCTATTCGTCCTGGCGCAATACGATTCGGGCGGAGCGCAGCTAAAACTCGAGGAGTGCGATGTCGACAAGCTCATCGAGGATGTCTATGCGGTCGCCTCTCCCATCGCCGACTCCTCCGGGATCAACATCCACCGCATGGTTGAAACGGGCTTGCCAAAAACGTCATGCGATCGCGACAAAATCGTCCAGGTCCTCTTGAGCTTCGTCGACAACGCCATCAAACACTCCGAACCGGGAACAACGATCTCGCTTACCGCCAGGAGCGTGGGCAAGAACGGCGTGGAAGTGGGCGTCACCGACGAAGGCGTCGGCATCTCCCCGGATGACCTTCATAAAATCTTCGACCCACAATGACCGTGTTATCCTCGTCCATGCCGCCCCGATGCGCGACGAGCAACTGAATACGATAGCTTCGGTCGTGCTAATGAGCGACGTCACGGAGCAGAAGCGGCTCGAACAGGCGCAGAAAGATTTCATCTCCAATGCTTCTCACGAGCTTCGTACCCCTATCTCATCGCTGAAGGGCTTCGTCGAGCTCTTGGAAAGCGGGGCAAAAGACAAAAAGGACGTGCGGGATTCGTTCTTGCGTACCATGCAAAGCGAGATAGACAGGCTACAGCGGCTTGTGGAGGAGCTATTCGTCCTGGCGCAATACGATTCGGGCGGAGCGCAGCTAAAACTCGAGGAGTGCGATGTCGACAAGCTCATCGAGGATGTCTATGCGGTCGCCTCTCCCATCGCCGACTCCTCCGGGATCAACATCCACCGCATGGTTGAAACGGGCTTGCCAAAAACGTCATGCGATCGCGACAAAATCGTCCAGGTCCTCTTGAGCTTCGTCGACAACGCCATCAAACACTCCGAACCGGGAACAACGATCTCGCTTACCGCCAGGAGCGTGGGCAAGAACGGCGTGGAAGTGGGCGTCACCGACGAAGGCGTCGGCATCTCCCCGGATGACCTTCATAAAATCTTCGACCGCTTTTACCATAAGCCGGCCGACAAGTCGGGGCCGAAAGGGGCCGGGCTCGGATTGTCGATAGCGAAAGAGATCATCGACGCTCATGGAAGCAGGGTTTCCGTAAGGTCGAAGCCCGGTCAAGGCTCCTCTTTTCTCTTCACATTAAAAGCAAGCGCCAATGGAGCGGGCGTAAAACCTTAACCATGCTATAACATCCCCTTAACCCACCCTGAACGGCAAGTGGATATCATTTAACTCAGGAACGCGCCGTATCGGTAAGGGGGGTTATCAAAATGATCATTTTAGCGGCATTTTTGATCATCCTTCCATTTGTTACAACCGCCGGCATCGTGCTTGCTCTGGGCGCACTTTTGGCTCTCTGGATTTACGGAGTCTATGAGCGCTATACGGGCAAAGGACAGGGCGGTGGCGAAGAAGTCGTCGTCTGCGAAGAGATTCCGAGCGCCTGTGAGTCCTGCGAAACCTATCGGATCGCGCAGTCGAGGCTTCTCACGAGCATTGAATAAAGGAGCGGGACGCCAGTTCCGCAGTTTAAGGTGCCTAGACTCTTAATAAGTCCTTAACCTTACATTAATCCAACCATAAGACGATTTTGTTACGGTGATTTCGAGTGGTATACAGCGCTCTCAATAGGTGGGGGGTTGGATTAAGTGGGCGGATTCGCAAAGAAAGCAATCGAGCTGACGAGAAGGGATTTTCTTTCCTGGCTGACGGCCGCCTCTCTAAGCGTCACCGGATTTTTCGCTTTGGGAACGTTGGCCAAACAGATCACTCCCCCGACTCGCTCGCCTGAAGGGCTGACAGAGGTAGGTTGGCTTGCAGTCGGAACCGTCGATTCGCTTACGGAGGGCCTCCCGAAGCTGGTTGAGTACGGGGAGGAGTGGGTTTACCTGGTTAAGAAAGCGGACGGCTTGGTCAATGCGATAAACGCCGCCTGTCCTCACGTCAGGTGCAAGCTTGGCTGGAATGCGAATACCAAGCGATTCGACTGTCCGTGCCATGGGAGCGCATTCACCATCGACGGCAAGCGGCTATACGGTCCGGCCCCTCGCGATATGTTTGCGATGAAACTGAGGCTCGAAGGCAAAAACATCGTCGTAGGGGGATATGCCGATGCTTAGTAAAGTCGTCAGGACGATAGCCCGGCCGTTCGACGAGCGATTCAATCTGACCAATCGCCTGCACGAGTCACTCTTGGACAAACCCGTTCCGGACCATGCCAGACGCTATTACTTCTGCTTCGGCGGGATAGCCTTCTTTCTTTTTTTAACTCAAGCGATAACTGGCGTCCTCCTGACGATGTATTACGTGCCCAGCCAAGACCAGGCATACTCGAGCGTCTTCTATATCAGCAACTACGTGAACTACGGCTGGCTGCTAAGGAGCATCCACAACTGGGGAGCCCAGCTTATGGTCGTCTTCGTCATGCTCCACATGCTCCGGGTTTATATTACCGCTTCATATAAGCATCCTCGTGAATTCAACTGGGTCGTCGGAATGTTGCTTCTCATGACGACGATGGCCTTCACGCTCACCGGTTACCTGCTCCCCTGGGATCAAAAAGCGTACTGGGGATCGACCGTCACCATCTCACTCGTCGAGAAGGTTCCATTTTTCGGTAAGTCCATGGCCAATATCATCATGGGCGGAGATAAGCTTGGGCAAGCGACCCTAACCCGCTTCTTCAGCGCACACATCATGGTCTTGCCCGCCGGACTCGTTCTTTTTATGGCGGCGCACTTTTGGATGGTACGCAAGCAAGGCATCTCCGGGCCGCTGTAGGCCACTAACCGAACGGATGTAAGACAAGGATATTGCGATGCAAGAGCCCGAAAAAGAAGCTGGCGAGCTTGGAGTAGACGTTGAGCCGATTGGAGAGCTCAAAATAGAACCTCTAGCAGTAGCGATCCTGCAGGATCACGAGCTGAAGAGAATCGCCTCGGTGGATCATAGCAAGGACGATGCCGAAAAGACCGTTCCCTTCTTCCCCGATCACGCAATTTCCGAGGCAACGGCGGTCTTCCTTATGCTCAGCTTCATCACCTTCTTGGTGATTTTTTTCCCCGCCCACCTTGATGTTAAAGCCAATCCTATGGTCACGCCGGCAGGGTCGAAGCCCGAATGGTATTACTTCGCCTTCTACGCTTTTCTGCGTCTTGTGCCCCCGCTCGTTGGAGTTCTCGTCCCCGTCATTGGCACTGGACTCCTATTCTTCCTGCCGTGGCTCGATAGAAATCCGGAGCGAGCGCCGGGCGAACGCGTCTTCGCCATGTTCGGAAGCTTGGTTCTGCTCGCCATAGTCGTGATTCTCACTCTAATCGGCTATCTGGAATAAAGAGTATAGGAGCGCCTGATGAGACGCCGAGAGGACATGCTCAAAGCAAAGCTGAAATTTTTCCTATCGACCGTGGTCTTCAACATATTCGTTATCGCGACTTTTTTGACATCCTCGCCGCAGGTCTCTCCGGCAAGCTCCTGGATGACCAAGCTCGACACCGTTCTCTATAAGACGGGGATAAAATCCTCGTCCGACTTGCGGTCGCTCCATTTGAACTCGTCGAAGCTGAGTAAGGAGGATTGCAAAGCCTGCCATGGGGATATGAAGACGTCCAGAGTTCCTTTGCATAAAATGCATTTGACCTCCGAGTTGTTGCCCGGTCTGCAGTGCCATGACTGCCATAACAAGATTGAACTCGGTGAAAAATCGAACGTAAAAGTAGTGCAAGTCGTTAACGTGGGCTTTTGCAAGAAGTGTCATAGCAACTGGCCGGGGCTCGATCCGAAGTCGCCGATGAAGCCGATCGACGCCCAGGCCGATTGCAAGACCTGCCACTCCGGCAAGCACGCCTTCCGACATGCCAAGCCCTATCTGTCCCAGGTCATCGCGAGCCGTGAGTGCTTCGGATGCCACGGTGGAAGAGTGCTGCCCTGGGTACCCGAGCATGAAAAGCGCACGTGGGTTCAGGAGCACGGCAAGATCGCCCTGGGCAAGGAGGAGCGTTGCATGAAGTGCCACGAGTACGGCCTCCTATTCTGCAAATCGTGCCATTCCAAGAGGCCGCCGTCACACCAACCGATCGACAACTGGCGGACTCAACATAAGTTTCAAGCTCGAGAGGATACCAGGATATGCATGACCTGCCATGAGCTGAGTAAATTCTGCAGGAAATGCCATACCAGTCACACGCTAAACTGGCGCACGAAAGTCCACTTCAATGTCGTGCTGAAGGAAGGCCCCGATCTCTGTCAGAAATGCCACAGCGCGGTCTTCTGCGAGGGATGCCATGTCAGATCAAGACACTAGGTTTCTTGGTTACTTGGTTTCTTGGAATCTCGGGGAGGACTATTAGAGGCGCTATTCGCGTTGGACGGCGTTGCCAGGTAACCAGGATACCAAGTAACCAGGAAACCAAGTAACCAGGAAACAGGTAACCAGAAAGCTAGAACCCTAGCTCAATAAAGCCTTTCTCGCTAGACTTGGAGCGAAAATCGCTGATCTGAAGCTTCAATCCTCCGGCGTCGGACGGTATGTCGAAGATGGCTTTGCCGGTCACCGGGGCTTTGAGCTCGACCTTCTTTAGGTAGATCGAGCGAAGGTTGCCGTAAGCCTGGAACTTGTCGGTCGGTTTGAAAACCCTGTCTTTGGAGTCGACAATGGCGAACTGGCTCGAGTCGACAATGTCGCTTTCACCGCCTGTGAGCTCTGCGGTCAAGTCTACCGTGACAAAAACACCGACGGCTTTAATGGCCTTATAAGGGTCGTCATCCAGATACAGTTCGTCCTTTTTTTCTGGATTGGCCGCCGTCCATTTGATTTTTCCTACCGTCACGGATTCGCCCACCTGGTTGGCATTCGGGGTTTTGGGCCTTACAAGCTGTAGGTTTACTCTACTAGCGATTACTATGACCGCGGCCAGAACGAGAATCCCGAGCCCGACCCACTTCAGATTTTTTTTCATTCTTCTCCTACCGTTTCTCCGGCTCGTACGTGAATTTCCAGCTTACGACCACCGGCTTCTTCCAATAGCGGCTTTTCGCCCGCTGTTCGTCCGACGATCCGACCGCCGACGATACGACCGTCATGCTCAGCTCATAATCGCCGGCTCCCGCCATTTTCAGATTTTTATCATAGTATCTCTGGTCGTCAGGATCGACGGTCGCCTGGAATAAATAGCCCTCGAGCTCCTCGCCGGTCTTGAGCTTCTTCAATGAGCACTTCACCGCTAAGTTCGGGATGAACTCGCCGGCGCCGAAGCCTGCGGCATTGCCCTCGGCGGCGTTTATGTGAGCTTCCAGATGGATGTCGGCGAATTCAGAAATCATCGGCGTGTAATTCGCGGTGATAATCATGCCCCGTGCTCGCTTGGGATCGCCTATCGACATATTCTCGGGCTTCGACTCTCCCCTACCCCCGGCTTCCATGCTTTGACCGATATGGTTCCCACGATCACCGGCAACGCCCAACCACCCCGCTTTAGCTTCGGCCGTGTTAATGAAAGCATAACGATGGTCCATACCGCGGAAACCGGCCAAGTGGAATAAGCTCATCGCCAGAATCGATCCGCCTATCAAGAGCAAAGCCACCTCTAAAAGGGGACGAATGAATATCGAAAGACCCTTCAGCCGCATTCCTTCCCCTTCTCCACGACCCATTCAGGCATCCTTGCCATCATCGAAATGGTGCGTCGGCCAACCACTTCCATTTTACGCCATTCGCTTCTTGGTGTGGTACGTACGGAGGGAATGTTAAGAGATATTAACGCCATCTTAATCAACCGTTAATCCTCTTTTAAGGCATTTCTGGCATATTTAAGTTGGCATTAATAATTGCAGACTTTGCCTTACTTTAGCCCCTTTCCAAGAGGTGATTAATGGACCGCCGAGATTTTATAAAAGTAATGGCCGCTGGAGCCGTTACTCCCGGCGTCATCGGCTTTAAAGAGAAGGTCGTCGAGCCGCTATTGCCTTATCTGATCCCACCTGAAGACATAGTCCCGGGTGTCGCCGACTGGTACGCATCCGTCTGCCGGCAATGCACGGCTGGATGCGGCATCCAGGTGAGAATAAGGGAAGGGCGCGCGAAGAAGATCGAGGGGAACCCGCTCTGTCCCATCAACGAGGGTAGGCTTTGCGCCCGCGGGCAGGCCGGGCTTCAGGTTCTTTACAACCCGGACCGGATCAGGCGGCCGTTGGTAAAAGATAAGGGGAAGTTCAAAGAGATATCATGGGATGAAGGCCTGCGACTGCTCGCCGGCAAGCTGGGCGATCTCAAGCGAAAAGGCCAAAACAAAGAGGTATTTTTCCTCGCCCAACCCCTGAGAGGGCACCTCGCCAAGCTTATCAATACCTTTATGGAGAACTACGGCTCAAGCAGCTTTTTCTCGCACGAATTGTTTGACAATGAATCGCTTGTCATTGCCAACAAGCTCTCCTTTGGTTACGATGGCATTCCCCATTATGACCTGGCGAACGCGAAGTACATACTCTCCTTCGGGGCGGGCTTCCTTGATACCTGGATCTCCCCGGTTCAGTACTCGGCGGCTTACGGCAGATTCAGAGATCGGCCGGTCGACCGGAGGGGCCGGCTGGTTCAATTCGAATCACGACTATCCCTGACCGGCGCGAGCGCGGACGAATGGTTTCCCATCAAACCCGAGACGGAAGGATTGCTCGCCCTGGGCATGGCCGGACTGATCGTCGATGAAAAGCTCCATGACCCGGCTCTCGAACAGGAAATCCCGGCTTGGAAAGGGGCTTTGAGCGGCTTTAGCCTTGAGAGGGCCGCGGCCAAGAGCGGGATATCCCGGGAAAAGATAGCGGATGTCACAAGGAAATTTGCGGCCGCCAAGCCTTCCCTGGCTCTGAGCGGCGACCCGGCGAATTCTCAGACCAACGGCGTCTTCAACGCCGTGGCCGTAAATATTCTTAATCACCTCGTCGGAAGCGTCGGGAAAGTAGGCGGGATAAGGCTCAACCTGCCGCCGGTCTTTCCGGATATCATCGAAAGAACAATTACGCGGGACGAATTGCGGGCCCTCGGCAGGAAAATGCAGGCCGGCGAGGTTAAAGCGCTTCTTCTCTATAATACGAATCCCGCCTTTACCCTTGCCGGCGATGAGGATTTTATCGCAGGTCTCAAAAAAGTCCCGTTTATCGTCGGTTTCTCTTCCTTCATGGACGACCTTCTCTTTAAAGCCGATCTGATTCTTCCGGACAGCACTTACCTGGAGAGCTGGGGCGACTACGTCCCGATCGCCGATAACGGGAAGCGCTCGGTTGTGTTGATGCAGCCGGTGGTAAGCCCGCTTTACGATACTCATCAGATCGGTGACGTCATGCTTTCCCTCGCCAAGATATTAGGAAGCGAGGTCTCGCAGGCGCTGCCCTGGAACAATTTCCTCGATTACCTTAAGAGCTCATGGAGGGATTTCCACCGGGATCTATCGGGTAAGGGAGTCGCCACCGGAGCGAGCTTCGAGGAATTCTGGAACAACCTCGTCAAGACGGGCGGCTGGTCGGAGAGCGCTCCTGCATTCGACGAGAACCTGCCGGCAAGACGCCCGAAGCCGGATTTGCTCTCAACCGTTCCTAACAAAGAGCCGAGACCTCTTGCCGGGGAAGAGTTCCACCTCCACCTCTATCCTTCCCACGGGCTGTACGACGGTGGAAACGCCAATCAGCCTTGGCTCCAGCAGTTGCCGGAACCCCTGGTAACCGGGACATGGGGATCCTGGGCCGAGATAAATCCGGAGACGGCTCGGGAGTTGGGCGTCGCCGAAGGAGATGTGCTCAAGATCTCATCCGAGACCGGATCGATTGAGGTTCCCGCGTATATCTTCCCGGCCATCGAGCCCAAAACCATAGCCGTTCCTATAGGCCAGGGGCATACCTCATTCGGCTCGTATGCCAAGAACCGGGGCGCCAATCCGATCAAGCTTATAGATTCGCCGGCGTGGGCCTCGATGGGGGTCGAGGTCGCCAAGACGGGCGCCAAGAACAAGGTTATCAAGATCGAGCCCGACCTTCCTCAGCCTGGGATCGAGAACGGAGTCAACGAGCTCGACAGGCACCTCGTTCAGTGGATCAACCATGAAGAAGCGGCCGCCCTTGAAGGCAAAGAACTTGAACCGATAAAGGCTCTTCCCTCCAGGAATTTAAAGAAGCCTTCCGCTCTCTGGTCTCTCTTGGGCCTTGGAAAGTACAGGAGCGCCAAGACCAGCGTTAGGAAGATGGACTACCGCTGGGGAATGGTAATCGACATGGACAAATGCAGCGGTTGCCAGGCCTGCATGGCGGCCTGCTACGCGGAGAACAACCTGCCCCTCGTCAGCGATGTAGAGATGGCGCGAAGGCGGCATAAGAATTGGATAAGGCTCGATCGCTATTGGGAGGGCGAATATCCTGAAGTAAGGGCCAAGTTCATCCCGGTCAACTGCCTTCAGTGCGGGAACGCTCCCTGCGAGGCGGTCTGCCCGGTTTACGCAGCGTATGGCGCGTCCGACGGGCTTAACGGTCAGGTATACCAGCGATGCATCGGCACCCGCTACTGCAACGTCAACTGTCCCTACCGGGCGAGGCTGTTCAACTGGTTCAACCCCGAGTGGCCTGAACCGCTCGATCAGCAGCTCAATCCGGACATTTCGGTAAGGACCTCCGGCATAGCCGACAAGTGCACTTTCTGCGTCCAAAGAATCAGGGAGGTTAAGGAGAAAGCCAGCGACGAGGAGAGAAAGGTCAGGGATGGCGAGATCCAGCCCGCCTGCGCCCAGACCTGCCCGACCGGCGCCATAACCTTCGGCGACCTCAAAGACCTGACGACCAAGGTATCGCAGTTGTCCAGAAACCCGCGCCGGTACCGCCTGCTCGAGGAGCTGAACACGGAACCGGCCGTAATCTATCTCAAAGCGGTGAGGGAGAATGTCGAGCCGAAACACGAATGACGAATTCGAAGGCATAGATTACGCGAAAGTAACAAAAGACGTGATCAGAAGCCTTACGCATACCACTTGGAAATATTACCTGGCGCTCGGCCTTTCATTCGCCGTTGTCGTTTATGGGGCGGTTCTTTATTACTACCAGAGCGTCGTGGGCCTTGGGATTTGGGGCACGAACGAGCCCATCTATTGGGCCATGGATCTCACCGGTTTCATCTGGTGGATCGGCTTCAGCCTTGCGGGAACCCTCCTTTCGGCTATTCTACTTCTTACCAAGAGCGATTGGAGAAACCCCGTTTACAGGCTGGCCGAAATGATGACGGCCCTCGCCTTAATCACGGCCAACATAGTGATCCTTACGCACATCGGTAGACCCTGGCGCATGTTCTATATCTTCCCCTACCCCAACTTGCGGCAGCTTTGGCCGAGCTTTAGATCGCCGCTTTTTTGGGACGTCCTGGGCCTGGTCGCTTACCTGACGGCCAGCTCCCTCTTCCTTTATCTCGGCGCCATCCCCGACTTTGCCGCCGTTCGCGATCGAGTTACCGGGTGGCGCAAGAAGCTCTACTCCGCCCTTTCTCTGGGATGGACCGGTTCGAGCAGGCAGTGGCGCCATCTTCGCCACGCCTATTTCCTAATCGCTCCGCTGATCATTCCTATCGCCGTGTCGATGCACTCCGTCACGTCGTGGATCAGCGCGACGACGCTAAACCCGGCTAATCACAGCTCGATCTATGCTCCCTACTTTGTCACCGGCGCCCTTCTTTCAGGATCGGCCGGAGTTATAATCATCGCTCTTATCTTGAGAAAGTGCCTCCATTTCGAGGAATACATCACGCCGAGGCACCTGGATAATTTGGCTAAGCTGCTTGTGATCGCCAGCCTCTTGATCAGCTACATCTACCTTATTGAGCTTTTCATCCCATGGATTAAAACCGAGAATTTCGAGCTCATGCCCGTGCTTGCCAAGCTAAAGGGATCGTACAACCCGCTCTATTGGTCGATGATCTTCCTGAACAGCGTGGTGCCCTTAAGCCTCTTCTTCCGAAAGGTAAGGCGCAATATCCCCGCTCTCTTGATGATCTCGATAGGGGTCGAGATAGCGATGTATTTTGAACGCTTCCTGATGGTGATCCCCGGGCAGAATATCGGTCCCTTGCCTTTTACGTGGAGCTCCTACCGGCCCACGTGGATCGAATTTTCCTATGTCGCTTGGTACTACAGCGTCTTCATCTTCCTTTTTTTGCTTTTCGTAAAGATAGTGCCCTCGGTTTCGATCTTCGAAGTAAAAGAGATCTTGCGGGCGCCCACGCGAGCGAGCCGTCACTTGAAGCCCGCCCCCGAGGGAGACGGGCTTGCGTTGGAGCCCATAGCGGAGGTCGAGCCGCTTAGGTCTGAATCTGAAGACGATCGGCTATACAAACAGCCCCTTTCCGTCGAAGCAGACCCCCTGATGAGTTCTCCAAAAGGATATCTAAGTGGATATCGTTGGCCGAGACGGAAAAGGAGGGATTAGCGGCAATGGCTGATAAAACATTCATTGGAGTCTTTAGTTTCCTTGACGATACCGTAAAAGCCGTTGAGAAGCTTTTGGGAGCCGGTTTTCAGGATTTCGAAGTCTATTCGCCCGTTCCTTCCCATGAGATAGAGCACCTCCTCGAGCACAGGGAGAGAGGGCTGCACGTCTCCCGTATAACCATCGTCGGGACGGCGATTACCGCGTTATTCGTTCTTCTGCTCGCAGCCGGAACTTCCATTCTTTATCCCCTACAGCAAAGCGGAATGCCGATACTGCCTTTGCCGCCAATAGCGCTGTCCGTGGCCATACTCACGGTTCTGGGAGGCATTATCACCACGTTTGCCGGCTTTGTCTTTCTGGCCGGATTGCCCTCTCGGTTGGGGACCTATGACCCGGGCGCGAGCGACGATAAGTTCGCCATCGTCCTGCGCGACGACGGCCGGCTGAAGATCGGAAGCGGCCTGGCGATCCTGGAGCAATGCGGCGCCGAAAAAGTTGAGGAGGATGCGAAAGTCGTACCCAAGAAGCCACGGCGGGCGAGAAAAAAGCGGTCCGGTTCACCGGCCGTTATACCGGTTGTGACGGCTTTGGCGGTATTGGCTACCGTGCTATCGTACGGTCCGTTTTGGGTTTGGTATAACAACGCCGGTTTCAGAGAGATCCATGAGATAAAGTCCAAGCCTCAGAGGACCATCGACCCTAGCTATCCTGAGAATTCGGTTCCCGTCGGAGAAAGGAAGTTCAGCTCCCGGCTTGAAGCCTCGGCGGGCGAGAATCCCATACCGCCGACCGATCGGTCGTTAAAAAATGGGCGGCAGGCCTACCTCACGCACTGCGCCGTCTGCCATGGTAAAACCGGTGACGGTCAAGGAATCATGGGTTCGGTCCCGAGCCTCGCACGCCTCTCCAAGCTCGATAGCGCCGAGGCAAAGGAGTATATAAACAACTTTCTCGCCCAGAGCGCTGAGATCAACTTCGACTACGTTGGAGGTCAAGCGGACGGCGTGATCTTCGATACCATTACCTACGGCTTCACCAACGCCAATCGCGCGGTCATGCCTTCCTTCAAGGATGCTTTAACTTCCGAAGAACGATGGAACCTTATAAACTTTATTAAGCGAGGATTCAAGTGATGGCTTTTGAGCGGTTATCGTGGGGCATCCTCCTGACCAACTTTATTTTCTTGTTGGGGCTTACCCAGGGAGCTTTGTCGATAGCGGTCATTCTAAGGCTGAGCTCCGCCCGCTGGAGCGCCGGCTTCTTCCGTCTTGCGGCCAACGTAGCGCTATTCGTCTCACCTCTCGCGGTGCTCATGCTCCTTGTCGTCCTGGGCGGTTATTCTACGTTCAACCTCGCGAGAGAAGCGAGCCACCCGTGGAATAGCTCTCTATTCTTCCTCGCACGCCACCTCCTCTCTTTTCTGGCGTTTTATGTGGCGGCGTGGGTTTTGCTGAAGACCGATATGGCCAAGCGCACGGTTCTGGCCCTCACGCCCTTCCTTCTCATAGCGTTTGTCGTAAACGAGACGTTTGTCGCTTGGGACATGGGGATGATGCTCAATCACGGCTTTGCGGATGCGATTTACGCGCCTTTCTTTATAGCGGGCTCGATCTACGGCGGCGTGGCTTTGTTCTTCCTCATAATGGCGGGTGTCAGGCGATATCTCCACTCGACTCTTTTTGCGGCGGAGCATTTCAAGAACATGGCCCAGTTGCTTCTCGGCTTCTCTCTCATCTGGGCCTATTTCTGGTGGTCTCAATTTATAACAATCTGGTATGCGAACCTACCCGAGGAGACGGAAACGCTCTATACGAGAATCTTTTCCCCGAGCTATAATAAGATTTACTTCGCAACGATGGCCTTGATCTGGGTTATTCCGTTTTCACTGCTTGTTTTTAAGAAAGTAAGAGAGTCGGTGGGCGCTCTTTCCGCTATATCCGCATCCGTTCTTATCGGTTTATGGCTGGACCGCTATTTGATCGTCATGCCGTCTCTTGCCGAAAAGCATGAGGCTGCCGGGTTTCCGCTTTCAGGCGCAGTGGTGCTCCTAGTGAGCTTGGCTTTTCTTAGTGCGCTTGCATTTGCGTTCGCTAAGCGTCTCGCGAGAAAACCCGCGATTCTCTCCGCCAGCGAAGACGTCATTGGATGGCAATGAGGTTTCCGTTCGGCAGGATTAGCTTGTAGATCAACACGTAAACCGCGAGAAGAAGGGCTGCGAGCAGCATCAGCTTAAGGCCCAGTCTTCGTTCCCCAAGCCAAGGGTGCGCGAAAAATACCCCGACGATGATGGGAAGCACGAGCAAAAGCAGCCTTATTACGACCGGCGCCTGGACGCCCATCCCAAGGGCCACGATGATCCAGGGATCGGATACAACCAGGGGCAAGGATAGAATTCCCGAGACGACGGAAGGAAGCCAGATGCTCGTGTTCCCCCTGGCTCGGCCGACGAGGTAAACCGACGTACCTATCCCCGCAGCGGATAGTACAGGACTGAATGTGCTCACGAAGACGATCGGATCGGGCAGGATTCCAACGCCGGCAATTATCGCTCTCGTCAACAACCATCCGAGAACTAACACAAAGCTACCGACGACAATCATTGGTAGCTTTGTATAAACAATCGTTCCGCCCTTACCCGCGGGTTCGCCTGTCAAATATGACATGCCCAGCAATCGGTCGGTCCGTTCCTTTTCTGGTGGCAAATTAGGCACCAGCCCATGCCCGGAGTCGCATATCTAACTATCCTCGTCATACTCTTAACATTTCCATGGCACTCCTCGCAAGCGACGCCGCCTTTCAGGTGCCTGTTGTGCGGAAAATAGATGTAATCAGCCGCGTTGTAGACTTTAACCCACGGTATCGGCTTTCCTGAATCCATATACGATAATATCTTCTGCACCTCGGGGCTGTCCCTCTTGATCGAAGAGTGGCATTCGACGCATTTCTGAACGCTGGGAACGCCGGCGACCCTCGATTTAGTGGCATAGACATGGCAAAAAAGGCAGGGAATACCGTTATCGCCGGCGTGCAACTTGTGATTGAAAGCTATAGGTTGCCGGGGTTCTTGACTGGGAAAGACATAGGCATAGAGCAGTGAGCTCCCAAGGAGAGAGGCGACGACGATCCCTATTACGGTACCAAATGCGACCAAGACTTTTCTCATCGCGAAAGCTCATCACCAAGCTGGCCGACGTACGTATGGCAGGAAAGACATTTGCTGCGATCGTGGCATTCATAGCAATACTTCGTGCCGTACTTTGTGACATACGTCGGATGACCCTTGACGGGATTCAGCCAATCGGATGCATGTTTGGTGTGACACTTGGTGCACCAGTTACCGAGGTCATGGCAGGCTCCACAGGGGAGTTTCTGAAGCTTGTCTTTGGGGAGATTCGCCGGCGATATATCCTTGGCGCCCATCTTCTCCAAAGCGTCGCGCACCAGGACGAAGTGATATCCCTTCCAGCGGGTAGAGACGCTCTCCGTCCTCGTGCTGGCGAGATATATCTTGTTCACGGGTATCTTATACATGGGCTGGTGAGACTTCGGGAAGAACCCCCCTCTTAGGTGGCATACGTTGCAAAAGTCGAGTTCGCTTCCCTTGATATGACACTCCCGGCATTTCTCGATTCCCATGGCCATGGCTACCGCCGGGTGCTCGCTAACCCATTTCAAGCTGCTCTTCTCGTCATTGCCGTGTTGAACCAAAAGGGACGGCATCGACGGGGCGACCTTTCTACCGATCTCCGCCTGTCCTTCCTGTGTGTTCTGGGTTAGAATCGGCGGATTATGGCAGCTTGCGCAGAGCTTGCGGTCGACTTGTATGGTAGTCGCACCGGGCCGACGGGTTCTTAAGTCGACGCTCTTATGGCAATCGGTACACGAAAAGGTCATGAACTTCGGTCCCATCATCGCGACGTGGACCGGAAACCGCTTCTTGTCGAGCATGTTTCCGTGACACGCGATGCAACCGCGCGAACCAGCTTCGCCAGGGGTGTTGTTAAGGTGCATCGCCTGCAGCCTCGAGGGGCTGTTTTCCGCGAAAGTGACGGCGTAAAAAACCTTGTTTAGGGTAACCTGCAAGCCGCGGAGTCCCTCACTGGCCCCCAGAGCGATGGACGGGATCAGCAACAGAGCTACGAATGCGCCGGCGATTTTCAGAATGGTTTTTCCGCTGACCATTTTCACTTACCGGTCCCCTTCTGCACATCAACGCTTAATAACGAAGCCACAGGCAAACCGGTATAGTTTAAGGTTTAGTTTGCTCACCTGTGGCCGACATCGAGTCTACGAGTCCATCTGCAAGTACCCTCTTATTAAGTTTAACAACGGGATGTTAAGGGTTGGTTTAGAACGTATTAAGATTCCAAAAGATCGCCATCCGGAACATTAAGGGATTGTCCGTAAATAGGCCTAAAGGCCTATTTACGGACAATCCCTCTCACGTTTGGCCCTTTTCCATATTAATGTTTTCACCCAAGGTAACAGAATTGCTCATGATGCAGCATAAAGAACGGCCGAGGACAGTTGTGGCAGCAATTTCTCGGGGTTCTTATGCTTGGTAGT
>JAMCWL010000084.1 GCA_023481285.1 Actinomycetota bacterium | reverse complement strand
AAAACTCGCAGCCCGCCTCCTTGTAGTTGAGACCGCGCAAGGCGGGATAGCCCTTCTCGTCGACGGTATAGACGCCTTGTTGCTGTACCTCGTCGCAGATGCGCACGCAGTTATGGCATTTGATACAACGCTTGCGGTCCAGACCGAGCATCGGGGTTCCGTCCAGGGGCTCATATTGACCCCGCCCTCCCTTGAACTCGGTGGCACCCGCGCCGTAACGTATGGCCAGGCGCTGGAGCTCGCAGGTTGACGCGCGGTGGCAGGTGCACTGCAGGCAACGGGCCGCCTCAGCGCGGGCCTGCTCCCGGGTGAAGCCGAGCTCGACCTCGGAAAAGTCGCCCCGAAGTCCGAAAGGGAGTTCGGGCATCTTGTGGCGCTTATCTTTTGAAAGAGGTTCCGCCCCGATCGGGAAGAAGGTGGGTCGCTTGCGTTCAAGCCCGGAAAGAGGCTCGCGACAGGCTGCTTGCGGATCGGCGCCTCCAAGATAAGCACCGATGGAGACGGCCGCGCGCCGCCCCTCGGCGATGGCTTCGACCACGGTGGAAGGCCCCGTCCTGCAGTCACCCCCGGTAAAGACGCCCTCCGCCGAAGCAGCGAGCGTCATATCGTCAGCTTCGATCGTCCCATTACGATTGAGCTCCGGGGCATTGCCGAAGCCGGCAGCGTCAACCTTCTGCCCGATGGCGAGGATCACCGTGTCCGCGCCGGAGGTGAATTCCGATCCTTCAATGGGGACGGGCCGGCGCCGCCCGCTCTCGTCGGGAGCGCCAAGCTCCATATCCTGACAGACAACGCTCGTGACCTTGCCATTCTCACGCACTACGGCGCTGGGCGCTGTAAGAAAAAGAAAGTGCACGCCCTCGCGCTCGGCCTCTTCGACCTCCTGGCCGGTCGCGGGCATCTCATCGCGAGTCCTGCGGTAAATTATCGTTACCTCGCTCGCCCCGAGCCTTACCCCTGAACGAGCGGCGTCGATGGCGGTGAAACCGCCTCCGAAGACGACCGTTTTGCCTAAGGGAGCGCTCCAGTTGCCGGCGTTAACTTGAGTCAGAAAGTCGATGGCCGTGTAGACATCCCGGCCTTCCGCCCCCTCTATTCCGCCCGTGGCTCCCTTCTGCGCCCCGATAGCCAGGTAGACGGCATCAAAGTCCCTCTTCAGGTGGGCAAGTGTAAAATCTTTCCCCAGGCGACTGCCGAGTTCGAGCTTCACCCCGAGCTTCAGGATTTCATCGATTTCCTCGCGGACGCCATCTTTGGGAAGCCGATAAGGGGGTAGGGCCGTGAGCAACATCCCCCCCGGCTCGGAATGCGCCTCAAAAATCGTTACCGCGTGACCCGAGCGGACGAGGTGGTAAGCGGCCGAGAGCCCGGATGGACCGCTCCCGATAACGGCTACTTTCTTGCCCGTTGAAGGTCCGACTTTCTCGGGAATGGCGGGCTTTCCGCCGGCGACTTCGTCCCCGGCAAAGCGCTTGAGCTGGCAGATCGCGACCGGCTCCCCGTCGACTTGAGCGCGGCGGCACGCGTCCTCACATGGGCGGGGGCAGACTCTCCCGACAATGCGCGGCAGGGGAAGGCGTTCCCTTATGATTCGGACAGCCTCGACATCATCATTCTCCGCAATCGCCCTCAAATAAGCCGGTATGTTGATCCCGGCAGGACAGGCATAGCGGCAAGGCGGTTCGCAGTAGGCATTGTGGTCGCTGAGAAGTTCGTTGAGGACGTCCCTCCTGGCCTCGGCGAGTTCGGGGCTTTCGGTGACGATCTCCATGCCCTCGGCGACCGCAGTCTCACACGCCAGTTGCGGTCTGTCCCGGCCTTTGATCTTCACAACGCAGATGCCGCAGCGACCGGATGGCTTCAGGCGTGGGTCGGCACAGAGGGCGGGGATATCGATCCCTTGCTCGCGCGCGGCCTCCAAAACAGTTGCGTTTTTGGGAGCGCGTACCCGACGGCCATCTATGGTTATGCGCACGACGGTTGGATCCTGAGATATAACCTGGTTGTCGGGCATTTTGCCTCCTCTTTGGCCGTTAGACCGCTCGGAGAGCCGCCGGGAAAAGCCTGAGCCCCTTAGCTGCTTAGGAGCGCCAGACCCACATGCAGTTGCCAATATTGGCGCCGGCATGAGCTGCTTTCCAGGTGGTTTGCTTTTCGCGTCGCGCCTCGTAAAGAAGAAAAATATACCAACGCGAACAACGGGCTGTCAAGCAGAACCGGCAGCTTGTTCGCGTAATTAGCCTAGCTCATACTTCGACCCCCGTCGATATCGACCTTTACTGGCGATGCATTGCTACCACCGCGTTTGTCCAACCTCAGTGGACGCTTGTCTACACTTGGCATTCAACCGCCACCTAGCGAAAGGGCTCAAATCTTGAGAATCGCGTCAAGCTCGCAAGCGCTCTCGCACATACCGCATCTGGTGCAGCTCACCCGATCGATAGAGTACGGCTCTCGCTTCTTTCCTGAGATCGCCCCGCTTGGGCAAGCCCTCTTACAGACCCCACAACCGGTACAAACCTTTTCGTCGATCACAAAAAGGGTCAGCTTTGGGCAGGTCGCCGCCAGGCAATGCTTGCTAACTACATGTTCGCGATAGTCGTCTCGAAAATATCTTAAAGTCGAAAGAACTGGGTTTTGAAACGCTTGGCCGAGGGCAGACAACGAACTCGCCTTAACTTCCTTTGCCAGACCCTCGAGCGTCTCGAGGTCCTTCTCTTCCCCCCCGCCCTCCGTTATGCGGGTGAGTATTTCGAGCATCCTCCCTGTGCCGTTGGGGCAGGGCGTCCGTTCGCCGCGGGATTCTTTAAGAGCGAAGCTTACGAAAAACTTTGCGAGATCGACCATGCAGATCGATTCATCAGCAACGACTATCCCACCCGGGCCGATTGTCGCACCGCTGCCGGCTAGCGCGTCATAGTCGACCGGCGTATCCAGTAGATGCTCCGGCAGGAAGCCGCCCGTCGCTCCGCCAACAAGAACAGCTTTAAACTGCCCGCTCTCTCTAATACCGCCGCCGATCTCAAAGACGATCTTCTTCAATGTAGTGCCCATCGCTACTTCGACCAGGCCGCTTCTTACGACTTTGCCTGTCAGAGCGAAAACCTTGGTACCTTTCGACGCCTCGGTGCCCATTTCGGCGTAAGCCCGAGCCCCGTTAAGGATTATCCAGGCTATGTTGGCGAACGTCTCTGCGTTGCTGACGTAGGTGGGCTTTCCCCAGAGTCCTGAGGTTGCCGAAAGCGGCGAACGAACGTCAGGCATGGGGCGTCGCCCTTCTATCGAGGCGATGAGCGCCGTCTCTTCTCTGCAGACAAAAGCCCCCGCTCCCTCCCAGACGTGGGCGTCGAAGGAGAAGCGGGTGCCCAATATGCCTTGACCAAGAAAACCCCGCTCATGAGC
The DNA here is from genome assembly GCA_023481285.1 of Actinomycetota bacterium. Taxonomy (GTDB): domain Bacteria; phylum Actinomycetota; class Aquicultoria; order Aquicultorales; family JAMCWL01; genus JAMCWL01. Next base: position 6,049 of record JAMCWL010000084.1, on the reverse strand, counting down.
CTGATCGAGGGCGCTCCTCAGCCGCCTGATCGTCAGTGGATACTCCACCGGGCAGTATATGATCCCCTCATCGGCGCCGATAGCATAGGCGGCGATGGCCATCCCTTCGATGATCTCGTGGGGGTCCCCTTCGATGATGCCCCGGTTGATAAAGCTCCCCGGATCGCCCTCGCCCGCGCTACAAATTATGTACTTTTTTTCGCCCGGGGCGTTGGCGGCGTGCTCCCATTTAAGGCCGACCGGGAAGCCCTCGCCTTCGCGCTCCCTCACTCCCGATTCCTTGATCAAAGAGATGACTTCGACGGGGGACGGCTCGGTCAGGACCTTTTGAAGGGCCTGATAGCCTTTTCTTTCGAGGTAGTCGTCGATTCTTTCGGGATCGATGACGCCGCAGTTCCTCAGAACGATTCTTTTCTGGCCTCGCAGAAAGTCGTCCTCGGCGACCAGCCACTCTTCGACCGGCTCTCCGTCGACCAGATCTTCCTGGACGATGCGGGGAACCATATCGGGCGTCACATTTCCATACGAGCGCTTGGTAGAGCCTTCGTAGACGTCAACGACCGTCTCTCGGTAGCATAGGCCTATGCACCCCGCCTGGCCGAGAGAGGCTTCCGCCCTGGACCTCGTCAACTGGCTCTGAAAAGCGGTGTAGACCTCCCGGGCTCCGGCGGCCATTCCACAAGTCCCGAGGCCAACGGCCACACGTTTTGGGGCCTCCATTGCCTTCCTTCATCGTTGACAACCGCGTTTTACTCGTGACGCTTGTACTGCTTGATCGCCCGTTTGGCCGTATCCCTGGCAAGTCGCCCGTGGGCCTTATCGTCCACCATCATTACGGGTGCGAGCGCACAGCAACCCAGACAGGTGACCGTCTTGAGGGTGAACTTCCCGTCGGTAGTTGTCTCGTCTACGTCGACGTTTAGCTCTTCTTTCAGCACACCGGTAATCGAATCGGATCCGGCCATGTGGCAGGCCGTTCCATGGCAAACCCTGATGGTGTGGCGGCCGCACTTCTGCAACTTGCCTCCATTAATCAAGATAGGAGTGGCAGTAGAGGATCTCGTTCTGGATGAGCTTCGCCGTCTTGATTGCTTCAATCATCCGCCTGTCCTGTGGATCGACTATCGCCGCGTCAAGGCCGGCGGCCATGAGCATGACGAGGAAGGTCGAACCAATGGCGGCGTGAAGCGGCGGCGGCGTTCCATTGTATACGTTTGAGAGGCCGACCACCGTCTTGAGGGGCGGGTCGTTCAGTTGCTTGAACATCCGAACCGCCTCTATCGCTTCGAGCGCCTGGTTTTGGGCCACCCCAATGGGCAGGATGAGGGGGTCGAGATAGAGGCGGTCGAGCGGGATGTCGTACTCCATGAAGGCGGTCATGATATCCACGGCGATCGCGACCCGCTCGTTGGCGTCGCGAGGTATGCCCGCCTCCGCCATCGTCAACCCGATCACTTTGGCGGCGTGCTCCTTCGCGAGAGGCAGAATCGCTTCAATCCGCTCTCTTCTGCCATCGGTCGAGTTTATGATGGCCTGGCCTTTGTGGGCCTTTAGGCCGGCCGCTATGGCCTCCGCGTTAGTCGTGTCGAGCGAAAGGGGCACGTCGGCGACCTCTTGTATCGTCTTAACGAGCCACTCCATCATTTCAGGGCCGCCCTTGCTGGCCGGCCCGAGGTTTACGTCAAGGACATTGGCGCCCGCGCTCACTTGGGCCATCGCGAGCTCCTGGATCGGCTTCGCTTCCCGCGCTTTCATTGCCGGGCCGATTGTCTTCGACATGACGTTGATCTTTTCACCTATGATGAGCATCTTCTTCCTCCTTCTAGGTTCGCGGGCGCCCTGGCGGCGGTTCGCGAACCGCCCCTACACTGCGTTGATTTCTAAACCTAGCCCCTTGGCGTTCTTTACTTTCTTTACGAGCGCTTCCTTTAAGCTTAAAAGCTCCTTTACGAACAACGGGTCGTCGCACGGGACGCCGGCGACATCGGCGGCGCGGATCGCCTCGCTCTCGCTTATCGAGCCCAGATATGCCAGCTCAGGAAGGGCGTTACTGACAGCCGACGCCTCCTCGGTCGAGCGAACCTTGTTCACAACCAGGAAGCAGCTTTCCACGCCGAGTTCCGCCGCCAGCTTGGAGACGGTCGAGGCGGTTTGAGCGCTCCGTTTACCCGGCTCGGCGACGACGACAAAGGCGTCGACATAAGAGGCCGTCCCCCTGCCCAGGTGCTCTATCCCTGCCTCCATATCCAGGATCACGACGTCGTTGACTTCGATGACGAGATATCTCACGAGAGCTTTGAGCATCGCGCTCTCCGGGCAGATGCAGCCGGCGCCTCCCTTCTCGACTGAGCCCAAGACCAGCAGCCTGACGCCGTCTATATCGAGCGAGATACTCTCAGGCAGATCGTCAACCTTTGGATTGAGGCGAAAAAAGCCGCCGGGCGAGCCGACCCTCTCGGCAACAAGATCGCCCATGCGGGCAAGGGGCGCGAGCGACGCCAGCTCTTGCCCGGGGGCTCCAAGAGCCGACCCCAGGTTGGCGTCCGGGTCGGCGTCGACGGCGATAACTCGCCGCCCCTCGGCCGCAAAGAGCCGGGCGAGCCCGGCGGCGACCGTCGTCTTGCCGACGCCGCCCTTACCGGCTATGGCGATTTTAAGACCCTGGCGTTTTGAAGATGTCATCGAATAAACCTCTCAATAACCAAATGTTTAGTCTAAGCGAACACTTGTCCAGCAATAAGAGACAGCTCTGCTCTATGCGCCGCCCGCCAATCGCAAAGTGACCCTTAAAGGGCGTAGCTCATTAATTCTTAAGTCCGGCGAGATCGAGAATCTCCGGAACCTCCTCCTCGGCGCCGATCGCCATGATGTGAACGCCGTCGCAGACGCCGGCGAGCGCACGAATTTGACGCGCGGCTATTTCTAGCCCCTTGGCCGGCGGATCCGCCGCCCCCTTCAACTCCTCGATCAGCGGTTCCGGCACGAAGACACCGGCCACGTTCTTGTTAAGATAGCGGGCCATCCCGACCGATTTCAACAGCAAGATGCCGGCGAGAATCTTTACCTGGTAGGCCCTCGCCCTCTCCATAAACGAGGCGAACTTCTCCAAGTCGTAGATCGCCTGGGTCTGAAAGAACTTCGCCCCGGCCGCCACCTTCTTTTCGAACTTGGCCATCTGGGGTTCGAGAGGGTTCGCCTCCGGAGTCACTACGGCGCCGGCAAAGAAATCCGCCGGTCCCAAGAGCTCGCTCCCGGCTCCGTCGCGGCCTGCGTTCAGCTCCCCGATGACCTTTAGAAGCTGAACCGACTCGAGGTCGAAGACGGGCTTGGCCGTCGGGTGATCGCCCAGTTTCACGTGGTCGCCCGTTAGGGCGAGAACGTTCTTAATACCAAGCGAAGCGGCGCCGAGAAGCTCGGATTGGAGGGCGAGCCTGTTCCTGTCCCGGCAGGTCAGTTGGAGAACCGGTTCGAGCCCCCGCTCCAATAGCATGTGGCAAGCGACGACGGGAGAGAGCCTCACCACGGCGCTCTGGTTGTCGGTCACATTTACCGCGTGCACCCGCCCTTTAAGAGCCGCCGCCGCGTGGAGCATCTCCTTGACGTCCGTCCCCTTCGGCGGCCCGACTTCAGCCGTGATGACGTATTCTCCCGCCGCCAGCGCTTCTCTAAGGCTCATCCGCCACCTCCCGAAGATCGAGCTTCCTCGGACCGGTGGCCGCCGCGAAATCTTTGGGCGGCGCTATTCTCTTGAAATCGTCCAGGCGTCCTTGCGCCTCGAGCCTCTCGTAAATAAGCGTCCAGGCGCACGGGGCGTCCCCGATCTCGCACCGGCCGTCGTTCGTTCCTCCGCACGGACCGTTTAATATCCCCTTGGCACAGCGGGCGACCGGACAGATGCCCGCCGTGCCGCCAAGAACGCAATCGCCGCAAGCCGCACAGCGCTCTTCCCAGAGGGCGTGCTCTTTGGCGACGCCGATATTGGAGGTGTTGAGCGCCGGAAGGACGGGGAGGGGCGCAAGAACATCTGAAACGAGCTGAACGCCAGCCCCACAGCCAAGCGAGAGAGCAGCGTCGAGTCCACCCGCCGCCTCCTTCAAGACGCCAGCGAACTCTGGCTCACACTGTCGCTGAACAGTCGCTTCTTTTGTCTGAAGCGAGCTTCCCTCGACCTTGCGCGCGAGCCTCAAAGCCGTCGCAAGGAGCTCAACCTGGCGTTCCCCACCGGTCAAGCAGACGGTCGTGCAGGTGCCGCAACCGACCACGAGCACCCTTTCGAAGGGGAGAAGGGATTCGTTAATCTCCTTAAAGGGCTTGAGTTCAGCTGCGATCATTTTCTCTCCACCGCCTCAACGGATGGTCGGGCCGCGAGCGCCGATTCGAAATCATGTAAAGCCGCTTTGATATCCGTCTCCGCCGTTAACCCAAGCCTCGAGCCGCCGAGACCCACCTCGTCGAGCAAGCTTCTTAGCTTGCGCACGCGCCCGGCAAGGCCTTCTAAAGCACCGTAGCGGCACCGCCCATCCGAACAGCCGACGATAAGGACGCCTTGAGACCCGGCCTCAAAAGCCTTTAGAACCGCCGTTTCGTCGATCCTGGCGGCGCAAGGGACGCTTATGATCTGCCACCCGGACGAAGAGCGCCTTTCCGGCAGGATCACCGCCTCCCGGCAGACGAACGCGGTCCGCGCCTCGCCCGAGAAAAGGCCGGAAAGTAGGCGCAGATCGGAGGCGCCCAGCTCCACGGCCCGGGCCGGGCACGCCTCGGCACAGAGGCCGCACGCCTGGCAATAATCGGCCTTCATGGAAGCCGTCCGCTCGACGGACGGAGCTTCAAACGGGCAGACCCGCACGCAGGTCAGGCACCCGGCGCACGCCTCCAAATCGGCTATAGCGCCGTTGCCGCAGGAGAGACAGCGGAGCGCTTCTCTTGCCGCGATCTCCTCCGGAAACGTCGCTTCGACCTCCATGAATCCCTTTACGCGACCCTCTGGGTCGAGCGTCTCGCTCCGGGCTCTCGGTGCTTTCGCGATCTTCTCAGTTAGCTCCTCGGGCAGCTCGCCGACGGAAGGCGGTTCCGGCAAGGCCTCGATATCCCGACCGCCGAGATAAGCGTCGACCGCAGCAGCCACCCGGTGACCGCCCGCGATTGCCTCGATCGCGGCGCCGGGGCCCGTTACGACTTCGCCGGCGGCGAAGACCTTCGGATTGCTCGTGGTGAACCTCTGCCGGTCAAAGACGAGCCGGCCCCTCTCGTCGACATCGGCCATTCCGGAGATAAACGAGACGTCCCCGGCCTGGCCGATCGCGAAGATGACTGCGTCGGCCTCGACGCCGGTGGTCTGCGTTTCGTCGAAAGCGGGGCTGAAGAGCCCTCTCTCGTCAAATACCCGCACACATCGCTTGAACTGCATACCGACAACCCTCCCATCCCTGGTCGTGACCTCGATCGGCCCCCAGGATGGGTTTATCTCGATGCCCTCTTCGACCGCCTCCTCGATCTCCCAGGAAAAGGCGGGTAGGTCCTTCTGGGTCGGGCCTTCGAGGCAGAAGAGGGAGACCTTCTCGGCGCCGGTGCGGAGCGCGGTCCTTGCCACGTCTATTGCGACGTTGCCGCCCCCAACGACTATCACCTTGCCCTTTACGGACAACGGTCTGCCTTCATTGGCCGCCTCGAGGAATGGAAGGGCCAGATGAGTGCCCTCGGCCGATGCTCCCGGTATCGGAAGCCCTCTGGAGATGGGGAGGCCGGTCGCTATAATAACCGCGTCGTAACCGTCAACGAGCGCTTGAGCCGCCTCGGCGTCGATCTCGCTGTTCACCTTAATCTCCACCCCTAGAGACGCGACATACCCCACATCCCAGGCAAGCACCTCTTTGGGAAGCCGGTACTTTGGAACGCCATAGAAGAGCGCCCCTCCGGCAGAGCTTTTCCTCTCGAAAACGGTGGCCGCATGCCCCGCCAGGGCGAGATCCCCCGCCGCCGTCAAGCCCGCCGGGCCGCCGCCGATTATCGCCACGCGCTTGCCCGTCGCTTCCCTTCAGGCCACTCT
>JAMCWL010000105.1 GCA_023481285.1 Actinomycetota bacterium | reverse complement strand
TGTCAGCCAGCACATCGGCGACCTGGAGAACATCGAGACCCTCGATCACTTCGAAAACACCCTCGCCCTCTACAAGCGCCTCTTCAGGATAGAGCCGAAAGCGGTCGTCCACGACCTCCATCCGGAGTACCTCTCGACCAAGTACGCGAGGGAGCTGCCCCTGCCCCTCATCGGCGTGCAGCACCACCACGCACACGTAGCTAGCTGCCTCGCCGAAAACGGCATAACTGAACCTGCCATCGGAGTGTCATTCGATGGGACGGGCTATGGCGCCGACGGCGCGATCTGGGGTGGGGAGTTTCTTCTGGCCGACCTCTCCGGCTTCGAGCGCCGGGCGCACTTGAGCTATGTCCGGATGCCGGGCGGCGCGGAGGCGATCAAGAAGCCTTATCGGATGGCGCTCGGGTACCTGTACGAGGCGTACGGGAAGGAGCTGCTTGACCTGCCACTTGATATGCTCCATAGGGCCTCTGAAGAGGAGCTAAAGACCGTTGTTCACCAGATCGAGCGAGACTTCAACTCGCCCCTGACCTCGAGCGCCGGGCGGCTCTTTGACGCGGTGGCCGCCCTAGTCGGCGTGCGCGATGTCGCGCTCTACGAAGGACAGGCGGCGGTGGAGCTTGAAGCGATCGCCAAACCGGTCGATAGGGCTTACGCCTTCGAGATCGTTGAGGCGGACGGTGAGTTCGTCATCGAGACGGCTCCTCTCATCAGGGCAATAGTTTCCGATCTCGACGCCGGCGCTCCCGCGCCCGCCATCGCCTGGAGATTCCACCGGGCGGTCGCCGAGATGATCGTTGAGGTTTGCGGGTTAATCCGTGCGGCCGATGGCAATAATACGGTAGCGCTGAGTGGAGGCGTTTTTCAAAACGCGCTTCTATTCGGGGAGGTCGTCGAAGGTCTCGGGGAAGCGGGATTCAACGTGATCTTCCACCGGCTAGTGCCGGCGAACGATGGGGGGGTGTCGCTCGGCCAGGCGGTGATCGCGAGCCTCAAGGAGGATTAGGCCTTGCCGATCGATAAGGAAGCTACCGCAACCTGGTATAACACGGCAGCTCCGCTCTATAGCTTTTTTCGCAATCTCACTAGAAGAACGGATTGCGATATCATGCCTTATGCTATCGGCTGCCTTGACTTAAGCAGGTCAGACATGGTGCTCGACGCAGGGACCGGGCCGGGCACGTACGCGATCGAGATCGCCCGTCATTCTACCGCCAAAATCATAGGGGTCGACATCTCGCCGAAATTCGTTGCATTAGCGCAGAAGAATGCGGTTGCTGAGGGCGTGCCCGTGATAGAGTTCCTCCGTGCGGACCTGGAGTCTCTCCCCTTTAGAAAAGCGACTTTCAACAAGATCATATGCGGCGGCGCGCTTCAGGCGGTCGCCGATAGAGAACGCGCTGCAAGTGAACTTTTCCGCGTGCTTGTGGAAGGCGGCCGAGCCGTGGTGGTCGAGCCGCATAAAAAGCGGAGCGTCAACGACCGCCTTTTCCTCATCATGATGTATCTAACCGGCCTAGCGCATCGAAAGCTACACGCCATTGGAGTGGACCAGTTGACCGATTATTTTTTCGAAGAAGAAACCCTCTATAATCTTTTATCAGGCGCCGGGTTTTTCCAGGTCAAGATCGAGCTTCGCTCCGGCACCATGTGCGCCGTCTGCGATAAGCAATGACATTTTTTCGATATCTCTTAACCGATCGCTGATTGCTCCATCAAGTTGCGCTCCATCACGCTCTTTGCGATAATTGAACCCTCAAATCAGGACGTTCTTATCCGGAGGTGGTATTCGTGTGCCTGGGTATACCGGGAAAGATCATTAATATCCGCGACGACGGCTTCGCGGAGATCGATATGGGCGGCAATATCAAAGAAGCCGGGCTGCAGATCGTCCCCGAAGCGAAGCTAGGCGACTACGTCCTTATCCACGCTGGCTACGCAATTCAGGTTTTAAGCGAAGAGGAAGCCCTCGAGACCCTCGACTACCTGCGCCAAATCGCCAGCGAGATGGGGGCCGCCGATGAAACTGGTTAGCGAGTTCCGCGATCCAAACCTCGCCAAGTACCTGATAGACCGCTTGAAAGCCACTTCTTCCAGAGCGATCAGCCTGATGGAGGTCTGCGGCACCCACACCGTCGCCATCTCCAGGAACGGCATGCGCCAGGTCATCCCGGAGACGATTAAGCTCCTCTCCGGACCGGGATGTCCCGTCTGTGTGACCGCCAACTCCGATATCGATTATGCAATTGAGCTGGCGAAGACCGATGGTGTCACCATGACCACCTTCGGCGACATGATGAAGGTGCCGGGATCGTACTCCAGCTTCACTAAAGAAAAAGCGGCCGGCGCGGATATCAGAGTCGTCTACTCAACGATCGACGCGTTAAAGATCGCCGAGGAAAACCCCGACCGCGAGATCGTCTTCTTCGGGGTCGGCTTCGAGACGACCTCTCCAACGGTGGCCCTCTCGGTCGTCGAGGCCAAGAAGAGGGGGCTCAAAAACTACTCCGTTTACGCCAGGCACAAGGTGGTGCCCCCGGCCATGGCGGCTCTTCTCTCCCTCGGGGAGGTTAAGATCGACGGCTTCATCTGTCCGGGGCACGTCTCGGCGGTCATCGGCAGCGCCCCTTACGAATTCATCGCCGAGGATTACGGCATCCCCTGCGTCATCGTCGGCTTTGAGCCGATCGACATCCTGCAGGGCATCCTCATGCTGGTGGAGCAGGTGGAGTCGGGCCGCTCGGAGGTTGAGATTCAGTACAAGAGAACGGTGAGGCCGGAGGGAAACCCGGCGGCGGTGAAGCTCCTGAACGAGGTCTTCAAGGTGACTGACGCCGACTGGAGGGGGATCGGGGTCATCCCGGCCACCGGCATGGCGCTTAAACCCGAGTTCGCCGGGTTCGACGCGGAAAAGAGATTTTCGGTCGAGCTCCCGCCGACAAGAGAACCGAAGGGCTGTGCCTGCGGTGAGATATTGCGCGGGGTCAAATTGCCCTACGAGTGCAAGATTTTCGGCAAAAGCTGCACACCCGAGCATCCGGTCGGTCCCTGTATGGTCTCGACCGAAGGGGCCTGCGCCGCCTACTATCGCTATGACCGCACGTCCGTCAAGGTGGGATGAGGGTGAAGATTAAAGAGGATGCGGTCCTCCTGGCCCACGGTTCCGGCGGTAAGTTGATGCACGATCTCATCCGCGAGCTCTTCATCGAAAAGTTTGCCAACCCGGTGCTGGCTAAGGAGGACGACTCGGCCGTCCTGGAGGTGGTCGGTGGTCGATTAGCCTTTACAACCGACACCTACGTGGTAAAGCCGCTCTTCTTCCCGGGCGGCGACATCGGCCGGCTGGCCGTCTGCGGGACGGTAAATGATCTCGCGACCTCCGGGGCGACGCCGAAGTACCTCTCCTGCGGCTTCGTCATCGAGGAGGGGCTCTCCCTTGAAGTCCTGGAAAGGGTCCTCGATTCGATGGTCGAGGCGGCGGCGGAAGCCTGGGTGACGATAGTGACCGGCGACACCAAGGTGGTCGAGAAGGGCGGGGCGGACGGCCTCTTCATCAATACCGCCGGCATCGGCGCCGTTCCGGAAGGCGTCGTCCTTTCCGGCGCCAACTTGAAGGTTGGCGACAAGATCATCCTCTCCGGAACGCTCGGCGACCACGGGATAGCGGTCATCTCGAAGAGGGAGGGCTTCGAATTTTCCTCCCCCGCCATGAGCGACGCCGCTCCCCTCAATGGACTCGTCGCCGACCTGCTTTCCGCCGCAAAAAGCGTGAGGGCCCTCAGAGACCCGACGAGGGGTGGGCTTGCCTCGACGCTTAATGAATTTGCAACCGCTTCAAAAGTGGGTATTGAGATCGACGAGGCGGCCGTCCCCATCAAGCCTGAAGTTATGGCCGCTTGCGAAATGCTTGGATATGATCCCTTCCACGTGGCGAACGAGGGGAAACTCATCGCGGTCGTTGGTGCCGAGGAAGCGCCGGTCGCCCTCGAGACCATGCGGCGTCACCTATATGGCCAAGACGCGGCGATCATCGGTAAGGTTACCGCCGGACCACCTGGACGAGTCATCCTCAAGACCCCGATCGGCTCAACCCGCATCCTCGATATGCTCGTCGGCGAACAACTCCCGCGCATTTGCTAGAACGACTAACGACCGCCAACCGTCGGCGCTTGCCTATTGCAAGCGCCGAACCGCTGTGGCCTGTTATGTGCTTAGCTCAAGTTGAGCATTGACATCGCTCTTTTCATAAACCCCTGGATAGTCGCTGGAATTAATTACTAAAAAATAAAAACAGTCTTGAAACGAACATATGTTTGCATTACTATAGTAGTAGTCGTTTGCTAGAATAATGAAAGGCTAACAAGTGGATGTTGCACAAACACAGCTGTCACTTATGGATAGGATGCCTAAAATAGCCATCCGACCAGCAGAGAAGCTTGCTGACGACTTTGACCTGATCTCAAGTGTTTTTAATCTTAAAAACACTGTAACTCTCTACTCCGGCGATTGCCTAGACCTTCTGAAATCAATGCCTTCGGGTGCCGCCGAACTTATTGTTACTTCGCCGCCTTACAATCTTGGCAAGGAATACGAAGCAAGAACCAGCTTGAATATCTACTTGCCCCAACAAGAAAGAGTGATCGAAGAGTGCTACCGGGTGCTGTCGCCTACGGGGAGCATTTGTTGGCAGGTGGGTAACTATGTGGAAAACGGTGAGATAGTCCCATTGGACGTGCTTCTTTATCCGATCTTCAAGCAGAAGCTCGGGATGTTTTTAAGGAACCGGATAATCTGGCACTTCGGGCACGGGTTGCATGCATCTAAAAGGTTTTCTGGCCGCTATGAGACGGTCCTATGGTTTACCAAGGCCGAGAAGGGCTACACCTTCAATCTTGATCCTGTAAGAATTCCACAAAAATATCCGAGCAAGAAACACTTCAAAGGGCCAAAGCAAGGAGAGCTCTCTTGCCACCCATTGGGCAAGAACCCGACCGATGTTTGGGAGATACCTAACGTTAAGAGCAACCACATTGAAAAAACGATCCACCCGTGTCAGTTTCCCGTTGGGTTAATCGAGCGCCTGGTCCTTGCGATGACGAACGAGGGGGACTTGGTCCTTGACCCGTTTATCGGCGTTGGGACATCGGCGGTTGCTGCTTTGATGCATAACCGCAGGGCTGCCGGAGCTGAAATCGAAGAGCGTTACTTAGGGATCGCTCGGGATAGAATTAAGAAAGCGTTTGATGGCGAGCTAAAGACAAGGCCGATGAATAAGCCAATTTACGAGCCAAATGGTAATGGTAATGGCTCTTCTGGAGAAAGCTTATGAGAATTGTTTATGAGTATTCACACCTTGGCGGCAAGCAGATCCTTAAAGTCGATTACCCCCACATCCTTGAAGAAGTTCATCAAGTTATCGCTGACATAACCGAGTTAGAGAGAACCAAGGTTAGCAAAGAAAAGACTATGGCTGGCCGCCTTCTTTACTCGCCTAAGGAGCTCAACCGCCTTTTTAGAGAGGGCCTTAATTCTAAGGGGTTTCTTGAACTAAAAGATACCTACACCATAGAACTACCTAACTACGAGAAGAAGATAAGGGGAGCCTTCAAACAGATAGACTTCGAGAAAGAGAAAGTCCTTGTCGAAGTACAATTCGGCAAGTATGCGTTCATGTTCTATGACCTTGCCAAATTTCAATATTTCTTCAACGAAAATCATGCCAACGTTGGCATCGAAATCGTCCCCTGCCACCACCTGCACAAGCAGATGTCGACAGGCGTCTCCTATGGAGAGCAGCTTGTCTATGATATAGAGCGTTTAAAGAGACACTTCCCGGCGGTTCCCATCTACGTTATTCTGATCGATGTCGAACCCGAGGTGTACGAGGCGGTAGACTTACCAGCTGAAGACAGAGTGGTAGAGGAATCCGTTGCCGAAGAAGAATGATGAACGCCATTATAGTAGGATGCCAAACTTTCGCTCATCGACGATTTACGGCTACGCCTTTGTCGCTCTCGCCGCCGTCATCTGGGGATCGATCGGTATCATAGTCCGCCTGATAGATCTGCCGGTGACCACCATGGTTTTCTTGCGCGTCGTCTTCGCCGCGAGCGCCGTGGCCATCGCGCTGGCAGCAGGCGGGCGCCTGTCGGACCTCAAGGTCGGGAGAGAGGGGTGGCCGCTCATACTCTTCGGCCTTACGCTGGCCGTAAACTGGCTCGCTTTCTTCTTGAGCGTCCGGATGACGAGAGTGGCGAGCGCCGTGCTCATCACCTACTTATCCCCGGTTATCGTCGCCTCATTCGCGCCATTCATTTTGAAGGAGCGCTTTGAAAAGACGACCGGCCTCGCGGTATTCCTGGCCGTCGCCGGCACCTTCGCGATCCTCTACAAGGGGGGTGTTTTGCCCATCGGGCGAGAGCTCACCGGTTCGCTCTGGGCCTTTCTTTCGGCGTTGACCTACGCATCGCTGGTCTTGGCCTCAAAGCCGATGATGAGGCGCTTCCCCGTTGGGGCCATACTCTTCTACGAGGAGGTGGTGGTCGCCCTGGTGCTTGCTCCCTTCGCCGCGCCCGGTCTTGCCAGAGTGAACCAGGTGAACCTCGGCCTCCTTGCACTCCTCGGGTCGGTCCAGACGGCGGCGGCCGCGGGGCTCTACCTGACCGGCTTGAAGCGGATTCCGGCGGCGCGGGCGGGCGTCCTCTCCTACCTCGACCCCTTAAGCGCCGCCATCCTGGCCGCCCTCTTCCTGGGGGAGATACCATCGACAGGCGCCGTCATCGGCGGTTTGCTGATCTTGACCGCCGGTTATCTCGTCATCGCCCACAGTGGCCACGAAACAAGAGGCGTGTGAGAGATGAATGTTAGAGTATCTTCGCCTGCTTTAGACCTCTGACGACGGGCGTTACGATGAGTATGGCGAGGATTACCTCGATCGTCCCGTTAAACCCGGCGATGCCCAAAGCCACCTTCAGCGGTATAAGCTTTATGAGGACGGCCATCCCAAGAACGCCTATTGTGTTGGTGAGCGTTCCCGCAAACCCAGCAAGCGCCGCCCCCAACAGCTTGTTCGGCGTGGCACGGTAAACGTAATAAGCAACCGGTCCGATCAAAAGGCGCGCCGGGATGACGGCGGGCCATGGGCCGAGGCTCAGCGTAAAAACACCGAGGATTAAGCCGAGAAGCGAACCGGCCACCGGCCCGAGCATGATGCCGCCGATAATTATGGGAATATGGACGGTAGTCATCGCCCCCGAGGCGTTTGGGACAGGGATGAGACCGATGCCGAGCGCCGAAAGGGCGACCGTTAAGGCGGCAAGGAGACCGGCCGGGACGATCGTTCGAGTCGAGAGCTTTCTCTTCGAGATGCCAAGATCGATAGTCTGCGTTGGGCTTCTGTCTTTAGCGGCGCAGCTTTCACAGATAGGTGCATCTTCTTGGGGTTCGGCCAGCGCTACCTCCCGGCCGCAGACCGAACATTGAGCGGTTGTCATTTTTACCTCCGTTCCAGTTCCGTGCGGATACCAGACTTTGGCGCGACGCGCCATCTATGTCAAGCCTTCCGGTGCCGCCCAGAAGGTGCGGCCCGTCCGGCGTGGTACTTCTTTACCCCAAAATGGCTAACTCGCAAGCCCGGGAATGCCGAAGAGGGGGATGGCGGTTTCGACCGCCCGCCTTATCGCCGCCGTGACGACCTCGGCGGCGATGGCCCCGACGACGTCCACGCGCACGTCGACCTCTCCGGTGGCGAGGGAGAAAACGGTGTCGCCGTCGAAGGAGGTGTGCACCGGCCTGATGCTCCTGGCGAATCCATCGTGGGCCATCTGTGCCACCTTGTTCGCCTCTTCCTTTGTAAGTTTACCATTTGTCGCCAGGATGACAAGCGCCGTGTTCTGCATCGGGCTGGGTGGCGGCGCCACTCCCGTCTTTAAGAATACTATCGTGTCCAGAAAGTCCCCCGATGGTGAGCGGGCGCCCGCGATGATCCGCCCGTCGGCGCCGATGACGTCGCCGACCGCGTTGACGGCGGCAAACGCCTCGACGAGCAGTCCACCTGGAAGCTCTTCGGAGACGGCGCCGAAGCCGCCCTTCATTCTAAAGTCCGGTCCGAGGATCTTCCCGACGGTTGCTCCCGTACCCACGCCTACCGTCCCTTCGGAAAACTCAGTGGACGCTGTTTCGCACGCCTCGTATCCCATTTTCGCGGTGGGCCGAGCCGAGGCCGAGCCGACGTCCAGGTCGTAGAGGATAGCCGCGGGCACAATGGGAACCGGCCCGGCGGGCGTGGGAAAACCAATATTTCTCTCAGCGAGAAAGCTCATAGCGCCATCGGCGGCCGACAGGCCGAATGCACTCCCACCGGCTAGAAGGACGGCGTTGACGTAATTAACCTGGTTCATGGGCCTTAGGAGATCGGTCTCGCGGGTCCCCGGGGACCCGCCTCGCACATCGACGCCGCCGACCGTCCCCTCCGGGCAGAGGACGACGGTCAAACCCGTCCCACCCTCAAGGTCTGTCCCATGACCAACCTTCAAGCCAGGAATCCTGGTTCTCATTGACCACTCCGATATACGACGCCTTTGGGCTTAATGCTGCCTCGAAAATACGACTGCCGACTGCCGACTGCCGCCATAAAGCAAACTCCCGGCTCATGTCATTCTGAGGAAGGCCTGGAGCGAAGCGGAAGGCTGACCGAAGAATCTCATACCACCTCATAGGTCCAGTTGCTGACTATGTCGCTGCTTATTTGAGATTGCTTCGTCGTCCTTCAGACTCCTCGCAATGACACGTTTGTTTCCTAAACATATAACCGGCGCAGCCGGTTGTTGTGCTCCAATAACACCCTTACCTGGACCACTCCTTTGTCCAGCGTCTAGACTCCAGCATCCGGCCGCCATGCCAAGCCGGTTCACAAACCGCCCCTACTATTTAATGTCGTCGGTCGTTTGTCCAGCGTCTAGAGTCCAGAATCCAGCGTCTGCTTTACTCTTTTTCTATCCTCACCGGCGTCGTCTTAAGCGCCGGTATCTTGGCGACCGGATCCAGAGTGCTTCCAGTAAGTATATTAGCGGCTGCTTCAGAGTAATGGAAGGGCACGAAAACCGTTCCGGGCGGGACCCGGTCGGTTGTGTGGACTCTAACCGATATACCGCCGTGGCGCGAGACGACCCGCGCCATCTCCCCGTCGACAAGACCCGCGGCGTCGGCGTCAGCCGGGCTTACTTCGACCAAGGCCTCGGGCTCCAGCGCGTCGAGAGCCGTCCGCCGGCTCATTGATCCGGTGTGGTACTGGTAAAGAACCCTGCCCGTCGTCAGCATCAAGGGGAAATCTTCATCCGGTGCCTCAGATAGAGGTAGCTGCTCTACCCTTGAGAAAAGCCCCTTCCCACGGGCAAACTCTTCCACATGCAGGATGGGCGTGCCTGGATGATCCGGACTGGGGCAGGGCCACTGCAGGCCGCCCTCATCGAGCCTCTCGTGCGAGAGGCCGGCGTACTGCGGGGTGAGGCGGGCGAGCTCTTTGAAGACCTCCGGCGGTGCGGACTCGAACTCATGCCCAAGACGCTCGGCAAGCAAGGCGACGATCTCGGAGTCCGCCCTCGCCTCGCCAGGGGGCGAGATCGCCTTTCGCACCCTCTGGACTCTGCGTTCGGTGCTCGTGAAGGTGCCTTCCTTCTCG
>JAMCWL010000043.1 GCA_023481285.1 Actinomycetota bacterium | reverse complement strand
GTTGGGCAGAATGAGGCCGGCGGCGTTAATTCCGCAGGAATCTCCGCCACCGGTCAAAAGACCAATTTTCATCTCTCCCCCCTTAGTTTGGCTCGATTAATTCGTGCAGAGGCGCCGCGTCTGCCCGCAGGCTGCGTTTTTTGCTACTGCCCGGCTCGTGAGCGCCTCCAAAAAGCTAAGCCGCTCGCCTCAAGGCTTCGGCAACCTCTTCCGCCCTGCCGGCCGAGCCGAACAGCCGCATCTTGCTCGCAACGACTTTCGCCATCTCGTCCATCGCGGGCGTCATGATCTTCCTCGGATCGAAGATGTCCGGGTTCTGCTCGATGAAGCCGGCGACTCCGCGCTTGAACGCGTCTCTGATCTCGGTATCGATGTTTATCTTCGCTATCCCGAGCGAGATCGCCTTTTTGATGTCCTCGTCCGGGATTCCTGAGCCCCCGTGGAGAACGAGCGGTATGCCGGCGACTTCGTTGATCGCTTTCAGGCGGTCAAAGTCAAGTTGGGGCTTGCCCTTATACCAGCCATGCGCATTGCCGATCGAGACAGCCAGCGAATCCACCCCGGTGCGCTCGACGAATTCTCTCGCTTTTTCGGGGTCGGTCATCGAGGCTTCTCGTTCGGTGACCGAAATCTCGTCCTCAACCCCGACGAGTCGGCCGAGTTCGGCCTCGACCGAAACATTCGCCTCGTGAGCGAGTTCGACGATCTTCATCGTCAGCGTGACGTTCTCCTCGAATGGATGCTTGGAGCCGTCGATCATCACCGAAGAGAAGCCGGCTCGAAGGGCGCCCACGATATCGTGGTATGCGAGACCGTGATCCAGGTGAAGCACACAGGGAACGCCCGCTGCGCTTGTCTCCGTCTCTCCGATCAAGTTAATGGCCGTCAGAAAATGAATGCCGGCGTACTTGGCCGCCGACGGGCTGACTTGAAAGATAAAGGGCGCGCGCTCATTTACCGCGGCCTTGACAATAGACTTCGTGATCTCAAGGTTGTTCGTGTTGAAAGCGCCTATAGCATAACCGTTTTCCCAGGCCTTCTGCAGGAGCTCACCGCCTGTCCGAAACACCGATCGGACCCCCTTTCTCTGACTGAGCGCGTTATTCTTACCCAAATTTCCCGGTCGCATATGGCGTCACTTCTTTGAAGCGTCGGATCACTTGCCTACCCGTTGCGATCGGGCTAGAATTCAAGAACCGCTCGATCCAACCGCCAAAAGAGCATTTGGAGCTGATTAAGCCGTAACACGAGGTGAAACAGATGGGCTGGTCTTTAAAGAGATGGTCGAGGGTTGCTTTTCCGCTCGTCATCATCCTGGTGAGCGCGATCGTCATCGGGATCGTCATCGCGCGCCCGTTTTCCAGGCCCCAAAGGGAGCTCTATGAGACCGCAAGATCATCCGAGCTCGCCAGGATCGTCCAGAACGAAATCGGCGGCAAAAAGCTTCTCGAATCGATAACCGGCCAGGAGGCCATGGAGGCCACGCGCAGGCTTCATAAAGGACAGGTCAGACCCGCAGCCGATGCGGTTATCGCATCGTACGAGGAAGAGGTGTCCATCTGGCTTACGCGTTATGAGAATAAATCGATCGCCGATGAGCAGCTCGAAAAGATGAAACAAGCGATGTCCCGCTTTGGCGGAGGCTTCGAGCAGCTCTCGACCGAAAAAATCGGTGGAGTTGAGGTCTTTGTCACCCGTCCCAGGGGGAAAGTCCAATTCTTCTGGCGACGGGGGGATGTCACCGCCTACATCATCCCCGGAACGCTCGGCCAGAGCGACATTGAGCGCCTTGTAAAAGAGGTTAATGAACAGGTAGACGGCCTTCCTCCGGTCGTCATCCTCAACACGGCGGGCGGGGCCAAGTAGCGGGGTTCGGTTCGACGATTTAAAGTGGCCGATCTCCACTTTCCAGACGTTATCCATGAGATTGGACCTGTCAGCAGAGGCTTACTTCCGCTCGGTCTCCCGGACCTTCTTTGACGAGCAGAACTTGTTGAAGTGGTTGCGGCTCTCTCGGGATTCCAGCGGCACCAAGCCGAGCGCGCAAGACTCCTTAAAGTTGCCGCATTCGAGACAACCCGGCCAGGTTATCTTCCAACCGATCGTCTCAAGATTTGAAAGGTAATGTGAGAAGTGCTCGGGAAAAGCCTCCTGGAAGTGCTCGCGAGCTTCGATCATCCTATCAAAATCAAGCGCTCCGCAAATCTCCGACAAGAGACAGAGCTTTGCCAGCAGGTCGATACTGTCGTCTCCGCCGGCCCTGTAATTCCGGTCTATCTCTTCCTCCAAGAGCGATGCTTGCTCGGCAAGGTTCGGAGCCCTGCTTGAGATCTCCTTTTCGATCTCTATTATCCGCTTTAAGCTCTTGTCGAGGTCCCGCTCAGCGCTCAAGTCGTCACCTCCAAAGGATGAACCAAGGACGACGTCTGGGATTATTTCCGGCGGTCGCCGATGAATGGTCGTTTATTGAAAGTTACCCGAAACCAGGAAGAACAAAACGCTGACGGCGCTCGGCACAGATTGGGAGTCATAACGGACGGTTCGGCGATGTAACACTTAAGCTTTCCCTTCTTTACTAAGCTCTAAATCTAAGATATACTATATATCTGTATCCCAAGAAGTTCGTTAGGCAACCTTGCCGTAAAGCTCAGGGGCGGCAAGAATCCCGAAAGGCTTCTTGGGATCAATTTTTTAATGCCGTGACGGTTCTCACCTGATGAAAACCGGCTGCGCTTAGAGAGACGCCGAAGACAGCCACTCTTGAGTGGGTATAAGTCAAATGGAGGTGCTCCATGAAGATCGACTCGGCGTCTACGGTAATCTGGATGGGCGTTGTAATACTCGCGATTTCCACGATTTTCGCGGCCGCTTTAGCCCTAAGCACGTCCGTCATAGGCGCACTCATGGGCGGTACCGCGTTTCTGGCTGTCATAGACCTTATCATCGCCCGTACCTGGGGGCGACGCGCGAAAAGGCAGATCAGAAGCTAGCCCTAACGTCAGCAAGTTGCGATGGGTGATTGACGGCCACACGGCCAAAAGTGGCGGCGCGCTAGTCCAGTCGATGAGACGGGTGTCAAGCCGGCGCTTCTTGCACCAAGGAAATCTCTGTAAAGGATATCAGGGTGTTTCCCGCGTCGAAAAAGACCGTCCGGATCACTATTCGCTACCGCTTTCCAGCCGGCCTTCTATTCTCTCAAGCGTCTCTCGAAGGCTTGCCTGACGGATGGCGGTCGTCAGATCGCCGCGAGTCTTCTCCATAACCGCTTTCGCAAGATCGGTATTGCGCCGCAAGTTTGGAGTTATGGCGTCCGGAAAGTCGAAGGAGAGTAGGAAGTAGAAGACGTCGTCCATGGCTGCCAGGTATCGCTCTCCTCGGTGCAGATCGCCCTTCCGGATGATATCGAGAATATGCCTTCGCAGCTCGCCCATCGCCTCGCCAAGCCCGCTCAAGTATTGGGCGTAGCCCACACCGATGTCATCCGGGTCAGGAAGCGGTTGGTCGGTGACTAGCGCCAGCGTGGTGTGGCCTTCGGCGAATTCTTTCTCGGCGTCCTGCAAAAAGCCGGCGTAATATATGTCCGGGTGATCGGCAAGAGACTTCTGAGCTGAAGTAAGTGTCTTCTTGGCCTCAGCCAGATGAACGCGCGCTTCATCGTAGTCGTCGCGGTGTATCGCCCTGATAGCGACGGAACAACTGCGAATCGTTCGCCTTGACTCTTTTATGCCGATCTCCCTGGCCGCGTTCTTCGCCTCAAGTACCGGTCGGGTTTTAGCCGAAATTGCCTCAAGATTCATGAAACCTCCAGATGTAGAGTTTTTTGCGCTCAAAAAGACTGGCCAATAACAGCCTGTCGACTGCTTTTGACAGTTCATCGGATGAAGAAGCCCGGCTCTCCGGCCGGCTCTTCTTCAACCAAATCGGTAGCGGTTACAGCGGCGGCAGGCGGTCCGACACGGCACCAGGCGACCATATCGTCAACAGCCCTCTCGTCCCCCTCGAAGACGGCTTCCACTCGACCGTCCGGAAGGTTCCTGACCCAACCTCGAAGCCCACGGCTCTCAGCTTCCTGACGCGTGTAAGCCCTGAAAAAGACGCCCTGGACGCGGCCGCTTATGATCACTCTCACGCGCTTCATATCTCTCTTTCTGGAGAAGCAAAACAGCCCGAAGTTACCCGAGGGATGGCATGGCGGCTTTAAGGAAGGGTTCAATGTAACTGCGCTGAACCTCATCTACGGACTCCGCAAGCAGCACGAGCGCGATGTAGCGGGGTTCGTACGGGGTCGTCTTCGGGTACATCCGCACTTCGTAGGGCAACTTGTCGCCCTTCTTGTGGTTGCAAGAAGAACATGCCGTAGTCACATTGTCCCAAGTATCAGTACCACCGCGGGATATCGGTTTGACATGCTCCCTCGTTAACCGTTCCTTCTTCTTAAGCTCACTCCTATGACGACCGCAATACTGGCAGGCGTAGTTGTCGCGAGCGAACAATACGGTATTTGAAACGACCGAGCGAAAGCGCTTCGGGATCTCAACGAACTTAACGAGCCGTATGACGAGCGGATAAGGGTAATCACATTTTTCCGTGCGAATCCGCCTCTCAACATGCGCTTCTATGATCTCCGCTTTGTCTTTTAAGACAAGGATGATTGCGCGTCTTACGGAGACGAAGGTGAGAGGCTCCGCACTGGCGTTAAGAAGCAGCGTTTGTGCCATCTTTCACCACGCTTCACTCACGATTTACCTGGTGAACCATCAGGATTTGAAATAATTATACCACCTGCCTCCATTCGCGCAAAAGCTCAGCCCTTGAAATCCAACTCATCGATTGCAACTCTATATCCGTCTTGACCGGGAATCCGGGTCAGCTTGGTAATCCATAGAAGATAGTAGCGATAACCTCCCGTCGTTTTAAAGGTGTGATCGGTCGACATATCGCGTTTTTCTGCAATCACCCGCCAGTTGCGAGCGTCGTTTGAGCCCTTTACCTGAGCGCTCCATCCGGAGGCGAGAGAGCGCACACGTATCTCCTTCACAAAGCGGACGCCGCCAAAGTCGACGTAGAGACCGACGCCCTCCTTAAGATTGCCGAAGTCTTCGTTGGCATACCCCTCGGCGTACCAGGCGGTTCCCGGAATTCCATCCAAGACGAGGCCGACCTCATTGGGTCGTTCCACACCGTTTCCGCCCGGATCATAATCCTTGACGACGGCCGGTTTAAGTCGCGATGGCAGGGTGGTTGGAGCCTGTCTGTTCTGGGTAAGCCTGTCAACCGGCTTTCGACCGGCGGTCAGATAGACGGCAAAGACCGCCAGAAACGCCGCAACTGTTACGCCGGCCTTAAGCCAGGGGGCAGGGCGCACTTGACGTTTCAGGGAAAGCGACGCGGTAATCCGGTCCGCGCCCACCCATGGTAGAAGCTCTTCGACGACTTCATCAAATCCGGCCGGCCTCACCTGTGAATCTTTTGATAATAATCGGTCGACGAGGGAAGAGAGTCCGCTTGGGACGTTCGGGTTCAAATCGCATGACCTGGGCGGCGGCTCGGTAACGTGGCGCGCCGCCACCTCGACCGGGTTCTTGCCGCCAAACGGCGGCTTCCCGGTCAGCATTTCAAAGAGAACGATGCCGAAGGAGTAGATGTCCGATCTTACATCGGCTGATTTACCGAGCGCTTGTTCTGGCGAGAGATACTCGGCCGTCCCGAGAACCCTGCCTGTTTGGGTTATCCCCGGTCGGTCGAGCGCCCTCGCGATGCCAAAATCGGCGATCTTAGCCACACCATCGTGCGCAACGATGATGTTCGCCGGCTTCACATCGCGATGGATTATGCAGGAGCGATGCGCGTGTGCCAGGGCTCTTGCGATCTGTATGGAGATGCGCACCGCCCGGTCGGGGTCCAAGGCGCCTTCTGCCAAGAGGTCTTTCAGGGTGCGACCCTCGACGTACTCCATGACGATAAAGTGCGATCCGTTATACTCGCCACTATCGAAAATCGTCACCACATTGGGATGACGAACTCCCGCCGCCGCCTGCGCCTCCCTCTTAAAACGCTCTATAAAGGCGGCGTCGCGCGAGCAGCGCTCGTCAAGAACTTTCAGCGCTACAACCCGGTCGAGGACCTCGTCATTGGCTGTGTAGACGGTGGCCACGCCGCCACGACCAAGAGCTTCGATTATTCGATATCTGCCCTTAATCAACTTTTCTTTTGGCAAGCGCCAACCGACCTCCCGGAGTATTATTTTACACTTAGTCGTCTGAGTCGTGGACGAAAATGTGCGTAGCTGAAAGATCGCGGGGGAAAATAGGCTTGGGGGTGAGGCGATGGACCCGCTCGAATTGGGACAAGCTATCCGAGATGAGCTGGCTCTCAATCCGGAGATCAAAAGCGAAATCGACGTCGACATAGACGGAGACGTCATTCGCCTAACAGGCGTCGTTACCTCTTCTCAAGAGCGCCACCTTGCAGAAAAAATCGCCCGGCGGCTCGGTGCAGAAAAAATTGATAACGACATAACCCTCGAGTCCCGGGAGGTTTCCAGTCGAGATCTGCCGGGCGCGGTTACAAAGGCGCTCGACGACGCGGGGCTCTCGGGAATAGCGGGCGTGGAGAAGGTCATCGATGGGGTAGTTTACTTGAGCGGCCACGCATACTCCGCGCTCGAGGCCGAGGAGGCGATCCGCGCAGCGTCGAAGACTGCCGGTGTACGGGATGTCGTCTCTAAAATAACTCTTCTCCCGGAAGCGGTTGCCGATGATGCGACGCTCGTAAACGACATCGAACAGGCGATTTCCGCCGCCGGACTCCACGTTGAGAATATCTCGGCGTCCGCCCGCGACGGCCTAGTGCACCTGGAGGGAATCGCCTGGGGTGCCAACGATAGGCAACTTGCCGAGACGGCCGCCAAATCGGTGCCGGGAGTTCGCGGGGTCGTCAACCGCCTTAGAGCACCGAGCGAGCCTCTGTCCGAAGACGAGAGAGTCACATGGGATGTGCTCAGACGTCTGGAAAGGGCGGCGATCAATGCGGTTAATATAAGCATCGTGGTCTCCGCCGGTACGGCTTTCCTGGACGGCACGGTCGATTCCGAAAGACAGAGAGACGAAGCGGGCGCCATTGCCTTAGCGACGCCGGGCGTGGAGCGCCTCGAAAATAACCTCTCAGTGGCGGCGTAAACGGCCTTGGTTTACGCTTGGTTTGCCCCCCTGGGCGATGGATTCCTTGCCATCGCCTCATCACCAGAGCAATGGAACGGTTGAAAAATTGTTCCATTGCGATTCATTGATCGGATCCATTGATCCATTGCTCGGCCCAGTGGACTATTTTAAAAAAGAGCTATCTTGCTTTCCGAGGAAGCCCTACACCTCGGCCGCACGCGCTTTGGCCCGCACGACAAGCTCGTTTTCAGTTTGGATGAGCCGGCGCACAAACCCCGCGCGGGGAGTCGGCCTCTCGATAATCAGTCGCGCGTTTTGAGTCCCGACCGCACCCCATCTGAGCTTGTAAGGCTCGGCTCCTCGCATAAAGTCAAACCTTGCCAATCCCTTGTTTATGCACTCCTCAAAGACCAGGGAGAGGAGGACGGTCGAAACGCTGAACTTGCCCCAGCTCGGCTCAAATCCGGCCAGATAGTAGTAGTATGTCCCTCCGAGCTCAAAGCCGTAGAGAGAAGCAACCGCCAGATCATCGATCGAGAGGAAAAAGAGCCCGAGCCTATCACTCTTGAGCATCTCAGAGGCAACATCGATGTGAAAGCTTACAAACCGGGGGCTCAGGAAGCGCCCCAGCTTTCTTTGGCTAACAAACCTCTTCTGGTGCAGACCGAAAAAAGTCTCTATGTCTTCAGGCACTTTTTCCGGATCGGAAGTTCTCCGAAACTCCAGCTCGCCCTCACGCTTCAGGCGCCTCTGATAATAAGCGATGTTCCAACGAAACTTCTTCGAGAGAGATCCGAGGAGCTCCAGGTGGCTTCCTGGCAGATCGAGAGAGTAGCACTCGTCTTGTCCGAGTCTCTTGACCGCAAACTCTCCCGACATAGTCTCGATCTTAAATAGGGGCGAGCCGGGAGGCAGTTGCTGAAGATCGAGTACGTCCCACCCACGCCAAGCTCTCAGGAATGAAAGGGTCGAGGCAACCGCCACATCAGCTTGTCCGGGGTCAAGCAGGAAATCTCCATAGTCAGAGCAGCCGGTTCCCAAGAAGCTGGCCACCTTAAACGGCAGACCGAAATAGGAAGAGACAAAAAGAGGCGCCAGACCAACCAGGCGATCACCTTCATTGGCGCAGATGATGAACAACTTGCGCCCTTTACCGTACTTGAGCCACCAGGTCCAGCACCATTCCCACGTTTGAAAAATGCTTCCTTTGTCCGTCGCGAGGTTGTTCCACCGATCTCGTAGGTCTCTAAATCCGTCTAGCGTATCAACGCATGTGACGGTCAGCAATTTGCCCCCTAATCAGCCTGATCAGCTACTTTTGCTCCTGAGATACCGATTGCAGATGTTTAGTGTAGATCGGACACGACTCGCATTCGCCGTACGAACGACAGAGGCAGCCTTCTTTGATCTCCCAGCAGCTCACCCCACGCCCATAGGCAGGGCAAGCCATATAGTGGCTAGCTGGGCAGCCTTTGATGTCCCAACAACTGGACACCATTACCTCCTCCACCAGAACCAATCGATTGAATTGTAGAAGAGCGCCAAGACTGGGTCAAGGTGACGCTAAGCGATCCCTAGGCGTTTGGCCCAAGCATCTGCAATACGCTCCTTGAGCTGGTCCTCGTCGTTAACGCCCGACACGTCAAGCTCGAGATCCATGACCGACATAACGCACGCTCGCACAATAGCCGTATTTGCCAACTTGCGCCCGCCGGTTACCTTGGACTTGATGCTTAACCCTTCGAGAAAGGAGAACATCTCTTCCGGCATAGTGATCGGCACACGCAGATAACTATCCTTGCCCAAAACAAACACCCCTTCTAGTAGCCAAAAAGCCTCGGCTTAAAATTATTATAAGACCATCTACCTATAAGGCCAAGGTAAATAAGATGGACTTTTGATGCCTAATCGACGACCTCTTCAACGATCTTTTTGACGACCTCTTCGCTGGTGGGCTTGAGACCGGCTTCGATGGGAAAGATTATCTCTATCTCAATCCGGTTGACCGCCGCGTAGTCAATCTCGTAGGTGACCCTGCCCGTGTGCGGGTCGATGACTTTTACGTTAGTGAGCGCCAGGAACTCTTTCGTCTTAACGTTCAGCGCGTCAGTCAACCGGCTGCCGGGCAGCATATGAATGTCGGCTTCGAGCCAATATTCACCGATATAAATCATGACTCGCAACTTATCTTTGCTAGTTACGACCATTACGCTCGCCCCCATCTTTGTAAATTTCGACAAATAGGCCGGAATACTTTAGCACCGTCTGGTTGCACATTTACGGCATAGCCTTTGATGAGGTAATCTTTGATAACCTTGCTTGCCCAGATACGAAATTGCGTGCCTCATTGGGACTTAACCTATAGCGAGGTTTTGGAATGTAAACTCATACATTTATTTTTATAGACCGACGGCAGAACATTAGATCATTAGAACATTAGACCGCATTGGAACGGTTCGGCGCTTCCGTCGCAAATTAGGCTTTCGTCTTTGTCTTCAGGAGTTCTAATGTCTAATGCTCTAATGTTCCAATGCTCTGCATATAAGAAAGCCGCCAAAATAGGCGGCTTTCTTATATGCGTCGGGATGGGCGGATTTGAACCGCCGGCCTCCACGTCCCGAACGTGGCGCGCTAACCAAGCTGCGCTACATCCCGCACTCTGCGAACGCGAAGATTATAACACATTTAAGCGCGATTCAATTGGCGTTAGTGTGACACCAATATCGGATTAATAGTCGGGCGGCCAGGGATCGGGTAGTGTGAGATCAGGCAATTCCAAAACAACTGACTGACTATGACCTGTAGGTGTTGTTCCGGCAGATATGCGAGGTAGGGGCTAAGA
>JAMCWL010000070.1 GCA_023481285.1 Actinomycetota bacterium | reverse complement strand
ATCGCCATCTTCTCAAACTTCGCGAGGCGCTCAAGAGGGAGCTGAAGATCGAAGAGAAGCAGCCGGTTCAAACGGAGGTAGCGTAGTCATGAGCCGTGGAAGTTTCAACTAGAAATGGGATTGACCCAGATTTTTCAACGGCTCAAATTCATGCACAGACGGCGCTTGATAATGACGCTAAGATATCAGATGCCTGGAGTACATTAGGCGCAATCCAAATAGAGCGTGGAGAAGTCATAAAGGCGCTTGAGTCATTAGCTCAAGCATTAAGGCTTGACCCCAATAATGCAATTGCATTGACCAACCTCGGCCTTGCTCACCTACGACTGAAAAATGTTGGAGCTGCCGAGAGAAATTTCCGGGAGGCCTTAAAGATCGATCCGGCCTATTCTGACGCTTATGCTGCTATGGGGAGCATGCTTTACAATCTGAGAAGGCATAAGGAAGCAATCGGGTTTTTAATTAAAGCTGTAGAACTAGCGCCAAATTCGACTCAAATAAACCTCTCCCTTGGGTTAATTTATTACAAACTCCGAGATTTTAGTGCAGCTCAACGGTACCTCGAGAGGGCGCTTGAGCTGGATCCAACAGAGCCCCAGACCAATTATACTTTCTATTGTCTCAAACAGAGACTTCGCCAACGCGACGAGGCGATGCGATTTGCTGAACGCGCGGTAGAGCTCGCCCCGTCGAACTTCAAATATCATCTAGGATTAGCGATCGCCTATCTTCGATGCAAGAAAGGGCATAAGTTGGCGAGGGCAGTGTTGCACAAGTATGCGAGAGAGAAGGGAAGTATGCTCTCGTTTAATGAGGCTGCCCGAGCATTCATGGTGTCTCCGCCGCTCGGTAGTCTCGGGGATGTTCTTGGTATTGCGCTTCCGATACTGATCATCTACTTTGCCCTCAAGAGCCAAGGAGAATTACTCATTCTTATTATTGGATGCCTTGCTGTCTGGGCATCTTTTTTGTGGTTTTGGTACCGAAGCAGATTTGTCGGAGCTCTAGTTCTTGTTGGTGGCGTCTTAATGATTTTAGGTGTTATTAGTACGCTTTTTGGTTTTTAATCTCCTACGACTCCGCCAACCGCCTGGCGAAGGTTGAGATCGCAAGCGATGAAGAGACCAAAGTAGTAGAATACGCATACGACGGCCTTGGCAACAGAATCGGCCGCATCGAATATGAGATAGAAGAAGGCAAAGTGTCCGAGAAGAAGACGGCAGAGTACATAAACGATCCCTCAAGACCCGTAAGCCAGGTGCTTCAGACCGTGGATGAAAAGGGCAAAACCGATACCTTCATCTTCGGCCTGCAAAGAATCGCAAAGGTGAACGATAAATCAAGGGCATATGATGAAGCGAAAGCCGATTACTACCTCTACGACGCCCTGGGCTCGGTTACCGGCCTGACCAACGAAAAAGGCGCCCTTACCGCCAAGTACTCCTACAATGAGTTCGGCATCCCTACGGCTTCCTCCAAATTCGGCCAGGGAGGAGAAAGGTCGAACACTTATGGATACACGGGTGAGGACTTCGATCAGACGACCGGGCTGCTCTATCTTAGGGCAAGATACTACAGCCCCGAAACCGGGCGGTTTATCAGGCAGGATCCAACGCCAAATGTCTTCGGAAAGACGACTTCTCAGAACAGGTACGTTTACGTAGATAACAACCCACTGGCTTATATCGATCCCCTTGGGCTCTGGGGAGAGAAAATACATTATGACAAGACCTTGGAGTGGGCGGTAAGAATAGGGTTCTCGGATGAGGATGCAAGAGTCATTGCTCTATCCGATAAGCTGACTGATACCTTTTTCGAAGGCGAAGGCAGGCATCTTAATGAAAACTACGGTTCCGTTTTCGGTAGAGGAGACCCAACGCAATTAACGCGCGCCATGGAGCAACTTGACAAAGCAATCCAAGCTAGGCTCTCAGGTAGAAGGAAAGACAGCCTGGTGGAGCTTGGGATTGGCCTTCATAGCGTGCAGGATTTAGTAGCTCACGGAGAAATTCCTGGCTACGGCTCTCATTATGGAAAAATTATAGGATACAATCCAGATTACGACTACTCTGGCAACAGGCTTGAGGCGACCGAAATGCAGACCTATTGGTATCTTGCAAAGTATTTGCTCGCAGTATCGGAAAAGTAGGCTAACAAGGCACGAGGGCGGCTAATGGCAAGAGGAAACATCGGTAGGTATATAGGGATGGCTTTAACCTATGTAGTATTGGCGCTGATCTCATTATATTTTTTCGGAATCGGTGTCTTTCTGATCTATTTTGGGCGTGCTGCATACAACCAGATCGGTGGTCTTTTGCCTATTTTTGGCATAGTTTTTGGGTCTCTTACTGCCGCTGCCGCACTCCTATTGCTAACCTTTAGGCGGATCTCAAGGGTCATAATTCTTGTGATCGCAACGCTAAATACGTTAATGTGGAGTATAGGTGCTCTTAATGGCGTTATTTATCTGATGATTAAAGGAAGCGAGATGACGCCCGCCGAACGCTTAGAGCAGCCATTTCCAGCTTACATCATATTCGCTTTCCTAAGCTTGATCAGTTGCGTATTCTTGCTCCTTCCAAAGACCAAGCGTCTGTTTAAGTGACCTTAGAGGATGTCGCTTTCGCACGAAAGTAAAGGAGGCAGTCAAACCGTCTAGTATGCCTATGACGGCCTGGGAAACAGGACCGGCAGAACCGAGTATGAGATAGAAGAAGGAACAATGTCCGAGAAAAAGACGGTCGAATACATAAACGATCTCTCAAGCCCCATAAGCCAGGTGCTCCAGACGATAAACGAGAAAAGCAAAACCGACACCTTCATCTACGGCCTGCAAAGGATCGCCAAGGTAAACGACAAAGCGAAAGCCGATTACTACCTCTACGACGCCCTGGGCTCGGTTACCGGCCTGACCAACGAAAAGGGCGCCCTTACCGCCAAGTACTCCTACAATGAGTTCGGCATCCCTACGGCTTCCTCCAAATTCGGCCAAGGAGGAGAAAGGTCGAACACTTATGGATACACGGGCGAGGACTTCGATCAGACGACCGGCCTGCTCTATCTTAGGGCAAGATACTACAGCCCAGAGATCGGGAGGTTCATAAGCCAAGACCCGCTTCCCGGCAACCTTATCACGCCAAGGACCCAGAACCGGTATGCATATGTCCTGAACAACCCGCTGAGCTACATCGACAGACTGGGCCTCGGCCCGAAGGGTGGGACTGGTGCCACCACATTCTTCAATGCATGGAAGATAATGCTAGGAGAGGTATCCCTCGAAGCATGGATATCTGGCACAGTTAGTGGAAGCAAGGATATTAAGATATTATATGGGCTTTGGGATATTACCTTGGAAACACCGCTGGCTAGCTATGGGATAGACAAGACTGGTGGTTTTAACATAACTCCCAACTCGAACGTGTCAAATTCGATTTTCACGAACCACTGGAGTGTAACGACTGGGAACGTCCCAGGCGATTGGATTAGAAGCTATTATATGACTTTAACGAGGACGGTGTCATTCCGGCAGGGTTCACTGGACATCGATTATAAGGCCAATTTTACTTTTTCTCTGGGTACTCCGGGA
Source organism: Actinomycetota bacterium (assembly GCA_023481285.1). GTDB lineage: Bacteria > Actinomycetota > Aquicultoria > Aquicultorales > JAMCWL01 > JAMCWL01. The sequence goes on along the minus strand of JAMCWL010000070.1, from coordinate 6,517 downwards.
AAGTACGCTGCAGGAGTGGCACTCGGAGGAGCCTTAGCTATTATTACTGTAACTAACCCCGAGCTGATCCCCATTGTCGGGCCGGCACTTCGCAAGCTAGTTGAAGGTTATGCGTTTTGATAAGGTGCACCAATGAAAAACTTGAAAGATGGCGACGATCAATTCTCAAAGGGTAACTGGGCTGAGGCGGAAGTAGCATACCGGCGCGCTCTTGAAGAAGATCCGCAAAATATACATGTATATGTGCAGCTAGCGAAGGCTCTTGAAGAACAAGCAAAGTACGAAGAAGCAAGAAGGATTTGCCTAGAGGCGCTTGATCTTGATGATACATGGGCGGATGTGCATGTCAATCTAGGTCGACTTGCACTTCGTTCAAGGGATCTCCGAACCGCTGAAAAAGCATTCCGCCGGGCTCTTGAATTGGATTCAAGAAACGAGAGAGCTCACCTTGCTTTGGGCGGTCTTTTAACAGGACGCCGAATGTATCATGAAGCCATCAAGGTGCTTAAGGAAGGCAGGAGGATCTACCCGCAATCAGCAAAAATGGCATATAACCTCGGGCTAGCCTATCAATACTTGCGCGAATATGATAAGGCTTATGCGCATCTAAAGAATGCAGTCGATATGGAACCCAACTATCCAGAGGCTGCCTGTAATCTAGGCGTCTTGCTTACAGAACAGAAAAAGTATCTCGAGGCGCGGGCATATTTCGAAAAAGCGGCCGCACTAAAACCTGATAGCTTTAACTATCAGCTCGCTTTGGGAATGATAGACGCTAAGGAAGGGCATGTTAAGGAAGCCCGGCGACGTTTCCGTGAGTTCGCAGATAAAAGCGGTCGCTCTCTTACTCGTAAACAAATGGCCAGGTTCTTCGTGACGGCGCCTCCGCTGGGACGTAAAGCACGTTGGATTATTCCATTAGTATTGATCATGGGCGTATTAACTCTTGCTATTCCAATCATCTCTCCCCTTACTTTTGCGGGCGCTGGTGCTGTCCTAATCTGGGTCTCGTTTGAATGGCTCTGGTATGGAAGCAAAAGGATAGGCGCAGTTTTATTCGCCGCGGGCGCATTACTATTGTCGATACCGGTTCTTACGATTCTAATCTTTGCCATCTTTGTTTTATCAACCCCTGTCTGGGTTAAGCTGCTCCACTGATTCAAATGGTACGATTCTGGCAGGGGAGCTCTAGCTGCTGCTTATCTTGGTTCTCAAGGGGCAGCGATGGCCATCGGTGCGTTGGAAAAGCTGCTTTCTGGAGCTGTGCCAGGCTACAGCCCCATATAGAGGTGACAAATGGATAGTATTAAAAGAGGCGATGACGAATTTGCTAAGGGCAACTGGGCTGAAGCTGAGGCTGCTTATAAGCGTGCGCTAGAGGAGGGTACTGAAAATACTCATACTCTACTGAAATTGGCCAGGACCGTTTATGAGCAAGAGCGATATGAAGAAGCTAAGGACCTCGCTTTAAAGGTTCTTAAACAGGATAAGACATTGGCCGAAGCTCATGTAATCTTGGGCCGTATAGCGATTGTATCTAAGAACTTAAAAAGCGCAGAGAACGAATTTCGAATAGCGCTTGAGATGGACCCAAAAAACGAGCAAGCCCACATTGGCCTTGGTAGCTGCTTGGCGAATCTTAAGAGGTACGATGAAGCACTTGAGATACTTGATAAAGGCATCTCCCTATATAAGCACTCGCCCAAATTGTCGTATAACATCGGGGTCGTATATGCTCGCAAGAAAGAATATGAAACGACTGTCGATTACTTTATACGAGCGCTCGAATTGTCTCCTGATTACGCTGATGCCGCCTTCGCTTTAGGATTTGTCTTTAGGAAGCTAAAGAAGTACCCGGATGCAAGACCTTACGCAGAAAAAGCCGAAGCCCTAAGGCCTGATAACTACCGATACCAATTTGGTTTACGGCTACTCGATGTGAAAGAACTAGGCATTAGGTCGGCTCGTCGCCTCTTTCGAGAGATTTCGGAGAAGAGCGGTCGGACTCTTTCGCGAAAGCAGACGAGTCTCTTCTTTTGGCTTGCTCCCCCTTTGGGCCGTCTGTCGTATGTGCTTATTCCGCTAGTTCTCATAGCGAGCTTTATAGCACTGCTCATGGGAGCGCCGCTTTTCATGTCTGGGTTTGGTCTTTTCATCATTTGGCTTTCTTTCTATCGGTTCTGGTACCACAGTAAGAGCAGTGGTTGGCTTGTCTTAGGGTTCGGACTCCTAATGATTTTTTATAGCATCGTGTACACGCTTGACCCCCATTGGCCTGGACCGATCTACATCCGTTTTAGATAGGAAAGATAGCAGATGAATGACTTGACTAAAGGCGATAGCGCATTTGATGAGGGAGATTGGCTTCAAGCAGAAGCCGCCTACCGGCATGCTCTTGACCGAGATCCAAAAAGCATACCCGCCCTTCTTGGTTTAGCCGGGACTCTTGATAAGCAGAAAAAGTACGGGGAAGCAAGGCGTCTTTGCCTGAAGGCTCTTGAGCTCAACGACGCCCTATTCCAAGCCCATCTTATCCTCGGTCACATAGCGCTTGTATCGAAGGATTACGAAATCGCCGAAGCTGAGTTTAGAAAGGCGCTAGATTTAGACCCCGATAACGAGCAGGCCTACGATGGCCTCGGAGACCTTTTGATTGAGCGCGAGCGGTACGGGGAAGCGGCCGAGCTTCTCATCAACGGCAAAGAGCAGTACCCAAAATCTCTTAAGATGAATTACAACCTCGGGCTCGCATACATGCGTTCGAAAGAACCCGATAAATCTTTGGTCCATTTCAAGCAAGCCCTGGAAATAGTCCCCGATTATGCCGATGCGGCCTACAACATCGGCGTTATCCTTACGGAGCTCAAGAGGTATTCCGAAGCGCGAACCTACCTTGAGCGCGCGGTCTCTCTGCAACCGGATAACTTCAGCTATCAATACGCTTTGGGATTGGTTCATGCAAAGGAGGGCGATGTCAAATCAGCCCGGCGCAGATTCCGCGAGTTTGCTGATAAAACCGGTCGCAAGCTCACGCGTGAACAGATCGATCTATTCTTCCGCGCCGCACCCCCGCTGAGGCGGGCTGGGTACGGGGTCTTCATCGCTTTACTGGTCCTTGGTTTTTTGACCGGCCCTTTCGGGACGCCTCTTATCTCCCTTGGCCTCGGGGGGTTTCTCGCCATCATTTCTTTTAGGTGGTTGTGGTATGGCAGCAAGGCGATAGGAGCGGTCCTCATCACACTGGGAGTCCTGCTTATATCGCAGGTAGTCTTTATGATTCTAATCTTTGGACTCTTTATCTTAGCGCCGGAAATCATAATTAAGGGCTTCGTCTATTTGAGTGGCGGCTAGAAATATACTCCTGATCTGGGGTTGAATGGAGGGGTTAACGGTGGAAGTCCCTCCCGCACTATTACGCAGAGTGTTCGGTTCGATCACCGGACTTGCCAGCGAGCAGGGCTCGTTGACCGCCAAGTGCTCCTACAACGAGTTCGGAGTACCCACCTACTCCTCCAAATTCGGCCAGGGTGGAGAGAGATCGAGCACCTTCGGTTATACGGGGGAAGACTTCGATCAGACGACGGGTCTCCTCTACTTAAGGGCGAGGTATTACAGCCCAGAGATAGGGAGGTTTATATGAATAATTTGGCTGGCATTTTGTTTGTTATTCTTGGGCTAACGTTTTTAATCTTTTATAAACGGCTCGCTCATGGGACCGCGATGTTCTATTATAGGCTCCTACAGGTGAAATTCAGTGAGAAGGGCTACCAAATCGCTTTTCTATTGGGTGGTATTGGGTTTTTGGTATTTGGCTTATTATCTTTGTTTCGGCTAATTAAGTTTAAATAACGCTGACGGTAGCGTAACTGTGGATACTGGCAGCGGTTTATAACTCAATAATCGACAAAACCTGCCCAAACAAACCGGCCAATGGCAGTTCGCGACTAGGTGCTATTCGGTGTCGGAGGTCGGCGGTCGTTTCTAGAACGCATTCTCAATATGCTCTATCTTACTATTCTCGATTGAGATAACGTCGAAGCGAGCATCCTCGAAATCCGGCTTCTTGAAAGCGATGTAACTCTCGGCCAGCCTCCGTATCCGCTGGATTTTTCTCTCCGTCACCGCTTCAAAGGGCTTGCCGAACAACTCGCCCTCTCTCGCTTTTACCTCGCAAAAAATTATCAAGTCGCCCTTGCGCGCAATGATGTCTATCTCGCCCGTGCGCATTCTGAAATTTCTATCAAGGATTCGAAAGCCACGCCTCTGAAGGTAACGGCAGGCCATCTCCTCCCCTTCCCGCCAAACGGTCATCGCTTTCTCCTTACACGACCGGCAAGTCTGGCCTTTCCTTTCTCCGCTTTGCCAGGCGGCCGGCATGGCGTCTGCGATAAACCGGAGCTTCCCTCATCAGCTATTTGACCAAGATGTGCTCCTGAACCATCCTCTTGAGTAGCAGCCTCTTGAACTGGTTTGATATGTCCGACAACTGGCCGATCACCTCAGCTCTACGCCGCTGACCGTCATCCGTTCTCTGTCTTGATAGAGGAGCGATGATCTGTTGGAACAGAGCGATCTCCCTGTCCACCAGCGTCCCGTACATACGCAGGTGGCGTGGTTCTATGCCAAATCTTGCCATCTCGCGAGCGAGCGACATAACCTCCACGTCGACGGCGCTGTAAAACTTGCCCTCGGACGTCCTAACCGCCTTAATAACACCGTAGTCTTCGAGGAGTCTGACCTGATCCTGGGTGAGTCCTGACTCACCTATCGCCTTGTCAACCGGGAGAGGCTCTCCTTCGCCTTCAACGTAGCTGGAGCCGTTCCCCTCATACGCCCCTCCGGTTACTTCCACAGCTATCTGTTCATCCGTCATCGAATCAAGCGTCTGGCGTATGACGTTTAGTGGCAGATAGCGCTCTTTCTGTAGCCTTAAGGCGAGCTCAAGCCGGTTGACATCCCTTTGGGTAAACTTCCGGTAACCGCCGCCCGTGCGGCTCGGCTTGACCAACCTCTCATCCTCAAGAAAACGAACTTTACTGATCGATAGATCCGGAAAGCGGGGGCGTAGCGTCTCCACCACCCTACCGATCGTCATATAATCTCTCTTAGCCGCCATGAAGTCTGCTCCTTTCAACGCAAACTCGTTACCGCTTGGCCGGAACAAATACCAATTTATACTTGCCTACCTGAAGTTCGTCACCTTCTGCGAGAACCCTTCTCTCGACTCTTTCGTTATTCACATAGGTGCCGTTCAGGCTGCCTACATCTTCGATGAGTAATTCGGCACCTTCGACCAGAATCTGGGCGTGCTTCCTTGAAACCGTTATATCATCCAGAAATATATCGCTGCCGGGATCACGTCCGAGTGTTACCTCGCTTTTCGTCAGGTCGAACCTCTGGCCAACATATGGACCTTTGGTCACCACTAGAGACGGCTCACGCTGCGCGATCGCTTCAAAAGGACCGACCTCCTCTTCAACCTCGACGGGAGGCAAGGCCATCGTGCGGTCGTTTTCAAGGCGATGATCTAGAAGTTCACCGCATTCCATGCAGGTTAGCGCAGTTCGCTCATTCTCCGCACCGCAACTCCTACACCTCATGGCACCCCCAGAGCTTATCGATCGCCAAACCGAAAATCCCTGCTCAACGCATTCCCAAGCTCTTTCTCTACCGTAAAGAGTATCTCTTTGTTCTGGAGAAGCTCACCGATTTTCTCTTCGTCAAATCTATTGCTCACATATGGATCCTTCAAGACATCGCCCAACGAGCGCCCCATTTGCAACTCCTTGACAATGTAGGCGACTACCCGTTCCTCGACGATATCCTGCGTAAGGTCTTCAAGCAACTCTCTAATGATCTGCAAGAGCTTTGATTCGGTCACCTGGTCCCCCTGTACATGTAGCTTACATTGACGCTTAGCGTAGAGAAAGGTTGAACTGCTGCTGAGGCGCTACTGGCTGGGTTCTTTTCCTATATCCGCTTGCTCTACTATGAAACCCCTGGCTAGAATCTCCGTCAGCTTCTCGATATCACTGCCGGTGATAATGCTCCTGCCTTCCTCGTGCTTTGATTTCAGCCTTTGTATCAGCTCTGCTCTGAGGATATCTATCTTGCCGTGTAGAACCCTCCTCCTGAAGGAGATTTTCTCCTCCTCCTCGCAAAGCTCGTCGAGTATCTCTTTCAATTCCTCGTCCGACTTGTCGGATAGATCAACGAGTATATGGCTTAGGTCGAGCTCATTCTTACCCATTTGCAAACCCCTTGGTAGGGATAGATTAGAAAAATTTTAGCATAGAATTTCGCTATCTCCTAGTATAAATGAATCCGTTGACGCCTATCTTCACTTTAGAGTTAGCTTTAATCCAACCCACGCTCCTCCAAGCAGTACATTGCGTTTTTCGCTCCATTCCGGCCACTGATTTCGGTTTAAACCGGCCACCTGTTTCGGAGCAAATCGGCCACCTGTTTCGGTCCAATCCGGCCACTTTTTGAGCGGTTTCCGAAAAGGGTGGCCGGA
>JAMCWL010000101.1 GCA_023481285.1 Actinomycetota bacterium | reverse complement strand
TTGCTTATCGGTGAGCCGGTGGTCGTGCCGGTGCCCGGACTGGCGATATCTTTTGCTTCCAACCGGTCGGCTGGCTTTCTTGACCCGAGCATGGTGGCCACCATCATTAACACGACGGCGATGATCACGGTGGATAGCATTATGAATCGAAATCTAGATTTTAACTTTTCCATCTGCCAGGAAGATATCTTTCCACTTAGTCGACCTGGACAAACATCATTTGGTCAAAACCACTGCGCCCGCCAGACGCTTCGGCCAAATGCCAGGAAAAAAAGAAGCCGACCCCCATATGCGCTTGCGCCCGGGGTAGTTGCTAGAGTCGAGTAGGAGTGATATATCTCTAAATGAGTTAGTTCACGTTGGATAGGAAAGTGAGGTGCAGAATGGCGAGCGTTAAGAAGGCTGTCGAGGTACTGGTCCTCGGGTTCCTGGCGGAGAAGCCCAGCCACGCCTATCACCTGCGAAAGTCGATTGAATGGAGCGTCGGTCACATCCAGCGGGTGAGCGACGGGATGCTCTATCCACTCCTGAGAGAGCTGAACGAGCAGGGCTTGATATCGGGGAGCATGGAGAGTACAGAGAATGCACCGGACAAAAGGGTTTACCGCCTCAAAGAAGCAGGGAAGAGGAGGCTGCAAGCGCTCATGACCGGCCCGCTCGAGTGCACGAACTTCGATGACAAGATAGATTTTTATGCAAGATACGCCATGTTTTCACACCTGTCACCGGCCGAAAGACGGAGCGTTCTCCAGGAAAGGCTCAGCGTCTGCGATTCGGCGCTGGGGCGGCTGGCCGAAGCTACCGAGCAGGCTTCCAACGACCCGTATCGCCTCGAGCTCTTAAAACGGGCCGTCAATACGATCGAGAACGAATGCGAGTGGCTCCTCGCGCAATCGCTAAAAGAATCAGGCGAGATGCATGAGAACGTCATCGTGCAGAAATGAAGTGAGTTCGGCGCTTTGTTTGCTCAGGGATTAACAGCTTGATCGCCTGGATTGCGGAGACAGAGAAGGCCGCACTTGGCGGCCTTCTCTGTCTGCACTTGGCGACCCAGCACCGGCCGCCTATGAAATCGGCTTTCTAACCAGTAACTACTCGTACGTTCGTCGCACGACCACCTTTGGGGTCGTTTTCGATCTCGAATTCGACGGCATCGCCCTCGTTAAGCGTCTTGTAGCCTTCTCCGGCTAAACCGCTATAATGAACGAAGACATCCGGTCCGTCTTCACGGGAGATAAACCCGTAGCCCTTCTGGTTGTTAAACCACTTGACGGTTCCTTTGTTCAAAGAGATTCACCTCCCCGCGTCCACTCGGACAGTGTTTCTCGGACGCTGGGTTGCGCTGTGCGCCTGACAAGCGACATAGACAACTTTCGCAGCGGGGCCACAAGGTGCTGTTGCAGGCCGCCGGTGCTCTCCAAACGTCGGAGTTCGTTAAATTATCTGCGAAGATCGATGAAATGTAAAGAGCTTATTGGGTTAGTGGGTTCGTTAATAGAAAGGATGTCTTTAACGCTATCTCAAACGCGTAAACTTACCATAAAGGCATGAACTTGTCAGCATGACCACATAGCTTTTGATTCCTAGCCGTCAGCTCTTAGTTGGCAGCTAGTGGCTATGGCTATTTCGGCGGTCACCGGTTCTCGGTCACGCACCGAAGGTGCGTTGTCGCAAAGTGGCAATGCCTGTTGACTGCTACTATGCACCATATTATTGTTTCATTAAAAGGCACTGAGAAGGAGAGCGGTATGCCGGGTAAGGTCGAAACAGTGGTTCTCGGTCTTCTAGCCGACGGACCCAGACACGCCTATGACCTCGTGCGGGAGTACCATAAACGGGCGATGGACAACTGGGTCGATGTTGGGGATGCCTCAATCTACCAGGCATTGCCAAGGCTTAAGCGGTCGGGTCTTATTGAGTTGGCGTCCGAGAAGAGCAATAAGAGGGTTTATCGTCTAACTAACGCCGGTCGCCAGCACCTCCGCCAAGCGCTGTTATCGCAGCTCTCGTCGAAGAGACCGTACGAGCTCGAGCTGAACGTCGCCATCGGCTTCGTTGACAAGATCAAGAGAGAGGAAGCGGTCAGGGCGCTGGCCGAGCGTCACAGGTTCGTTCTGGACATTGTGCGCTCGATGGGCGAGATTCCGTACGATCGTAAGGAAGGCGAGCGTTCTTTACCTCACGACATGATCGCCATGCAAAGATTCAGAATGGCCGAGGCGGAACTGGCCTGGCTCGACAGGATCATTCAATGGCTCGGCGGTCCGATTGAATAGGGACGGGTGTATCCCTTGACAAAAGATACCGACCCCTCGGGCAAGGACGGAAAAGACGCGGGCGATATTGCTAAACGAGCGACAACCCCGGCAACCAAAGGCGCCGGGTCTGAGGCAGAGCGAGAGCATGAAAACTGGCTCAACGGCGGTTACTCTCTAACCATCAAGGCGCCCGCCCGCAAAATCTTCCGTAGGCTCATCCATCCAAAAGAGGTCTCGGCGTTGAGCGCGCCCGGTCGGTGGGAGATTCCACTTCAGGAAGGGGAATACAAGGTCGGGTCGAAAAAGCGCTTCTTTCACCGAACTTTCGGCTTTACGTGGATTGCGGATAAAGAACTCATCAGCATTGAACTGAACGTCCAGCTCGTCTGGCGTACGGTGGCTCCTGTATTGACCGCCTGCGAGGTGTGGAGGCTGAGCGAGAAAGCACCCGGTCGAACGGAGGTTTCGCTCGTTTACGAGCCACGCGAACTTGGTCGCTTGTCCAGTTGCTTCTGGAAGCGGGTCTGGTCCGGAGTGCGCTCAAGAGGTGCGCGGCGTCTCTTGAAGGTTCTGAAGAAGAGCTTTGAACCGCCAGGTGCTGCAACTAGTCAGTAGAGCATAGCAAGCACCTTCTCCTATCCGAGTTATATGGAGTTATATCTTATCTCGCTGGGAAATAATAGTTGCCAGAAATAATAGACCGCCGGTCTGTATGGCTAAAGGGGATATCTGTTTATGCAGGAGAACAGGATCAAGGATCTAATCGACAAGCTTGTTGGCGTTTTAGGAGCCAACGGCGGAGTGCAGCTTGTCTTCGGCGAGACGAGGACGTTCGATAGTCACGCGATTATACCGGTAGCGCGGGTCAGCTATGGCTTTGGCGGTGGCGGTGGCGGCAAACCACAGGCGGCGGAGGGCGAGGGCGCCGGTTTTGGCGGGGGCATCAACATCAAACCGGTTGGCTACATAGAAGTGACTCCGCTCAAAGTCGAATTCCGCCCGGTAATAGACCCGGCCGCGTTGATGACCGGCTTCGCACTCCTGGTGGGCGTCCTCACATTTAAAGCGGCAATCCGGGCTATGATACGCCGCTGACATGGTCTCTTATAAAGGCTTGATCGCGCCGACTTTAGGTGCGAGCTATTTTGGCTCTCGCCGACTCACACGCCGCTGTAAAGCATGTCTATAGAGGCGCTCTTTTAGCCTCGAAAGTGGTCGGTCCCTTGACCTTCAGCACGACGACGGTAAGGTCGTCCGACCGGTGCCCACCGGAAAAACCATCAACGCTTTCACAGATCGCATTGGCGATGCCTTCCGCGCTGAGGTGACGGGCCTTGGAGATCAGGGTTAGCAACCGCTCGATGCCGAATTGCCGTTGTTCTAGGTCGACGGATTCCGTCGCTCCGTCGGTATAAAGGACCAGGACGTCGTCTTTGAATAGGTAAAGCGACTTCTCGCTATACTTTGCATCCGCTTTTGCACCCAGCGTGATGTCGCCGCTCATAAGCAGTCGGCAGCCACCCGTTCGACCGTTGTAAAAGATTGGGGGCGGGTGTCCCGCGTTCGACCAGTAGAGACAGGCGTCGGCGGCATTGTAGCGGGCGCAGAACATGGATAGAAATGATTCGGGAAGCGTGCGCTCGTAAGCAAGTCGATTAATGAGCTCGAGGATTTCGGATGTGTTGAAGTGGGTCACGAGGAAGCGCAAAGACTGATGGTGGGAGGCGGCGATCAAGGCTGCCGGGACGCCCTTGCCCATGGCGTCTCCTACCGCTAAATGAACTTCGTTTTCAACTTGGAAAATATCGAAAAAGTCCCCGCTAACGTTGGCGTGAGGGATGTATCTGTAAGCGATATCGAGATCGTCTCTTTCGACGGGCGCTGGCATAAAAGTTTTCTGGACTTCTCCCGCCCTTACGAATTCAAATTGGGCTTGACGCGTTTCCATGAGATAGCGCCTTGCTCTCCTATCGACGAGCGCTAGAGAGAGGTGGGGGATTAGAACGATGAGGGAGTATATCTGATTGATGCGGTAGAGGTGGACCGCGGCAAGTCCCATCAGCAACTGGGCGGTGTAGAGCAGGCCGTCTTCACCCATTATCGAGGCGAAAGATCGAGAGAATCCCGTTCTGAGCTTAAGCGTCGTCAGGGTCGCTCCGAAAGCCGAATTAATTAAGATATAGACGAGCGCCGAGGCGGCATACGGCATGATCGGCGCGTATGCCTTAAGGGTCGAGGGTTGGGAGAGGGTGAGATAGACCAGCCCACTCGCGACAGTGGTGATTGTATGTTCGGATAAGTTATAAAGGGCCTTGTACCACGTCCTTCGCTTTGCGATCTCCCCGATGAGGATGGAGGCGACCACCACTAGGGCTGCAAACGCGTATCCAAAGAGCGCCATGGTTATAAGTCTTATCGAGTCGTTCAGGGCAAACTCAAGAGTATCCTCCCCGAGCATCTGCGGGAATACGTGGACGGTCGGCATAAGCTCGAACGCCGACGCGAGAAGAATGGCGATGGCCATGGCGGGAAGCGGGAGGGTCTTAAAATCGGTCTGCACCAATACAGCGATCAAGACAGCAGCGCCGACGGCGATAACGGAAAGAGCATACCTTCTGAGCGGCAGAGATAGCTTCTTAAACGGCTCTCTTCTAGACAATACTCATCGCCCTAGCCAACTAGATGGGTTCCACTATTATCAAGCAGCAGAGCGACCGCCCTAAACTTAGCGGTTTGAATCGCTTATGTATTGAGCTTATCTACGAAAGATCGGTCGCGGCTTTGATTCTATACTATACTATCAGGCGCTAGGAGAGCAACCTTTAGCAAGATGTTTTACACCGATACTGCCCTCAGCGCCGAGCAGTCGAACTCCGCTCCCCCATGCCGCGCTCCGAGTGGCAGGCCGGTTCTCCCTTCAGGACTATAGTCGTAAGGTCGTCGGTTCGGAGCCCACCGGAAAAGAGACCGACGCTTTCGCAGATCGCATCGGCGATATCCTCCGCGCTCAGGCGGCGCTTCTGAGTTATAACGGTCAGCAAACGCTCAATCCCATATTGCAGGCGGCCGAAATTCCGCGATTCGGTCGCCCCGTCGGTGTACATGACGAGTATGTCGTCCTCGTAGAAGAAGAGTGATTCCTCCCTATAGACGGCGTTCGCTTGCGCTCCCATGGCGATACCTCCGTTTGTTAGGAGGCGGCAGCCACCCGTTCGACCGTTGTAGAAGATCGGGGGCGGATGTCCCGCGTTCGACCAGTAAAGACACCTGTCGTCGATGTCATAGCGGGCACAGAACATGGACAGAAATGATTCAGGAAGAGAGCGCTCATAAGCCAGGCGATTTATGTATTCGAGGACTTCGGCGGTGTTAAGGCGAGTGGCGAGAAAGCGCAAGGATTGGTGGTGGGAGGCGGCAACCAGGGCGGCCGGGATGCCCTTACCCATGGCGTCGCCTATGGCGAAGTAGATCTCATGCCCGATCTGGAATATGTCGAAGAAGTCTCCGCTCACATTCTTGTGCGGGCAATACCTGAATGCGACGTCGATGTCTTCTCTTTCGAGCGGAGTCGGCATGAAATGGCGCTGAACTTCGCCGGCCGTGACCAACTCGTGCTCCGCAAGAAGAGCGTCCACGAAGTAGCGTCGAGCCTTTCCGTAGGCCAGCGAGAGAGCGACCAAGGGTACGAGGACGATCAGCGAGTACGCCAAGTTGGCGCTGTAGAGGTAGACCGCAGAGAGCCCGATAAGCGCTTCCGAGATGAAAAGGACGCTATCTTCTCCGAGCTTTGAGATGAAAGAGCGAAGGAATCTACCTTCGATCCACAAGGTCATCAAGCCGGCGCTAACGGTAGCGTTGACCAGCTCGTAGACGAGGGCCGCCATGGCAAAAGGTATGACCAACGAGTAAGAGCGGTATGGCCAAAAGCGGGAGGCCGCGAGATAGACGAGACCGCTTATCATGATCATTATTGCGTAGATGGATGTGTTGAAAAGGGCTTTATACCAGGACCTGCGTCTGGCAATCTCTGCGATCAGGCAAGAAGCTACCCCTACCGCGGTTGCAAAGCCGTAGCCGAAAAGAGCGACGGTGGCGAGGTGTATCGATCCGGTCAGCGTCACCTCTCCGCGCACCTGGGGGAGTATCTGCTCGATGGGCATTAGCTCTAGCATCAACGAGGCGAGTACGGCAACGGCTAAAATGGTGAAGAGATCCGATTTGAAGTCGGTCGTTGCCAGTGCGGCGATTAGAGCGACAATCCCAAGTGCGATAATAGATACGGCATATGTTTTAACAGATAGGGATAGCTTCTTGAATGGCTCGTCAGGCAATAGGCACCTCCTACGCCCACTTCGTCGGGGCTCCACCCGCTACAACAATGGCCGCGACGGCCAGTAGCCAGCGGAGCAGCGTCCACTTCCGCATCAGTCTCACCTCCCGCGGAGCAGTCGCTCCTTCGATTCTATCCTGGCGGGCGCTGAAGGAGCAAATTCGACTCCAGCGCCCTTCACGGATGCCTCTCTTGAAAACGCCGATGCGACGGCGATAGTTGCGCCAAGCCCGATGATCAAATCACCGATGCTGAAGACGTTGCTCATCGGCATTCCCTTTGGGATGGCGAATATGTCTCCGAGGACGAGCAAGCGGGGATTGTCCGTGACGACGTTGTTGTATAGGGCGCCCTGGCTTTCACGGTGACCGTCCGCTTTCAGTCCAGCCAGTGCAAGCGCTCTCGCGGTGGTCGGCATAAAGCCACCGTTTGCAAGTATGGCTATCAGGTTAAGGACCATCCCGAGCCCGATAATAGCTACGCCCGTTATTTTCAAATTGAACGCCAGAAAGACCAAGAGCAGGAGGTATGAGACGAGGTGGAAGATCGCTTTCAAATAAGGCGAGAGATGTGCCACGGGTGAGAAGCTTGCGAAAAGCAAAACCTGTAGAGTGAGGGCTGAAAGTGGGAGCCACACGCCCCTGACGTCGACATTCGGTGATTTCCCGATCTTTCCGCCCGTGAGGTATCCGATGAGTAAACCCGCTGGTATCGATAGAAGCACAAACATAAGCCCACCTTTATCATAAATAGATATCGGCTTTATACTAAGATAACTTTAGTTGCTTATAGTACTAACAACCGGTAACTTGCTCTTTGGTTTAACGTCTTCGGGCACAAAGGCGCTTGTGATTTTTTAAAGCGCAATTGATTCCGAGCGCGCGGGCGGGCGCAAGTCGCCCGCCCGCGTCATGATCGAGGGCAAACTAAGCGGCCTTCATTTTCTGCTCGATCTGAGGACAGGTCGTGACGTCGGTCACCAGGTTATACGTTTCGTGCACGCAGGCCTGGAGAAAATCGCTCATTTTCAGCGTATGTCTCTCATCGACCTGGACATCGCGGTTGCCGACCTGGTTGATCAGGTCCTGCTTGCTGATCGGGAAATGAACGCCGCTCAACGCTTCCGAGAGCGATGCCATACCGTAAGGCATGTCTCCACCTCCTATTTACTTTCGGATTCGTATTACTTATTCCCGAAATTCGTGTTCGGATTATTCTTGAAACTCGATGGTGAACGGAAAGCCCTAGGTTTCTCGAAGGGGGCCAGGAGCTGAAGAGAGGTAAGTCAAAACGAGCAAATCGCCGGTCTTTTTGTCGGGCGGGTATATGGCCAGCACCCACCCAGTCTGACAGCTACATAGCTTTTCAGCCCGCTTGGGGTAAATTATTTGCGTTGGATGATCGAGAGGGGTTGCTTGATATGCCACACTGGGGTTTCGACGGGGGATCATGGTGGTTTTTCTGGATCATGATGCTCTCCATGATCTTTTTCTGGGCGATCGTCGTGATAGGAATCATCATCCTGGTCCGCTGGCTCGCCGTCTCCCCCGGTCGAGTTCCGGAGCAACGGGCCGCGGACAGGTCGCTTCAAGTCTTACGGGAAAGGTACGCCCGAGGCGAGATAAGCAAAGAGGATTACGAGCGGATGAAAAGAGATCTGTCTTGAGCCGGTCGTATTTGGTTTGAGACCGGTGGTGGATCGAATGAGCTCTTCCTTGAGGCAAAGACTGGCATCCCTGTTCACTAGGTTGCGGCAGAGTCTTGCAGCTTTGCGCTTGAAAATATGGCAAAAACTGGTAGCTCTAAAGAACTTCATAAAACGCTCTTGGCTGTGGCGAAAGCTTGAAGCTCTAATCCGCTTCCTGAAACGAACTTGGTTTTGGCAAAAACTAGTAGCTCTGTGGAACCGCATAAAACGCTCTTGGCTATGGCAAAAACTAGCCGGTTTGCACTTTCGCCTCTGGCAGAAACTGGTGGTTTTATTCCTGATAAGCATGCTCCCCCTCATAGGCATCATTATCTTTAATTTGGCTCATCTCTTCGGTGATCTTGAGGAGGCCGCCATCAACGATCACGTCGGCGACGCCAGGCTTGCGGCCGTTAGCTTTAACAGGTTTGCACATGAGCTCTCGGAAATAGGAACGGCGGCCGGCCTCGCTATCGTAGAGAACAATTTGAGCCCGACGGCGGGAGATAGATACTTGAAGGATGTTAGAGACCCTATCGTCAAGCATCACTTTCCCATCGACAATATCTTCTTTACCGATCAGCGAGGCATCGTCGTCTCGTCGACCATGCCGGGGTCTCAGGGGAGAGACCTATCGGGCCAGCCCGCTTTTAAGGCGGTCGCCAAAGGCGCGGATCTCTCCGTGTCGGAGCTATTGAGGACCGATAGCGGTCAACCCGGCGTTCTTTACTTCGCTCCCATAAACCGGGGTGGCGCGTTTGTAGGGTCGGTCGCCATCGCGGTCGATGGGGTGAGCTTCCGCCAACTGATCCCGCAACAACTCACCCATGATGTGATCATAGTTACCGATAGCACCGGTAATCTGGTTTTCAGCAATAAGAGAGAACTATCGAACCTTCCCATAGAGAAGCGCCGCTTCGGCAACCTCGAATTCATCCGGACCGCCAGGCAGGGAAGGGATTTCACGACAACGGGCATTTTGATTCCACGTTTAGAGGGAGACCATCTGGGTGCCCAGGTTCCGGTTAAGGGCATCGGCTGGACGTCAGGAATATTCGACCCGGCGGGTGAGGCCCTTGCCCACGTCGGCAGGGAAGCGGCTGTTACAATTCCTATCATAGTCACGATTATAGTCGTAAGCGGCATAGCTGGAGCCATTTATATAAGGGGCGTCAGCAAACCCGTCCGTAAACTAACCGACATAACGACCGAGATCGGTCTCGGAAATCTCGATGTCCCGGTCGACGTTCGGACGAGGGATGAGATCGGCGTCCTCGCCGATAACTTCCGCCGGATGCGAGAACATTTGAAACGGACCTTCAGTGAAGTCACTGAACTCAATATCGCGGCCAGGCACGTCAACAGCACTCTTGAAATCAGCTCGGTCGCTCGCATCGCCCTCGACTATATCAAGAAGATTATCGAGACGAATGGCGTAATAATTACAGCTTCAACTGCCAGAGCGGAGAGGGCAAAGCCCTTAATTCTGGCTGATCGGATCGATGAGGAGACCGCCGTGAAGCTCTCCCGCTCGATCGGTGAGATCGCCAGAGAGATCGGCCTCTCAGAGAAGGGATACGCGATCGTCGATTTGAAAGAAAAAACGGCCGAGCGCCTTGGCGAGGAAAGGGAAAGATCCAGCTTTCTCCTGCTTTTACCTCTTGTAGTGAAGGGGAAAGTGGTCGGTCGGATAGATATCTTTACCACACCGACGGTAAGCCTGGCTGAGTTCGAACAAGTCAGCGTGGGGCTTGCCGCCAGCTTCGCCCAGCATGCCGCCGTCGCGATCGAGAACGCCCGTCTCTTTGAGGAACAGCGGACCGTGGCGGAGATCCTTCAAGATAGCTTGCTCACCAAACCCCAGTACATACCGGGACTCGAGATCGGCCTAGCGTACTATCCCACGACCATCGGGGCACGGATCGGGGGCGATTTTTATGACTTCTTTTCGCTGCCAGAAAATAAAATCGTCATCGTAATCGGCGATATAAGTGGGAAAGGGATAGAAGCGGCCGGCTTTACATCGATAGCCAAGGGCGCTATCCGCTCATTCGCACTGGAAAACCCGACGCCCGATTCGGTGCTTTCGCGGGCGAGCAGGGTCATCGCCGAGCAGACCGGCTCCGACGTCTTCATCAGTGCCGCATACGCTCTGGTGGACGTGAGGACCGGCATTGTCTCCTATTCGATAGCCGGCCACCCATCCCCCATGGTCTACGCGAAGCGTTATGATCGAGTTCTTCCACTGGGCGGGCGGGGCATACCGCTGGGGACCCGCCTGCCGGACTCCTACACCGGCATGCAGGCGACTATGTACCCCGGTGACAAGCTCGTTCTATATACCGACGGGTTGACCGAAGCGAGACGAGATGGTGAGCTTTTCGGTGAAGAGAGGGTTGCCGACGCCATTTACGAGCTTAAGGAGGTGGCGGCGAAAGACCTGGCGGAAAGGGTCGCCGAGCGAGCCATCGAGTTTTCAGCAGAACGACTCGAAGATGACCTGGCCGTGATCTCTATCGAGCGGCGGCCATAGAAATAGATTCAAAACCGCCGTCTCCCACGGAGTTCATCGGGAAACCCACCTCCATGAAGCTGACCGTTAAAAACATCGGCGAGGTCCCCGAGCGGGTTTTCGAGTGGAAACTAGTAGAATGAACCTCCCAATCGATGAATCTCGACGTAACCCGAGTTTCTTATCTAGAGGAATCATCCGGATCGTGCCCGTGGCCCATAAATAGGTGCATGAGGGGGCATATCGCGATCAAACCGACATAGAACAACGTCCCGGACGGTACTTTAAATACGAATACCGCCGCGAGCGCCGCTATAAAAATCAAGACGATGTAGGCGCCGACGGCCAGCCGGCGCTTTCCTTGTCGTTCTGCGTGATGACCTCGGGGATTCAATAAAATACCTTCTTTCGGCGATTACCGGAGCGCAGACCGTTGCTTTTACACGACCGCTGACCGTCGGTATATGCAAAAACTCTTTTTTTCAGTGGCCCTCGTCACAGTGGGCGACCCGCGGCATTATAAATCGTTTCACGACTCAACACCTCCTGTAAAGCCGGACTCCAGATCCGGGACGCCGGACTCTGAAATCTTAACTTCCACCCTGGCGCTTCTTTAGAAGTGGAGGAATAACCGAAGCCGAAACGATCATGGAGAGAACGAGAACGTAAATACTCGCCATGTATATATCCAGCTTACCGTAGCGTCCCAATGCGGTAGCCAGCAGGTAGAACGAGATCGTGAGCACGACCGATGCAGCCAAGCTGCCAAGCAGAGCCCCGCGTGTCTTAATTTCCGCCATAGCGATTCACCTCTCTAAAAAGTCCTTCTCTTCATCCATAACGTATTCAGGCTGACCGACAGCGAACTGGTCACCATCGCCAGCGCGGCAACTTCAGGGTTGACCACGAACTTGACGAACGGATAGAGAATCCCCGCGCCCATCGGTATGCCCGCCGTATTGTAGAAGAAGGCCCAGAACAGGTTCTGCTTGATTTTATTGAGCGTCTTCTTGCTGACGCTTATACTGGCCACTACATCACGCAAGTCGTCCTTGATCAGAACGATGTCGCCAGTCTCCTTGGCGACGTCGGTTCCGCTTCCAAGAGCGATGCCGATGTCGGCCTGGGCGAGTGCTGGCGCGTCGTTGATGCCGTCGCCAACCATGGCCACCTTCTTCCCCTGCTCCTGCAGCTTTCTGACCTCGTTTGCCTTGTCCTCGGGTAGGACTTCAGCCAGGACGCGGTCGATTCCGACCTGCTTGGCGATGGCCTTCGCCGTCCTGGCGTTGTCGCCGGTGATCATCGCCACCTCAAGCCCGAGCCGGTGCAGCTCTTTGACCGCGTCAGCGGAGTAATCCTTAAGGGTATCGGCGACGGCGACGATGCCGGCCGCGGTCTCGTCCACCGCTATGAACATCGGGGTCTTGCCCTGCTCGGAGAGTTCGGTTACCCGCTCCTCCAACCCGTTGAGGGAGACCTTACGGTCGGTCATCAGCTTAAGATTCCCGAGTATTACCGATCGCTCGTCAACCGAGGCAGTGATCCCGTGCCCTGGAATGGCGGTGAAGTCCGACGGTTCGGAAAGAGCCAGACCATCTTCCTTTGCCCTGTTGACGATCGCTTCACCTAACGAGTGCTCCGAGGCCCACTCGGCAGAAGCCGCCAAACGCAGCAGCTCCGGGCCGTCAAAGCCGTTTATAGCGATAACGTCGGTAACCGCAGGCTCGCCTTTAGTGAGCGTGCCCGTCTTATCGAAGACGACGACGTCGAGTTTGCAGGCGCCCTCAAGCGCTTCGCCGCCCTTGATCAGAATGCCCTTCTCAGCGGCCTTCCCCGTTCCAACCATGATCGCCATCGGCGTCGCTAGCCCCACCGCACAAGGGCAGGAGATAACGAGCACCGCAATCGAGACGAACAGCGAGAAAAGGAATGGCGTTTGAGGCGCCACATCGAACAGGCTGCTTCCGATGAAGAACCAGAAGAAGAAGGCGACGAGCGCGAGAGCGTGCACCGCGACTATGAAATGTCCGGAAAACTTGTCAGCGATCCTCTGTATCGGAGCTTTCGATATCTGGGCTTCTTCGACAATCTTGATTATCTGGGCGAGCGCCGTGTCCTTTCCCACCCTGGTCGCCTCGAATTTGAGCGTTCCATTTTTGTTGATCGTTGCGCCCACGATCTCGTCGCCCTTTTTCTTCTCGACCGGGATGCTCTCGCCGGTGATCATCGACTCGTCTACAGAAGAGTATCCATCGACGACGACGCCGTCGACGGGTATCTTCTCGCCCGGCCTTACAACCACGATGTCGCCGACCTGGACCTCCTCGACGAGCACCTCCATCTCTTCACCATCCCTGACGATCCTGGCCGTTTTGGCCTGCAAGCCCATCAGCTTCCTGATCGCCTCGGAGGTCTTTCCTCTGGTGATCGCCTCGAGCATTCTTCCAAGAAGGATGAAGGTAGTCAGCAGCGCGGCCGTCTCGAAGTAGGGCCTTTCGTACCCGGGCCCCAAACTAAAGAAAGTGACCAGCACGCTCATGATATAAGAGGCGCCGATACCGGTCGCCATGAGCAGATTCATGTCGGCCGTGCCGTGCTTCAATCCCTTATACGCGCCGATGAAGAACTGGGCGCCCGGCCCGAAGATGACCGGCGTGGTCATCGCGAAGAGGAAGTAGTTGCTCCGCATCCAGGGGGGCACGAAGGTATTGAAGACGGGGAAATCCTGGAAGCTGCCGAGCATGACCGGTATCGAAAGGACCAGCGAGAACGAGAACCAGAAGACTTTCCACCACATCTCCTTCCTTCGCCTGGCGCGCTCGCGATCCTCGCCCGAATCCTCGTCGCTCATCTCGGCGGCGCTGTAACCGAGGTCTTTAATCGCCTTTTTCATCGCCGCTATATCGACCGAAGCGGGGGAGTACTCGACCGTTGCTTTTTCGAGGGGTAGACTTACCACCGCCGAGGCCACCCCATCCATGGACTTCAAAGCCGTTTCAATCTTGGCGACGCAGGAAGCGCAAGACATTCCGCTTATCCTAAGGGTCGACTTCTCGATTATAGCTTTCTCCGCTAGAACCGTCTCGGACTTGGTAGCCACCTCCTTGTGGCGTAGGTTGCCAGGCCCGTCGTTGGTCTCGCCGGTCTGTCTCTCATCGAGAGCTTCCTCAAGAGCTCCCGCTCCTGCGTGACCGTCTGGCGTGACTTGGTAGCCGAGAGAAATTATCTCGTCGGATATCTTTTTCGTGGAGACGAGATCGGGATTGAAGGTGACCGTCGCCTCTTCGGCCTCGCGGCTCACGCTGATTTCGAAGACGCCGTCGAGCTCTCCGACCTTCATTTCTATAATCTTTTTGCAGCTTTCGCAGTGCATCCCTTGCACCTTGAGGGTCTGCCTTTGAAGTCCATGGATGGGGTGGCCTCCTTTCTGGCTTTCATTATACTACACGGGATCGTCGTCATACCCCTGAGGTCATCATGTCCTTTACACGTTTGACATTCTCATCGTCTCACGGGCGACTCGATGAGCCATACTCACTCCTTACCGTACGACAGGTCTGTCTCCAAGTCCTGCCGCATCTTGCTAAAAAAGCGCGGTTTCTTGCTTTTTCCAGCTCGGACGGCTCAAAACAAGGTGACCATCCTACCGATACCCGCTTTATTGGACTATCAGTTGGCCGTTAATCATTCCCATCTGGCAGCTATACTGGTAGGTGCCGGGTTGCAAGGGCGGCACCTCCAGCGCGGTCTTCGTGCCGCTCTGAAGCTGCACGCCGATGTTGAGCTGCTGGATGACTAGGGAGGAGACGCAGCCTCCAGCCTGCTGAATGTCCAGATTTATCTTGAGCGGTATGTTAGCCTTGGCCTTTATCACATTCGGATTCCAGCCGTTGCTGACGACCATATCGACGACCTGTTTATCGCCCTGAAGCGTTGCTTCCTTGGTGACCTGCGGCCCACCGCCGCCGCCACCACAACAGCCGCCACCACCAGCGCCGCCGGTATTACCACCCCCTGCGGCGCCCGTTCCGTAGCCGGTCGGAGTTCCGCCCGCGTAGCCGCTACCGTAGGCGGCCCCCTGTGGCTGGCTATACGTGTTTGCGTACGAGTACGCGAAGTAAAAAGCGATGACCGTGGTCGCAATGACCATGAACACCTTCACGTTGCTACTGGGTCCGGGCGCTTCCTCAACCTGGCGGGGCTCAGTATTATCCTCCATGGTAACCTCCTTTCATGTGTGTGCGGTACCTGGTACCTGATTGTGGTACCTGATTGGTAGCTATTACCTGGTAAAAGGTACCAAGATGCCAGTAACGTCGCGCCTTAAGCGACGGAAGCTTCGTAGCCGGCCTCTTCGAGCTTCTCGATCAGTCGTTCGAGCTCCACGCGCTCCTCCTCGTAGGTGACGGTCGTGGTCTCCTTCGCATAGTCCGAGGAGACCTCTTCAACCCCGTCGACGCTCGAGAGGCTCGACTCGATCAGCATTTCGCAGGCCGAACAGACCATTCCTTTGGTGTTGAACTTCACAGTCTTTTTAGACATTTACACCCTCTCCTTTTGATTTGTTCTTGTCGATCCAGCCATAAATTCTGCGACTCCCAAGTTATGCGACCGTAGCCTCGTAACCCGCTCTCTCGAACTTCTCGAAAAGGCGACCGAGCTCCACGCGCTCCTCCTCGTAGGTGACGGTGGTGAGCTCCTTCGCATAGTCCGAGGAGACCTCTTCAACCCCGTCGACGCTCGAGAGGCTCGACTCGATCAGCATTTCGCAGGCTGTGCAGACCATTCCTCTGGTCTTGAACTTGACCGTCTTCTGGGCCATCTCCAACCTCTCCTTTCTTTGCGGATCGACCGCAATTTGTTTTTCATATCTATCTACTAGGCGGCTTTCGGCCTGCCTTGAATCTGCTGTGCCGAACCGAGATCTATCGGCCCAAGAACCTTTACTTGTAAAGCCGGTTCCCGCTTCTTCTTCCCGGGTGTTCCCGGGGCGGACGCCTGAATTACCGGCTGGGACGATTGCCCCTGGTCGAAAGCGCGCTCTTCGGTGACCTGCCCTCGTTCGACCGGCTGATTAAACTGTTGGTTGACCTGCACCCCGTTGGCGGGATTCTGCCCGACCGGGTTTTGGACCGGCGCTGAGGTCGGGTAAGAGGTATACCCGCGCTGCCCCGAGGGGTTGGAGCCCAGGTAAAAGCCGGCAAAGAGGGCGAATATGATGACCGCGGCGACGAAAAGCGTCTGGTAAGAGACCTCCAGCCGAACCACATTGTTACTCCTCGACCCGCCGGATGACGTGACGGCGGCCGCGGCCGGCGCAGGCTTGGGCTTCGGTAGGTTGATGAAGCCCGGGGTGTTCTTGAGCGTTAAGACTATCCATCCGAGGATGGCGCCGGCCACGAAGGTGAAGAGCGGGTTCGCCCCGACCCTTCCGCCTTTCGCGAGGGCCGTTCCCTCTCCGACGTAGGCGGTCGCCTGCATCATGCCCATCTGGCAGGTCAGGTTAAGCGCCCCTTCTTGTGCGGGCGTGAACTCGACGACCGTCTTGCCAAACGGGGTGAGGGCCTTACTCACGCCTAGCTGCGGGATGGCAAGCTGGTCCGAGCAGACGTTGCTCTCACGCCGGTCGATGGTGAGCTTGACGGGAACACCCTTCTTGAGATTGATAACGCTCGGCACAAAGCGCACGTTTTCAATGACCATAGTCACTTCCTGAACGCCCTTATCCTTGCTGACCTTGGCTTCGCTTGCCTCTCCTTCGGTTATTCCGAACTGGGCCTTGAGGGCCACCCAGCCGCTGTTGAGATTGTACGGAATACCCTGAAGAACGAGACCGCGATTGAGCATCACGAGACCCAAGACGATGACGACGACGGCCGCGATCTTCATGATCTTCTTCTTCAAGGTGTGGCCGATCGCGGAGGTAAAAGTGCCGAACCCCATGAGGAGGGGAACGGTCCCGACGCCGAATGTGAGCATGGCAGCGGCGCCCCTCAAAGCGCTGCCGGAACCCGCCGCGAAGAGCTGCATCGCCTGGAGCGGTCCACAGGGCATGAGTCCGGTGAGCAGTCCGAAAGTGAGCGGAGCGGTCAAGCCGGATTTCTTCTTGTCGTCGCCACCCTGGGCTCCCGGACGGCGCTTGAAAACAAACTTACCGAGGCTCTTCGGCATCCTGATCTGGAAGAAGCGCAGCCAGGGGAATATATTGAGCATATTGATGCCCATGATGACCATGAAAAGCCCGGCGAATATGGATACTCCGCCCCGTATCGGGCCGAAGTTGATGACGGAACCCAGAAGGCCGAGCAGGGCGCCGACCGTCGTGTAGGAGGCGAGTCTCGCGCTGTTATAAATAAGATGCGGGAGGTAGTTGACCCGCTTCTTTGAGTCGCTGGAATCGCCGATGGCTACGGAGGCGACCATCGTCCCGCACATGGCGACGCAGTGTATGCTCGTGAGTAAACCAGTTATAAACCAAAGACCGAAATCCAACGCTCACTCCGCTTGAGTCGATACCTGAGCTTTCCAGTCGAACCGGCCGGGCCGGATCTCTTCCAAACGGTACTACAAATCTACTACTATTCGTAGTAGCCCAAGTTTAGCACGCAAAGTACTACAGTCAATAGTACGTAATAAAAAAGTCCGCAAATTCGGAACTTTTTCGCTACCTAGAACATTGAACATTCGATATTTGAACTCATTCTTTTAGGCCTGGACTTTGGTCAGTTTTCGCCGCGTTGGTTTGGGCTGGCGGAGGCCGTGCTTCTCGTGGAGCTTGTCCATTTTCTCGGTCATCTCATAGCCGATACGCACTATCTCCTCGCGGGACATGGCAACCGTCTCGTAGTTGAGTATTTCCGACGCATCCGTCCTGTTCAGGGCGTCGAGATGCTCGGCGAGCGTCCGGTAAAATAGGCGATAGCCGTAATCGTCCGGCTCGAGGAACGCCGGGCTGCCAGGATCGAGATAGGGGGCGAGCGTGTAGATGCAGGGCAGGAGCCGGCCCGGGTATCCGGCGCCGAACTCCTCCAGCAAGTACTCGATGTATCGATAGGTATCCCGCACGGAAGCCGGAGTCTGGTAAGGCAGGCCCACCATGAAGAAGAGGGTGAGATCGGCGCCGAGTTGGAGCGCGTCAGCGATCATACGCTCGAGTTTTCGATTTGAATAGTTTTTCCCGAAGGTCTGGCGGACGAGCTCGTCGTGGCTTTCGGGGGAGAAGCTGATGAGAAGCTTCCTTGTCGTCCCGGCGAGATCTTGGAGAAAGTCCCCGTCGGCGGGCCAGAAGAGCTCATACCGTAGTGGGTTTTTGATCCGAGCTTCCGTCAAACCATCGATGATCTCCTCCGTTCCAACCATGCGAACGTCGCCGTAGAGCATGATGTACTCGCTTGAAGGTGTCACGCGCTCGGCGAATAAGACCTCTCTGACGATGTCTTCCGTGTTACGCCTGACGATTGTTTTTCTGCCCAACGCGATGTTCGAGCCCCCGCAGTTGGCGCAGCGGCAGTTGCAACCACGGCAGACGACCACATTCTGCAGGCACTTGAACCAACCGGACGGCGAGGGCAGGCTTCCCCAGAAATCGCGATACCGAAGGAAGTTTTCGATGACGCGGTGGTACGAGTAGTCGACGTCGATCACGTCGGGAGAGTAGGTGAAAGGGTTGATGACGATCTCGCCGCGATCCTTCCAGACCAGATTGGGCACCTCGCCGAAGTCGCCGCTCGATTTGATCGCCGCCACCAACTCGAAGAGCGGCTTCTCGGTTGATTCCCCGCGGAGCACGAAATCAACCTGGGGATAGGCGATGAGCTCCTCGTGGAAGTATGAGGCGGTGAAACCTCCGACGATGGTTTTTGTCTCCGGGCGCTTTTGCTTGATGATTTGAGCCGCCGCCAGCGCTCCCGGTGCGTGAACCAGCCAGTGGATACCGATCCCGACGACTTCGGCGTCCAATTGCTTGAGATCGGCCACGGCACGGTCGTAGCCGCTCCTGGCGAGCCTCGCCGCAAGATTCAGAATTCGGCACTCCCAGCCGCGCTCGCTGAGGTAGTTAGAGAGACTTATGAATCCAAGGGGAAAGCGGGTGAAGTGTCCCGACCCGTCGACCGACTCGGCGAAAAGCCCCGGGATTGTTCGGCGACGTTCGAGGAGGCTCGGTGGATGCAAGAAGACGATCCTCATGCCCGACATCTTTGGCCTCCTTTCTAAATGTCGGAAGCATCTTACGCTAGGCCGAGTGCCGATATGATGGTAATCGGATGCAGGGATGAAAACTTAAGTTAAAGCAACCAAATTTATCAAACTACGCAGTGGTACATTAGCTTGCTTGGCTAGCAAGCAGTCCAGAATCCGACTCCAGACTCCAGAATCCAGAATCCAGAATCTGCTTTACCTTGTTC
Source organism: Actinomycetota bacterium (assembly GCA_023481285.1). Classification (GTDB taxonomy): domain Bacteria; phylum Actinomycetota; class Aquicultoria; order Aquicultorales; family JAMCWL01; genus JAMCWL01. The sequence continues at coordinate 20,756 of JAMCWL010000101.1, read as the reverse complement.
TTGCCTGTAAAGTAGGCTAAATTATCCAAGAATACATTAATCATTGAAAGGCGATACCGAGCACTCAAGAGATTCTTCCTGACGGTGCGCGTCCGGTGAGGGCGATCCCAAGCGGACGATTGAGAATGTGAAGTCCTGGTCGGCGTCGAAAGGGCAAGGGTTGTCAGTTGAACGCGATCTACCGGTTGCAGGCCGAGGTTCTTAACAAGGAGGAGCTAATACCGGGCGTCTTCCGCATCAAGCTTTTCTCCGAGGAGATAAGTCGAGCGGCGAAGCCGGGACAATTCGTTCACGTCGCGTGCGGCAAGGGCCGCGACTTCATCCTCCGCCGCCCGTTCAGCATCCATCGCCGCCTTTCCGGCAATGCGTTTGAGATACTCTTCCAGGTCGTCGGCAGAGGTACCGAGGCGCTGTCCGAAGTGCGCCTTCATGACTTCGTGGACGTTTTGGGGCCCCTCGGAAATTCGTTTGAGATCCCGCCGGATCTTTCAAGTGCGCTGCTGGTTGCCGGGGGAGTGGGGATAGCGCCCCTCATCTTTCTCGCCGACGAGCTGAACTCGAGAAAAGTCAGATTCTATGCAATTCAGGGCGCGACCACTCAGCAAAGGCTCTTCTGTTATATGGACCTGAAAAGGCTCGGAAGGCAGATCTTCGCCACCACGGAGGATGGAACGGCCGGCCATTGTGGGCGTGCGACCGATCTCATCCACGAGGTCATCAAGAAGAGCGCGCCAGAACGTATCTACTCGTGCGGTCCGGAAGGGATGCTCAAGGTGGTCGCCGACGTCGCCGCAGCTTTCGGTATCGATTGCCAGGTCTCGGTAGAGAGACGCATGGCTTGTGGTTTGGGAGCTTGCCTCTCCTGCGTCTGCCAGACTCGGGACGGCTACAGACTGGCATGCAAGGACGGCCCGGTCTTCCGGGCTGAAGAGCTTTCCTGGAAGGCGTAGCTGGAAATGGTCGGGATTAAGCGGGAGAGACATCGCATAAAGGTCGGGAAGCCGAGGGTGAGAGCCCGCTGGTCAATCAAGCCGACCGAACGAGTTCACGACAAAGTGGGCTACAAACGCAGGAATACAAAGGAAGCGCTGCGTAAAGAGATAGACGAAAGCAGGAAGTAGGGCGAGCTCCCCGAGCGCGCCGACTTAAGCCTCATTCGAAGGATCACACATGAAACCAGACTTAAGCGTCGAGATAGCTGGAATACAGTTGAAAAATCCCGTGATGACCGCCTCCGGCACTTTCGGCTGCGGGCGCGAATACGCCGACCTCGTCGACTTGAAGAAGCTGGGTGCGATAGTCGCAAAAACCGTCACTCTTGAGCCGAGAAAGGGCAATCCCCCTCCGCGGATTTGTGAGACGCCATCAGGAATGCTCAATGCTATCGGGCTACAAAACGAAGGCATCGACCGCTTCATAGAGAAGGAGATGCCTTTCTTAAAAAAGGTGGGTGTCCCGGTAATCGTTAACATAGCTGGAGACGCCGTCTCCGACTACGTCGAGCTCTGCAGGCGGTTATCGTCAGTCGGTGACGTCGCGGCCATCGAGCTCAATGTCTCTTGCCCCAACGTCAAAGCGGGAGGCATAGCTTTTGGGATGCACCCGGGACTTGTTTCCGAGGTCGTCGGGGCGTGCCGACGGGCGACCGGGCTTCCCTTGATCGTCAAGCTTACGCCGAACGTCGGGAGCGTCGTCGGGATAGCCAGGGCAGCCGTGGGCGCCGGTGCGGATGCCGTCTCCCTTATCAATACGGTTATAGGGATGTCGATAGATCATAATACCTTTCAACCTCGCCTCGCCTCGGGGTTTGGCGGTCTCTCGGGGCCGGCGATCAGGCCGATTGCCGTGCGCATGGTCTGGGAGGTTGCCCGGGAGCTCGACGTGCCGATCATCGGCATGGGAGGCGTCGGTGACGCCCTGGACGCGGTCGAATTCATACTGGCCGGGGCCACGGCGGTTGCCGTCGGAACGGCCAACTTCATAAATCCCCGAGCGACGATTGATCTCATCGACGGCCTTGAAGAATTTCTGATCGCCCGCGGGATGGACAGCGTGCGCGATTTGGTAGGCAAAGTTAAGATGGACGGGTCTTCGCCGACCTGCTAAGCTGACCACCGGCCGCCGGCGACCACGACCGAAGATGGCGCCTAACGGCGCCGACCGCTGACGACCGACGACCGACCGCCGACAAAAGACGACCGACCGCCGATTTGGAGCAGAAAGGGCTGACATGAAGATTGAGGAGCGCTTGATAGTCGCGCTGGACTTCGATTCAGCAAGCGACGCGCTGGCGATGGTCGGATCGCTGGGTGAGACAATCTCATTTTACAAGGTCGGACTTCAACTTTTCCTCGCCGGTGGCATGGGCATAGTTCAAGTCCTCAAGCAGCGCGGCAAGAGGGTCTTTCTCGATCTAAAGTTCCATGACATTCCAAGCCAGGTTGCGAGCTCCTGCCGGGAGGCGGTTCGCCTGGGAGCGGACATGCTGACCGTACACGCTCTGGGCGGAGAGGAGATGATAGCGGCCGCTGTTGATGCGTCCAAAGCCGCAGCCACCTCGATGCGGCGGGAGACCCCTTACGTGATGGCGGTAACCATTCTCACCAGCCTCGATGAGGACGCGGTCGAACAGGTGGGTCTGGGCGAGGGAGTTCAAGGAAGCGTCGCCCGTCTGGCTTTGCTGGCGGCAAGAGCAGGTGCCAGCGGAGCCGTCGCCTCTCCCCGTGAGATAGAGGTGGTCAAGAAAGCTGCGGGAACGACCGCTCGAAGAGATTTCACACTTCTTACTCCGGGAATCCGCCGTTCGGGGGAGCGAGTCGACGAGCAGAGAAGGTCTCTAACTCCCGGCGAAGCGATATCGAAGGGAGCGGACTTTCTGGTTGTCGGACGTCCGATAACTCGAAGCAAGGACCCGAAAATGGTGGCCGAATCGATAATTGAAGAGATGAGGAATGCGTCGAAGGAGCGTCGCCAGGGCTGACTGCAACGTATTTCTACAATGTTAATAAAATAGCTTGCGAAGAAAAGAAGGAAAAGTTTTGTCAACAGAGAATTTAATAATAGGCTGGTCAAAGGCGTGTAAATATCATATTTAGGTCCTCGATGTTGGGGATAGAACTAAAAGAAAGGAGTGGAGCTTTAGGGGCTATCTATATTTTGTATGTTGTTAGATGACCATCCGCAGAGAACATTCGTACTAATTGACCTAGAAATCCCAGCTAAAATGCTTAACAATCCTTTTTAGCAAGCAGGGAACCCCTACCAAGAATTTTGAAAGAAAAAGGCGCAAGAGCAGTAGCTTTGTTGTCAACGCGGGCGTTTTCCTCTATAATCGCCCTGAAGGTTGTTAGCCAATCGTTAAGAGGAGGAGATATGCCACTACCTGAACTTACTGAAGCCCAAAGGCAGGAAGCCTTAAAGAAGGCCGCGGAAGCCCGTCAGAAGAGAGCCGAACTTCGCAAGCAGCTCAAGGCTGGTCAGGTCAGGATCGGCGATGTCTTGAAGAGGACGGACGACACGATCGTCGCCCGGATGAAGGTATCGAGCCTTCTGGAATCGCTTCCTGGCGTCGGCAAGGCGAAGGCCCAGAAGATCATGAGCGACGCTGGAATCAGCCCGACCCGCCGGGTTCAGGGACTTGGCTCCAAGCAGAAGGAAGCCTTAGTCAACGCTCTCAGCAAGTAACAACCGAGAGATCGCGATGGACGCAGATCCAAAACTCTTCGTCATATCTGGTCCATCAGGAGCTGGAAAGGGGACTCTTGTAGCTGAATTGCTAAGAAGAGTCCCCTCCGTTTCTCGCGCCGTCACATCGACGACGCGCCGTCCCCGCCCGGATGAGCAAGAGGGCGTCCACTACTACTTTTTAACAAAAGAGGAGTTCGAGCGAGGGCGGGACCGGGGCGATTTTCTCGAGTGGGCTCTTGTGCATGGATACTACTATGCCACACCCCGGGCTGAGGTCGAGAGGAAGCTTGGGGAGGGCTTTGATGTCGTTCTCGTGATAGACGTTCAAGGCGCCGCCCGTGTCAAGGAAATAATGCCGGAAGCCTGCCTCATCTTCATAGAACCCCCTTCGATGGCTGAGCTCGTCGAGAGGTTGAAAAGGCGGGAGACCGAGACGAAAGAGGAGCTTGAGATTCGCATTTCGGCCGCCGCGTTAGAAATGGCGCTTGCTAAGAAATATGATTATGTGGTAATTAACGACGAAGTAAGACGCGCGGCAAATGAACTGATCGAGATCGTCGAGCGCGTGAGAAAGAGAAATAAGAGTGAAGGTTGACAGGTCCTTAGGAGTGGATGTTAGTGAAGGTGAACATCGAAAAGCTCGTTAAAGAGGCGGACAGCCGGTATTCGGTCGTGATAGCTTCCGCCAGACGAGCTCGTCAAATCAACGACTACTTTAACAGCGTCCGCCGGCACGAGCAGATAGGAGTGCCGGCCCCACAGATCAATGCAATATCCGAAAAGCCGCTCTCCATCGCTTTCCAGGAGATTGCAGAGGGTCGAATCAAGTACGAGCGCCCGCAAGAGAGCGCCGAATAGTCAACTCCTGGGGAGAAAGATGCTGGAGGAGAAAGATATCGTTCTCGGCGTAACCGGGGGCATTGCCGCTTACAAGGCGGTCGAAATAGCCAGACTTCTTGTTAAGAAGGGCGCGTCCGTAAGGGTGGCCATGACCGAAGCGGCTACTCGCTTTGTCGCACCTCTAACTTTCGAGAGCGTGACCGGACAGCCGGTTGTGAAAGATGTCTTTGAGCCTGATCCACAAGGACGGATTTACCACGTCTCCCTCGGCCGTGAGGCTGACGCGATCCTCGTCGCACCCGCCACGGCAAACTCCATAGCAAAGATCGCCAACGGGTTTGCCGACAACGTTTTGACATCGATCGTGCTCGCAGCCGAAAAGCCGGTAATAATTGCTCCATCGATGAACTGCCGGATGTATAGAAATCAAGCAACCCAACATAATCTCGACGTTTTGCGCGAGAGGGGTTACGTTGTAATAGAACCGGCCGAGGGCTGGCTCGCTTGTGGCGAAGAGGACGTCGGCAGGCTTCAGGAGCCGGAGGAGATCGTAGAGCGAGTTGTTGAGGTGTTAAATAAGAGCAGCGACTTGGCTGGCAGAAGAATCGTCGTTACTGCCGGTGGAACAAGAGAGCCGATTGACCCAGTTCGCTTTTTTGGCAACCGCTCGAGCGGTTTGATGGGCTTCGAAGTGGCGCGCGAGGTGTTGAAGCGCGGCGGCGAGGTCACGCTGGTGACGGGCCCAAGCTCACTTTTGCCTCCACAAGGAGCGGATGTCGTCAGGGTGACCACGGCGTCCGAGATGCTGGAGGCCGTTCTTAACCTGTTTGACGACGCCGACGTCATCGTCATGACGGCGGCCGTGACCGACTATCGTCCTCGTGAAAGGGCTGAGCGCAAGATCAAGAAAGAAGAGAGAGCAAAGCTTGCGGTTGAGCTGGAGCCGACCCCGGACATCCTCAAGGAGCTCTCAATCCGCAAGAAAGACCAGGTTATCATCGGCTTTGCGGCGGAGACGGAGAATGTCGTTCAAAACGCCCGCAAGAAGGTGGCCGATAAGAAACTCGATCTCATCGTTGCCAACGACATCTCGCGCGAAGGCGTTGGCTTCGGGAGCGACAAGCTGGACGCCGTGATTCTCACCCCGGACGGAGCCGTTCTGGAACTCGGCATTGTCGAAAAGAAAGAAGTCGCGAGGATTATCGCTGAACGCCTGGCACGGGCAGTTAGCAAGATTACCACTTAGTGCCTCATCGCTTTCGTGCTTACGCGCATGGTGCCGGTTCGGACTTGTAAGAGCAGACGCGGTTCTTCCCCAGCCGCTTTGCCTGGTAGAGAGCAACGTCCGCTATTTCCACAAGCTCGGTCGGGCTTGAGGCGTCGGTCGGATAGGTGGCGATTCCGAGGCTGATGGTCAGGCGACCGCCCGGCTGCGTCTGAGAAAGGGGAAAGTCCTCCTTTTCGATCTCTTCACGAAGGCGTTCGGCGAGGGAGATCGCATCCTTTTTTGTCGTCTGCGGCAGTATTACCGCGAACTCCTCGCCTCCGTAGCGGACTGGAATGTCGGCTTCGCGCGACTCCCTCATGATCACATGAGCGACCCTCTTTAGAATTTCGTTGCCCTTAATATGACCATGCCGGTCGTTATAATTCTTGAAGTAGTCGATGTCGAGCATGATGAGGGAGAGCGGCTGCTCATACCGCTCGGCCCTGTTGACTTCATGAGAAAGCCTCTGGACGAAGTAGCGGTGATTATACATCGAAGTCAAGTCGTCCGTAATGGCCAGAAGCCTCGTCTCCTCGAGGAGTTTGGCCCTCTCGATAGCGACGGCCGCGTAGGTCGACAGGAGAGAGAGAGCAGAGATCTCCCTCTCCTTCCAGGGACGAGGCTCAAAATCGTCAACGTAGATGATGCCGACGATTTTACCCTCGACGCAGAGGGGGCAGGCGATTAGTGAATGCACGCCCTCAGAAGCAAGTTTCTTATTATTGACCTTGGGGTGTTCCGAAATGTCCGGTATGGCGACGGGATCCTTTTGGTTAAGAATGAAGCTGGTCAGGCCGCCCTGCCTCAGCTTCCATCTCTGTTGCTTGGAAAGGTCCGCCACAAAGCCTTTGGCGGCGCCCAGGTACATCTCGCCGCTCTTCTCATTGAAGACGGCCAGACTTCCCGCCGGGGTGTTGGTGAGCAAAGTAGCGTATTCGACGATAGTCTTAAATACATCCGAGAGGTCGTCGGTGGATGAGAGGATGAGGCCGATGTGATAGAGAGCACGGTGTTCGATAAGCAGGGTTTCGGTCTGGTCCCGGTCCCGCTGCCTCTTGCTCATCAACTCACGCAAGAGTTTGACCGCCGTCCCGCTTATGACCTCGCAGCCGTCCGGCGATCGGGTAAAGAGCTCCTCATGATTGGCACTGCTTCCTGTTACATTGATAATTAAATCAAGTCGTCCATCAAGGAAGGCGCCGTAGTCTGAAGCGGTCGGGATGCCGAGCAATCTTGCGAGTTTGATGATTTCGGACTTATCGTCAGTGTCGACGACCCCCGTGATGTGCACCAAATCATGCGTCTGGAGCATCTCCAGCAAGGCCGCGCCGTCGCTCCCTCCCCCAACGATCAGAATGTTCACGCAAGCCAGCTCCTATTGTACAGGATTCATAAAGCTTTCTTGCCGATTCAAAATTATCTACCTATATCGCTAATTATTCAAGGAAAAACTAGAAAGTATTCTACAATATCATAGTAACATCTTCAATATAACGTGAAACATCATCGAGGAATATTCGCGCTAGTACAGCACCAACTTGTTTCCTAAGGAGAAAATGCTCTATAGCAAGTGGTTGTCCTACGCTGAAGCCTAGGCGTATCAAGTTGGTGCTGTACTAGCATCAAAGACTTGGGGCAGCCTTAGCTGGCTGCCCCTGATTTCCAAGACAACGCTCTATCGAACTTCCGTCACACGGATATGACCGACTTCGCTTGCGAGAGAAGCGCCTCAGCCTTATCCGTCTTCTCCCAGGTGAAGTCCTCATCCTCCCGGCCGAAATGGCCATAGGCGGCGGTCTTCTTGTAGATCGGTCGCCGCAGATCGAGATCTCGAATAATCGCTGCCGGTCGCAGGTCGAAATTACGCTTGATAAGCTCTTCGATGAGCTCGACGGATACTTTTTCGGTTCCGAAGGTTTCAACGCAAATCGATACCGGGTGAGCGACACCGATCGCGTAAGCCAGTTGGACCTCGCATCGCTCGGCGAGGCTCGCGGCAACGATGTTCTTGGCCACGTGGCGGGCTGCGTATGCCGCGGACCGGTCGACCTTTGTGGGGTCCTTCCCTGAAAAAGCGCCACCGCCGTGGCGGGCGAGACCGCCGTATGTGTCGACGATGATCTTGCGTCCGGTAAGGCCCGTATCGCCCTGGGGTCCGCCTATCTCGAACTTGCCAGTCGGGTTCACGAAGATCTTGACCTCGTTATAGTCGATGAACTGACCCGGTATCGTCGGGCGTATTACGTGGTCGATAAGGTCGGGTCTGAGCGTCTCGTCGATATCGATGCCCGGGGCGTGCTGAGTGGATATAACGATCGTATCTATGCGGACCGGCTTGCCGGCTTCATACTCTACGGTCACCTGCGTCTTCCCGTCGGGCCGGAGGTAGTCGAGGAGACCGCTTTTCCGGACGGTCGCCAGACGGTGGGCCAGTTTGTGGGCGGTGATAATCGGCATCGGCATTAGCTCGGGAGTCTCATTTACCGCATAGCCGATCATCATTCCCTGGTCTCCCGCGCCCTGCTTATCGAGGTTATCGCCTTCTTCACCTCGCCGGACTTCAAACGCGTGATCTACGCCCTGGGCGATGTCCGGAGATTGTGGATCGATGCTCGATATGATGCCGCAGGTTTCGCAGTCAAAACCGTACTTTGCCCTCGTGTAGCCGACCTCGCGAATGGTCTCCCTAACTATCCCCGGGATATCGACGTAAGTTTTCGTTGATATCTCGCCCGCGACGACGACAAGGCCTGTCGTGACGAGCGTTTCCACGGCCACCCTGGCCATCGGGTCGTCGACGTAAATCCTGTCCAGAATGGCGTCGGAAATCTGATCGGCGATCTTATCCGGATGGCCCTCGGTAACCGACTCCGACGTCAAAAGATAGGTTTTTGCCATATTTACCTCCGCTTTTGCATTTGATTGCCTAAAACCAAAAGCCCTTCCGAAGACAGAAGGGCGATAGCTTTCGTCCTTATCTTCCAGAAAGCGAAACCATTTCTGCGGGATTTGGCACCTTAGAACAATATTCACCAGGTTGCCGAGGTTTCACAGGGCCCGTCCCTCCACCTCTCCCGATAAGGGTTTATTCTATTTTTTCCTGCTATGATGCGCCCGAAACGTTTTCGAGCAATATGAAGATTAGCAGAGGGACAACTCGTGGTCAAGCTTCTAGTACCATGGTTCTAGTACCATGGTATCCTGGTACCTTAGTACCCTGGTATATGTGCAAAACGGCAGGTTTTGATGTAAATAAAAGATTGGAAGATAAGCCTGGTCTAAGGTACCAAGGTACCAAGGTACCAGATACCAAGGTACCAGATACCAAGATACCAAGATACTAGAACTAAGGCATCAGAAGCTGATTTATAATCCAACAAACGCAAGCTTGTAGACCTTAGCGAAACGGACTTTATCATGCATGTAAAACCCATCTACGCCCAGGTTGTTATAGACTTGCCAACGCCGGACGATCGCACATTCGATTACAGAATACCAGGTCGGTTTCTGCATGATATCCAGGTTGGGTCGATCGTTCTCGCCCCGTTTGCCGGTGGTAGGCGCATCGGTTACGTGATCGGAACAAGCGACTCGACGGCGGTCGAAATAAACCGAGTCAAGCCGATCGAGAGCCTCATAGAAGAGACGCCCGCCTTTGATGATAAGACCGTCGAGTTGTGCCGGTGGATAGCGGACAAATATCTTTCTTCGCTTGCGGAGGCCATAAAGCTCGCCCTGCCGCCGGGACGCTCTCGCAAGCTCACCCAGGTCGTCTATCTCCTGAAAGAGCCGCCTACCGAGTTTTCCGCCGGCCTGCGCGAATTCTGCGATTTCCTATCCGCGGCCGGGGGCGCGGCCGAAGTCGCGGTTCTGAAGAAGATCTTCGGGTCGTCGGTAGCTTCACGCGTCGCGGCCCTTATCGAGCTTGGCGTAGCCGAAAGGTGTTATGAGATCGGCAGGCCCACCGTCGTCGAAAAAAAAGAGCGCTTTCTCCTACCTCATCCAGGCTTAAGAACCGAGGAAGTCTTCGCTTTGCTGGACAGGGCACCCAAACAGCGGGCCATCCTGGAGCTTCTCACGGAGGAAGGGGGAAAACCCATATCCGAAGTTCTGTTGCGGACCGGGAGCACTTCACATCAGATAAGGTCGCTTGTGAGTAAAGGGTTCGTCTTGGTTGAAGAACGAAAATCGGAGCGGCTTCCGGGAGCTCTCTATGTCGAGGAGGATAAAAACCTCCTCCTGACGGACGAGCAGGAGAACGCAGTGACGGAGATAGGAAGGTCGATAGAGGCCGAAAAACATGAGGTCTTTCTTCTTCACGGTATTACGGGGAGCGGTAAGACCGAGGTCTACTTGAGGGCGATAACGAAAGCCTTGTCGTGTGGGAAGGGCGCGATCGTTCTCGTTCCGGAGATCGCCCTCGCGCCGCAGATGGTCGCCAGATTCCGGGCGCGATTCGGCGATCTCGTCGCCGTTTTTCACAGCGCACTCTCCGACGGCGAGAGATACGACCAGTGGCGGGGCATGCGGGACGGTCGATACCGCATCGTCGTCGGCGCGAGATCGGCTCTTTTTGCCCCCCTAGTCGACATTGGCGTAATCGTCGTGGACGAGGAACATGAGGGAGCGTATAAGCAGGGGAGGAGCCCCCGCTATCACACGCGTGACGTCGCGGTCGAGAGGGGCCGCCTGGTGGGCGCGTCCATCATTTTGGGGAGCGCAACTCCGAGCCTCGAGAGCCGCTTGAAAGCCGGCGACGGTTTGTTCAAGCCACTCGTCCTCTCCCGTCGTGCAAATGACCGGCCCCTACCTGAGATAGAGCTCGTCGATATGAGAAAAGAGCCGGTCAGGGTGGGAACCAGACGGACGATTAGCAGATTGCTCGAAGAGCGGATTCGAGACTCCCTTGATAAAGGAGGAAAGGTAATCCTCCTGCTTAACCGGCGGGGGTTTGCAAATTATCTCATCTGTCCCGATTGCGGCTTCGTTCCATTTTGCCCTGGATGCGCCGTCTCGTTAAACTACCATCGCGTCGGACACCGGCTTCGCTGCCACCACTGTGGTTACTCGACGGCCGCTCCGTCGGTCTGCCCAAAATGCGGCAGCCACCGTCTCTTTTATAAAGGAGCCGGTACACAGCGCGCGGAGGAGGAGATATCGGCGCTCTTTCCAGGCACGCCTCTTATCAGGATGGACGCTGATACGACCAGGCGAAAGAATGCTCACCAGGCAAGGCTTAACGCCTTCCGTCGGGCGGGCGGCGCTATTCTCCTCGGGACGCAGATGATTGCGAAAGGACTCGATTTTCCGGATGTTGTGCTGGTCGGTGTGCTTGACGCCGATACCGCCCTCTATCTACCCGATTTCCGCGCTGAAGAACGGACCTACCAACTGATCATGCAGGTTTCGGGCCGCGCGGGCCGGGCGCAGAGGCTGGGGAAGGTCGTCGTTCAAACCCATGCGCCGGATAACGGGGCGATTCTTTCCGTTCTCAACGGAGAGTACGATAGCTTTTTTGCCGGTGAATGCAGGACTCGCCGCGAGCTTAACTACCCGCCGTTCTCGACGATCATCAGGCTGCTCTACGCGGGTCCAAATGCCCATCGAACGGCAGATTTGTGTGAAAGAGCCGGGCGGCTCCTCGCCGATTGTCCGGGTGAGCTCCTCGGACCGGCTCCCGCGCCCCTCGTTCGCATCAAGGGAGATTATCGATATCATATCTTGGTCAAAACCGTCGATGCAGACGGGTCGAGAGCTTTTATCAGAGCCAACTTGAACCGCCTTCTCCCAAAAGGCGAGAATAAGGTATCATTGGTCATTGATGTGGATCCGGCGTGGATACTCTAGTTTTTTGGCTTCTTAGATTCTTGGTTTCTCGGGGAACGGAAATCCTAGCGATAGGGACGGAGGTAAGCGCTTAAATTCAATCCGGTTTTTGAATGCCACGAAACCAGGAAAGTACGAAACCAGGTAACCAGAAGCGATCCGACCGCTGAATCGCCTGGCATCGAACAAACTAATACAGGCAGGGAATAACATACTATGGCTATACTACCAATACGTAAATATCCCGATCCGGTCGTGCGAGAGGCGACCAGGCCTGTCGAGCGGATCGATAAAGAGATCAAAGCCCTCGCCAAGAGCATGATAGAGACGATGTACGACGCGCCGGGTGTTGGTCTTGCCGCGAATCAGATCGGCGTCCAGAAAAGCGTAATCGTCATCGACATCGACGAGAAACCGCACACCCTTATTAATCCCGATATTGTCTGGAAGAGCGAGGAAACGGAGGTCGGCGAGGAGGGGTGCTTGAGCCTCATTCCAGAGGTGCACATCCCCATCGAGCGGGCGGCCAAGATAAAGGTGAGCGCTTTGGACAAGCGTGGTCGATTATTCGAGATGACGGCCGACGGATTGCTTGCGCGGGCTCTTCAGCATGAAATCGACCACCTTCAGGGAGTTCTCATAATCGACAGGGCGACGGATGAAGAGCGCAAGAAGGCTCTTCGTCAGATGGCTGTGCTCTTCAGCGTTCCTTAGATGTTTTTTTGAAGGGGATAAAGATGCGGGCGCTCTCAGTGATCTGATCTATCGCCCATGAAGAGAAATCATTCGATCGTTTAAGGAGCTGGGAATTGAGAGTCCTTCGAAACGTTTTCAGGCGAAAATTGCGCTCGTCGCTTACGATCTTTGGGATTACGATCGGGGTCTTTGCCCTGGTCGTGATGGGAGCGATGGCGGAAAAGATTAATCTTCTGATCGACGGTGGGACCAAGTACTATGGTGACAAGGTCATGGTTGCCGAAGCCACCGCCGGCAACTTCTCAGTGCGACCCCTTTCTCTCAAAAAGGTCGAAGAGATCAGAGAGGTGAAGGGTGTAGCGGACGCCTTCCCCCAGGTGTATATGATGCTCGATCCCGAGCAGAATATGTCGTTCGGGATGCCCAAGATGTTGGTCTCGGGCGATCTCAAGGCCAATAAGTATGAAGAGAAGAAGTGGAAGATCGGTTATGTCGCCGGCCGAAAACTAAAAGACGGAGATATCGGTAAGTCCGTCGTCGGCGCCGATCTCGTGAAAGACCTCAACGCCAAAGTGGGCAAGAAGATCAAGGTTAGAGGCAAGGAGTTCGAGGTCGTCGGCATCATGGAAAAGACCCTGACCGCTCCCGACTCCACGGTCTCGATACTCTTACCGGACGCTCAGGACCTCTTTGTTAAATCTCTACCTGTGGCCCTCCAGAAGACGGTCAAGAAAGAGGATCTGATCACCTCGATCGTCGTCTACCCGAAGCCAGGTGAGGACCCGGGAGTGCTCGCTAAGAGGATAAATAAAGAGGTGAAAGAGGTCAAAGCGACGGGGCCGGCCGAGTTCAGGAAGCAGACGGGGCAGGCTATGGTCATTTTTAACACCATAATATTCGGGATCGGGGCGATATCACTGCTGGTCGGCGGGCTTTCCGTCATCAACACGATGATGATGTCGGTCTCCGAGCGGACGCGCGAGATCGGCATCAAGAAGGCCATAGGTGCTTCCAATAGGCGAATCATTCGCGAGTTTTTGGGTGAGGCGGCGACCATCGGAGGAATCGGTGGTCTTCTGGGGCTCAGCCTGGGCTGGGCTTTCGTACAGGCGGTGAACTCAGCAACGGCAGGTACAGGAACGGTCGTCTTTCTTGTGACCGGAAGATTGGCCATCGGGGCTACACTTTTTGCCATAGCCTTGGGCGCCTTTGCGGGGCTCTACCCTGCCTGGCATGCGGCGAGGCTCAATCCGGTCAAGGCCCTGAGATATGAGTAAAGCGGACGCTGGACCCTGGACTCTGGATGCTAGATGGCACCTAGCGGCGCCGAACTGCCGGTAAAGAAGCACGCAGCAAAATGGACAAGCAAGGGGCAAGTAGCTGGTCAATAAGACGGCAACTGGAGTGACTAGTAGTTGATGGAGGTGGATTATGGCCATAGTGGTCGCTGAGAATCTTAAGAAATCATATCGGCTCGGAAAGAACAATTTCGTTCACGCGCTGCAAGGTGCGAGCCTGGCAATCGAGCCGGGCGAGTTCGTGGCCATTATGGGGCCTTCCGGTTCTGGAAAGTCGACCCTCCTCCACATGCTCGGTTGCCTGGACGACCCGGACAACGGTAGGGTCTTTCTAAGCGGTCGGGAAGTGACCAAGCTCAGGCCCTCGGAGCTGACGAGAATCCGGGCAAGAGAGTTGGGCTTCATCTTTCAGGGCTTCAACCTGATACCTGCGCTCACCGCCATCGAGAACGTGATGCTCGCTGCGGAGTACGCCGGGGTCAACGGTCGTGCGAAATCCGAAAGGGCGGAAAAGATGCTGGATCGCGTGGGTTTGAGTGAGCGAGTTCGTCATCTGCCGAGCGAGCTTTCCGGCGGTGAGCAGCAGCGGGTCGCCATCGCACGAGCCCTCGTCAACGAGCCGGCCATCATCCTGGCGGATGAGCCGACCGGGGATCTCGATTCGACAACGTCAGCGGAGATCATCGGCATAATGAGAGATTTAAACAGGGCCATGGGCCGCACTTTTATCCTCGTCACCCACGACCACGAGGTTGGTTCCAAATGCGACCGCATCATCCGCATGCGAGACGGGGTCGTGGACGAGGCCGCCGGTTAATACCCTCTTCCACCTGGCTAGCTTAGGTTTTTCTTCTTGATCGGAGAGCGCTATTTCCTTAGGAAGCCACCTTAAATAGCCAAAGCGTTCGATAGCTCTTACTATTACAGTTGGTGCTTTCACCTGTCGGCATTGGTTCCGGTCGTCGTCCTCTACAGCTTCTGGGCTTTCGGCTGCTTGGATTTCGGTGAAATCATCCCCGACTTGGTGAGCAGTTCATCGATCCTAACGAAGCGGTAGCCCTGGGCTTTTAGTTTGGAAATCAACAGGGGCAGCGCGTTAACACCGCGGACGCGATATGAGCGCCGTCCATCGTGGCCCAGGATTATGCTGCCCGGTTTCACCTGGGAAGCTACGAAATCTGCGTCGTCTTGAGAAGCCGGGTAGCGCAGCTCCTGAAATTGCGTCGACCAGATGGCAACGCGGTAGCCGCGTTCGTTGATCACCTTGTAGACCCGGTTATTCATTTCACCATAGGGCGGCCTCATATAGATAGGATAGTATCCGGTTATCCGGGCGATCTCATCGCCGGTCAGGTCTATCTCCTCCTTGACCTTTTGCAAGGGAAGGCGGTTGAGATGGAGGTGGCTCCAGGTATGGTTTCCGATAAGATGATCTTCGCGAAATTCTCTCTTGACGAGCTCGGGGTACTTGCGAGCGTTTGCCCCGGTAACGAAGAAAGTCGCTTTTATCTTGTTTTTCTTCAGGATGTCTAGGATTTTTGGTGTGAATCTCGGGTCTGGGCCGTCGTCGAAGGTGAGAGCGACGGCCTTCTCTCTGGTCTTGGCCTTCCAGACGATGGGCGTCTCAGTTACGGGCTTGGCGTTGTTGCGGTAAGGGATGGAAGGATCGCGAGAGTCAGGATTGACGATGCCCGCTGCCGCCAGTACGATTCCAACTGCCGCCGGTACGATCCCCGCAATCGCTCCTATGATCAAAAAAGCCAGCTTGTTGCCGGTAAATTTTTTCAAGGTCAACATCGACCTCCCACCCCATGGATATTAGCCGTTTAAGAGGCGCTCGACAAGATTCGTTCCGCTCCTGATTTAAACGAGTTGTTAATAATTCCGGATTAGACAGTAACTTAGCGTTGTCTCTGAACCGGACCGACTTTAAGATAAGGAATAGTCAGATAAGAGTCCGCCCATCGACAAACGGCTCTAACAGGTAAAGGAGATTGGCAGCATGGAAACGACCGAGAAGACCATCGATGCTCTACTGGAGGAGAACAGGGTTTTCGAACCTTCGGACGAATTTGCTTCACAGGCGAATGCTACTCCGGAGATTTACGACGAGGCCGAAGATTTCGAGGGATTTTGGGCACGCATGGCGGAAGAGCTCCACTGGTACAGGATGTGGGACAAGGTCGTCGAATACGATCCCCCGGCGGTCATAAGGTGGTTTATCGGTGGAAGGCTCAACGCTTCATATAACTGCGTCGACCGGCACGTGGCCGGCCCAAAGCGTAACAAGGCCGCGATCATCTGGGAGGGAGAGCTGGGGGAAGAGCGCGTTCTTACCTACTGGGACCTTTACCGCGAGGTCGGTAAGTTTGCCAATGTCCTCAAGGGTCTTGGTGTGAAGAAGGGCGATCGGGTTGCCATCTATATGCCGATGATCCCAGAACTTCCAATCGCACTGCTCGCTTGCGCTCGAATCGGCGCGCCGCACTCCGTCGTCTTCGGCGGCTTCTCCGCCGAAGCGCTGCGCGAACGAATTAACGATGCCGAAGCCAAAGTAATCATCACCGCCGACGGCGGCTATCGCCGGGGAGGCGTAGTCCAACTTAAAAAAGCGGTTGACGAAGCGCTTCAGATGACTCCCACGGTGACGGACGTCGTCGTTGTCAAACGGGTCGGGGACGACGTCGAGGGCATGGTCTGTCATATGCAGGAAGGTCGCGACCACTGGTGGCATGAGCTCGGTGTAGACGCCAAGACGAAGTGCGAGCCGGAAGAGATGGATGCGGAAGACATGCTCTATATCCTTTATACCTCCGGTTCGACCGGCAAGCCGAAGGGAATCGTCCACACGACGGGTGGCTACCTCGTCGGGACATATACGACTTTCAAATATATTTTTGACAACAAGGATGACGACGTCTTCTGGTGCACCGCCGACATCGGCTGGGTAACCGGCCATAGCTATGTCGTTTACGGGCCGTTGGCTAACGGGGCGACCGTCGTCATGTACGAGGGCTCGCCGGATTTCCCGGATCGCGGTCGCTGGTGGGGGACGATCGAAAAGTACGGCGTTACGGTTCTATACACCGCGCCGACGGCCATCCGGTCTTTTATGAAGTGGGGGACCGAGTGGCCGGCCAAGTACGATCTCTCCTCCCTGAGGCTTCTCGGCTCTGTCGGCGAGCCGATCAATCCCGAAGCGTGGATGTGGTACCACAAGTACATCGGCAACGAAAATTGCCCGGTAGCCGATACGTGGTGGCAGACGGAGACTGGAATGATCCTGATAACGCCGCTTCCTGGCGCCGTCGCGACCAAGCCCGGCTCGGCCACCAGGCCGTTCCCAACGGTGGATGCCGACGTATTTGACGAGAACGGCGACTCGGTGCCTGTGGGCGCTGGCGGAAATCTCGTCGTAAAGAAAGCATGGCCGTCGATGACGAGGACCCTTTATAAGGACCCGGAGAGGTTCAAAGCGGTGTACTGGAGCAAGTATCCGGGCGTTTACCTCGCCGGAGACGGCGCGAAAAGGGATGAAGACGGCTACTTTTGGCTTCTCGGGCGCATCGACGACGTCATAAACATTTCGGGTCACCGCATGTCGACGATGGAGGTCGAATCGGCCCTCGTCGATCACCAGGCGGTCGCTGAATCCGCCGTCATCGGCATACCCCACGAGATCAAGGGCGAAGCAATCGCCGCCTTCGTAATCCTCAAAGACGGCTTTGATGGCACGATGCAGATGGAAAAAGAGCTCAAATCCCACGTACGTCAAAAGATCGGGGCGATCGCCCAGCCGGAGATGATCATCTTCATCGCGGAGCTTCCAAAGACCCGCTCGGGCAAGATCATGAGGCGTCTCTTAAGGGACGTCGCGGCGGGACGCGCTCTTGGAGATACGACCACGCTCGCCGATCCCAACGTCGTTGCCGAACTTAAAAAGAAGTACGAAAATGAAGAATAGGGTAGACATTGGAGACTGGAGTCCAGAGGCCAGATGCTAGACGCTAGACAACAGACTGCCGAGATTGATTTTTTAGATTATTAGCCTGTGCCGGCGTCTGGTGGTGCTTTTTTATCGGTATCCACAATCAAGAATCCTGTTTGGTTGCGCTTATCAGCTTTCCCGAAGAGACCTCGATTGGTTTTTCCCGCGACTCATCTTTTGAGTAATCTCAAAGTAGCAGTTCGGAGGCGTAAAATTGGGAACTATATCCCTTCGAGGCTGAGCTCTTCAATATGTTTGGGCTGCTCAGAATGATTGAAATAGGCCTCATTAAAGAATAATTTAAAGTTAAGCTCTAGTAAGGTTGAAAAAGAGTAATACTGAAAATGCGTGAAATTAGATTTCAAAAGCGGGTAGATAGAGAGGACTGAAAAAGCGCCCCGAAGATGGGCGCGGTGGAAAAAACGCTGGTCGGCGTAACCGGCCTCGAACATTGAGATGATTGGATTTAAGTCGAGGGAGTTTGGTCCAAACTTAACTTGGCGTTTAATATTGCTTTGAGGGTCTGGTCCCGGCTCAGGATGAACGCTAGCGGCGCACTTGATCCCCTGCTAGTCGAGCGAGTCGGCGACCCTAAGGATGCATCGGCTACGGTCTCCGCAGGCGGGCCTCCGGATGGGAAAGGAGGGCGTTCGAGGTGACCCCTCCCAGAACTCCGTGCCCGTGTTCGACGGAGAGTGCCGACTCGGTGCATCGGCTGGGGAAGCCGGCTAAGCGGCGTACAGCGGAGTAACGCGTGAGCAACCTACCCCGAAGACCGGAATAACCTTTTCCGGGAGGCCTCTGAAGGCGCTTTCTTAAAGGGAAACCTATGAAGGAGGCAGCTTGCAAGGTCGTCTGGGAGGGCTAATGCCGGATGACCTCCTGGTCACGAATGTGCTGGGAGAAAAAGACGGATAGCCGATAGCTTGAAGCTAGAAGCTAGTCGCTTTGGGATGGGCTCGCGTTCCATCAGGTTGTTGGTGGGGTAATTGCCTACCAAGCCTACTACGGGTAGCTGGGGTGAAAGCCCGGACAGCCCGACCGGCACTGAGACAAGGGCCGGATCTCGGCGGGAGCAAGGGTTTGTCCGTGAATAGGCCTTTAGGGATGTGAGCACAAAGGATTTATTTACGGACAAGCCCTAAGCCTCCCAAGGGGATGAGCGGGGCGGAATCGGTCGCAATGGGCGAAAGCCTGACGACGTGACGCCGCGTCGAAGGAAGAAGGCACTTGAAAGGGTGTCGTAAACTTCAATTCACCGGGAAAGAAGCTCGACCGTAAAACGGAACGGGTGACGGTACCCGGAGGGAAGCACCGGCGAACTGCGTGCCAGCAGCCGCGGTTAAACGCAGGGTGCGAGCGTTATCCGTATTAATCGGCGTAAAGTGTGCGTAGGTGGTTTCGCGCGTTGCTCGTCAAATCCATCGGGGCTAAAAACCGAGGGCAGAGCGGGTGATACGGCGAGGCTTTGAGGGCAGAGGAGGAAAGCGGAACTTCCGGTGGAGCGGTGAAATGCGATGATACCGGGGGGAACCCCATCGGCGAAGGCGGCTTTCCATACTGCACCTGACACTGAGGCACGAAAGCTGGGGGAGCGAAGGCGATTGGATTCGCCGTAGTCCCAGCCGTAAAAGATGGGCACTAGGTCTTGGCCCTCATGAAGGTCAGGATCGAAGCTAACGCATTAAGTGCCCCGCCCGGAGAGTACGGTCGCAAGACTGAAATCCAAGGGACCTGAGGAAGCCTGCACAATCGGCGGCGGGTGTGGTTTAATGCAGGGCGTGCAACACCTCACCAGGGCTTGCTGCGAGCGCCAGCCCGGGAAACCGGGTCTTCCGCTTCGGGTTTGATAATGTTGGATCGGCTTAAGAAGTCAGTAAGGTTAAACCCTGAAAGCGACGGCGGTCGGTTTGGCAGGAATCCGGGTCGGTGGAAGCGATGAGTAAGGCCGAAACCTTGAAAATCGGGGAAGTCGGCTTGCCGAAGCGGACGCCGCACAGGAGTTGATAGCCGACGTCAGTCCGTGCCGTGAGGTGTGAGGTTAACTCCTCGTAACGGACAAAACCCCTTATCCCATGTTACCAGCGTAAAGGGTATTCACGGATAAGCCCTGAGTCGGGCACTCATGGGAAACTGCCCGCGCAAGTGGGAGGAAGGAGGGGATGACGTCAGGTCGCATGCTCTTGATGTCCTGGGCGACACACACCCGACAGTGGCCGGTACAGAGAGAAGCAAGCCTGTGAAGGCGAGCGGATCCCAAAAAGCCGGCCGTGGTTCGGATCGCAGTCTGCAACTCGACTGCGTGAAGTTGGAGCCGATAGTAATCGCGGATCAGCATTGGCGCGGTGAATACGTTCTCTGGCTTTCTTCATATAGCCGATCGCATCCTTCAGCTAAATAGGAGATTTGTAACTTCCTGATGCATCTGCCAACGCATCCGGCAATCCCCACAACCCCGACCGGGCATAAGGCTGGCAGGCCGTCGTGCTACTCGTCCCAGCACCTAACTGGTTCTGTACCTTTTCGGATTGTGCAGGTACTGCTAAACCAGTTAGGTGCTGGGTCATTTCACACGAGCCCAGCCGGTTTGGGCTGTTCCCTTTTCGCTCGCCGCTACTAAGGGAATCGCTTTTTGCTCTCTCTTCCTCTGGGTACTTAGATGATTCAGTTCCCCAGGTTCCCTCCCTTCGCCTATCACTTCAGCGAAGGGTGATAAAGCAGTCCGTCTAGAATCCAGTATCTAGAATCCGGCGTCTGCTTTACCGGGTTCCCCCATTCGGAGATCCCCGGATCCAAGCCGCCAGGGGCTCACCGGGGCCTTTCGCAGTTCCTGACCGCGCCCTTCATCGGCTCCGAGCGCCAAGGCATCCACCACATGCCCTTACCGACTTAACCACACTATGCAATTTTCAAAAAATTCAGTTGGTTAATCCAACTGGTCGGGCTAACACGCCTAAACAAGACGTCTCCCAACGGGCCGCTTTGCAGCCCTTCTGCTCTCATACCCCCTAGTTCCTTGGTCTTTAGCATCAAGAAACTAAACTATCCTTATCCTACCAGCGCTAGGTAAAACCTTAATTAAAAAATCTAAAAACCAAGTACTAAGAGTAAAGCTCCCGAGCGATCTTTAGGGACCGTCTTGGTATCCTTATGA
>JAMCWL010000085.1 GCA_023481285.1 Actinomycetota bacterium | reverse complement strand
GCCACCGAGCATCTGGGCGGATATCGATTCTCTCTCCCGAATGATCCCTAGGAGGAGATGGAGGCTGGTTATGAAGTTCGAGCCGCTCGCGTTGGCTTCGTCGAAGGCGAGCTGGAGGGCGCGCTTCGCTCTCGGGTTAAGGGTGAGCTCCTCTTTAGCTCCAAGGCCGTGCCCGATAAGATCATCGATCTCCGTGCGCAATTCCGGAAGGTTGACTCCCAGGGATTCTAGAATCTTGGCGGTTGTCGGCTCATCGGTCAATCCCAGAAGGATATGTTCGGTGCTGACGAAGTCGTAATCCCGGGCTGACGCCGCTTCGGCGGCGCGGTTCATCACCTCTTGACCGCTGGCATCCATCAAGTCGAAGAGGTCATGGGGACGGCGCTCACCGAAAAACTCGGGGAAAAGCTTCGAGATGTCGGGAAGCCCGAACATCCTGGCGATCCCCTCGAAAGGCGAGGAGGGGAGTATTCCCATTTCTCGGGCGCACTCCTCGCACAGGTGCTTTGCAACGCGCTCTCCCCCGGTTATCTGCGTATACGTGACACTTGCGGGACGCTCCCCGCATCTTTCGCAAAGCATGTGATTACCTCCATTGAAGTTCTTCCCGCACGTCATGCTTGTAAACCGCATCGTGCGGTGAGGGGTAGGTTATGAGCGATAAGATTCTCCTCTACCGACCGAGCCGTTGATTATGGTATAACCATAGCAATGCAAATCGACAAAGGTACAGCAATGCCGATGGCGCGAAGAGCGAAAAAGATCTGCATTATTTTCACACTGCTGATCACTCTCTCGCTCGTTTTGGGCGGGCGAGCTTCGGCCAATACAGCGATCGGCGTCGACCCGACCAAGTTACAATTCGCCCTTAAGGCCGGCGAGGAGAGCAGCGGAAAAGTACGGGTGAGCAACGAGGGAGATGAACCCCTCGATCTCATCTCGATTTACTTGGCCGACGTCGGGGTCGACAAGGAGGGCGAAACGTCTTTCGTCGTGCCGACCGGGTACGAGTCTCCCGCCAAATCGCCGGCGTTGTGGATAAAACTATCGACCGCGAGCCCGACGAGAGTAAAGTACAATCTGCCCTACGTGAAGCTTGCAACCAGAGAGTTTCAAGACGTCAACTTCTGGATAGACGTGCCGGACGACGCTCGGCCGGGAGACCACACGGCGTTCCTTTTCTTCGAGGTCAGGAAGCTGATAGGTAAAGGAACGGGCTCAGCGGTCGCCGGTCGCATCGGCGCCAAGATCAAAATCCGTGTCGCCGGGAGCTTGGTCGAGAAGCTAGTGATCGATAGGTTGGACCTTCCAGCTATCGTTTTCGGTAACACCGCCCCGTACGTGATCGGCTTGAGGAACGAGGGCAACGTCGATCACAAACCAACCGTGACGATCTCCATACTCTCGGGGGCCGAAAGAAGCAACGAGGTTGGCGTTGAGGCGGACGAGGTCTACGCGGGAAACCGGGCCAACATAAAAGGCGAGTACTGGCTGGGGAACTTTCCGGGCTTCAGGACCGTGAAGGTGAGCGCCGCTTACGGAAGCAACTTTGTGGACCGGACGACCCAGGTTTTCGTCGTACCTTACTGGCTTGCGATGCTCACCATGGTGCTTGCCTTATCGCTGCTATACCTGGCATACAGAATCCTAAGAAAAGGAGCCCGTGAGGGCTCCATGGATGGTGATTGCGGCGATTTGATGTCAAGGCGTTAGAGTGTAAGTCACCGTCGACGTGTAGTTGTCCGGTGGATAGTCATAGCCGATGTTCAGCCTGTAGTCGAAAGCGTAGTTGGTGACGCCTCGGCTATGGTTGGACGTGATGGTGTAGTCCAGGTTCGAAAGCGCGACATAAGGATTAGCGCCCGTTCTCCACTCGAGGTTCGACGCCGGAATCGTGGTCCCAGTAGTGGCGCCGGTGAAATTAGTGGCCTTTACCTTCAGGGTCCAGAGTTCGTTCGATTTAACTCTGATGCTAACGGCGCTGATGGTTTCGTTTGCGGTATCCAGGTTGACGTTGCCGAATGAAACGGTACCGCTCGCCGGAGCGACAAGCTCGAGGATGACCTTCGAACTTGAGGTGGCTGTTACGCTGACCGACTTGGTGTCCATCCCCAGAGTCGTCGAAGAGAGTACAAGGGTCAAGACGGCGACAACGGCCACGGCGATTGTGAACAACTTCTTCAACATGTTCACCTCCTTTTGACCATATTCTGGACGGCGGCGACTTGTTTAAGGCGATTGTCGGTTGAAGCGCGCTCCGGGCGCGTTTTTGTTGTAATTTTACCGCCGATGGGCTTATCGGTAATAGAGCAAAAGAACTTTAGCAAAAATCTGCAACGGCTATTTTGCGTATGCCTTAAAAATGCGCCTTCGGAGAGGGTATGCTAAGATAGCGATGGTGTTGCGCGTGTCTGGTACGGTTGAGGATGTCATAAAGGCGATAGAGAAGGTGGCCCCGCCATACCTGAAGTACGGCGACGACCCGACCGGTTTTCAGGTTGGCGATCGGTCTGCCTCGGTCGACCGGATACTTTTCTGTCTGGAAGTGAACGAGGAGGTTATCGAGGAGGCGGCCGATATCGCAGCCGATATGATCGTCTCTCATCACCCTTTGGTTTTCAAGCCGGTGGGAGCGCTGGTCGCATCGGATCAGCTTTCCGGGATGTTGATGAAGCTCGTTAAGCTGGGTATATCCGTTTACTCGGCACATACCAGCCTTGACCGTGCTCGCTGGGGTGTGAGCGATGCGCTTGCTGAGGCAATTGGTCTTAAAGATACCCGGGTGTTAGTTCCCGCGGAAGATTTGGCCCGATTCAAGCTGGTCGTCTTTACGCCCGTGGAGAGCGCCGATCTGGTAATGCAGGCGATTTCAGAAGCGGGCGCCGGGGTAATCGGCGACTATACGCACTGCACCTTTCGCACACGGGGAATTGGCACCTTCAAACCGATGGCGGGCGCGCACCCTCAGGTGGGAGAGGTGGGTAAAGTAAACGAGGTGCCCGAGGTGAGGTTGGAAGCGGTCGTTCCGGCGGGAAGTTTAGGGGCCGCCATATCGAGCATGATCGCATCTCACCCGTACGAGGAGGTTGCCTATGACGTCTACCGCATCGAGAACGCGGAGCCGGGCGCCGGTTATGGTCGGGTTGGAACTCTCGCTGAGGAGATATCGCTTAAGGAATGCGTTACAAGGTGGACGCAGGTACTGAGTACGGAACTTAGAGTCGCAGGCGATCGGGATAAGAGGGTTAATCGGGTGGCGGTCTGTGGTGGGAGCGGAGGAGATCTTATAAAGATAGTCGCACGTCAGGGGGTTGACGTCTACGTCACCGGCGACGTAAAGCACCATGCCGCTCTTGAGGCAAAGGATTTGGGGGTTGCGGTTGTTGATGCCGGACACCACGCGACGGAAGTGGTCGTCTTGCCCGGGTTTGCCGAGCGAATCGGGCGCGTGCTGCAGGAGAGCGGCATCATGATAGACCTGGTGTTGTCGAAGGTCGACACAGATCCGTGGAGAAGTAGACGGTAGGCGGTAGACGGTGGGCTATGCTTTCCTTGGTATTGAGTCCCGAAGGGCCGATCTCCCTTCTATGTTATTGTCCGATCTGCCTAAATTGGAGCGCAAATGTCTGAATTCGAAGCCCTTATGAATCTGCAGTCGATAGACCTTGAGCTCGATGCGCTGGATGACCGGGAGCGCGAGTTACCGGAGAGAGATAGATACGAAAAGCTGGCTGCGGAGGTCAAGACGAGCGAAAAGGCGCTAGCGGCAAAGGAAGAAGTTCTTCACAAGGAAAGAGCGGTACAGAAAAGATACGAAGACAAGCTGGATGCGCTCACCGAAAAGATAGAGCGGGAACAGAAGAAGTTATATAGCGGTGTCGTAACCATCCCGAAGGAGCTCACCGGTATCCAGCAGGAGATCGAATCGTTGAAAGAGAGGCGTGATGAGGAGGAGACGGTGCTCCTGGAACAGCTTGATGTCGTCGAGCCGATCGAGAAGGAGATAGCCGTTCTTGCCGAGCGGCTGGTTTCGATGAGGGCGGGAACCGAAGAAGCGAAATCGGCTTACGCGGCCGTAAGCGCCGAGATTACCGCGGCTCGAAGGGAGCGGAAAGAGAAGCGCGAGGCGGTCCTTCCCGGAGTCGAGAAGGGGCACCTGGAGCTCTACGAAAAGACAAGGAAAAGGTACCGGCGGGCGGTCGTCAATCTTAAGGACGGCGTCTGTCAGGGGTGTCATACGGATATACCGGCCGTTGAGTTGAGGAAGATTCTCGAAGCGCCGGGCCTTTCAAAATGCCCGAACTGTGGCCGGATAGTTGTTAAAAGCAGCAAGTAGCAAGCAGCAAGCAGCACGTAGCAAGATGGTATTCCGGATCGGAGATGGAGTGACTGACAAAACTCGAATCGTAAGGGTGTTTTCGGATGGCGCTGCTAGGGGAAATCCCGGACCGGCCGGGGCCGGGGCGGTTATCGAGGATGAAGGCGGTCGAGTAATCGCAGAAATCTCCGAGTTCTTGGGAGAGAAAACCAATAACGCCGCCGAATACATAGCCCTCATTTTGGCACTGGAAAAGGCATCTACCCTTGGCGAGTGTAAAGTGGAGGTGCGCCTGGATAGCCAGCTCCTTGTCGAGCAAATCCGGGGCCATTTCAAGGTAAAAAGCGCTGTTCTCAAACCATTCTTCGTTAAAGCAAAGGAGCTCTTGGCTACTTTTGCCTGCGCCGATGTGGCTCACGTCTATCGGGAGGAAAACGCCAGGGCCGACGAGCTGGCGAACCAGGCTATAGACGCGCACCTCGCGGGCAAGAAATCCGAAGCCACGTCGTTGGATATTCCTGGACAGGAAAGCCTATTCTAAAACCGGATTATCGTGCGCCTAACCAGTGAATGACCGCCACGGCCAGGACCGCAATGGTCAGAATGTAGATCACCGTATTAACTCCGACGCCAAAGTTTACGATGCCGAGGACCAGCGTTAGCGAGACGATAGTAAGGGCGACAAGAACGACGTATAAGATGTTCCAGCCCGCTTCTCCGGGCTCGGCCGGACTTGGCGATTCCGGGTCGGGTTTTTCTGGCTCGTCAGGGTCCGGTTGTGGTGGAGACTCGTTCATACCGCCATTTGATGCGCCGTTCATACACTAAATATTAGCAAGCCCGACTCAAGCGAAACCACTTCGAATTCTCGACTTACTCCGATTCCGTGAGGGATTTGACGAGACTTACTTAACTACCGGCTTCGACGTAAAACCTGATGCGTCTCGGTTATGCCATAATTTCGGCGGGAACTTCACGGGGCTCAGGGCGAAAAAGCGCCCCAAGAAACTTGCTCTTCAGACCCTGTTACTCGTGGACTTTCCATTTCGTACCTCTCGGAGATTCCCTAATCGTATTGGCCTCACGGCCATTCCTTTCGAGTCTCTCGCTCAAGGCCGCTACTGGTACGCCCAGTTTCACAAGTCCTTCCGAATCAGCTTCTTGGGGCTTAACCAAAAAATAGCACTGCCCCGGATGATCGTCAATAAGCGTGACCGAGAAATTCCAAAAACTTTTGGCTAAAAATGCCTGGAAAGCGCGTCGTACGGCGCGCTCCGCGAGCGTACCGACATACGGCCGAGGAATTTCTTCGGCCGTTCGGGGTCGGCCGTTCGGGGAACGGGCTCTACCTCCGCTAAATTGCGTCAGCGATAAACCAGCGTTTATAATAGCGCGAGAGGTGAAGGCATGGTCTTTAAGGACCTGAGGGAATTTATCGCATTTCTGGAGAAGAAGAATCAGCTCGTCAGAGTTGGCGTGGAAGTGGACCCGGTTCTTGAAATGACCGAGATCGCGGACAGGGTTATGAAAGCAAACGGATCCGCCCTTCTCTTCGAGAAACCGAAAGGCTTCGACTATCCGGTTTTAATCAACACTTTCGGCTCGTACGAGCGGATGAGCTGGGCGCTCGGGGTCGATACGCTCGATGACGCCGGTCGGAAGATACTCGGTCTGATCCCGAACGACGTCCCCACAAACCTCTGGGACAAAGTCGGTACCCTCATGAAAATGAAGGATATTGCAGGAATCTTCCCTAAGGTCGTAAAGAATGCCTCCTGCCAGGAAGTCGTTGAAACCGATTGCTTCTCGCTCGATTCTCTCCCCATATTAAAGTGCTGGCCGCAGGATGGCGGTCGCTTTATCACATTACCTCTCGTCATCACGAAGGACTCGAAGAGCGGGCGGCAAAACGTCGGAATGTACCGCCTTCAGGTCTACGACGGGCGAACCACCGGGATGCACTGGCACCTTCACCATGACGGCGCCGAGAATTATCGCGTTCACCAAAGGGAAGGCACGCCGATGGAGGTGGCCGTTGCGCTAGGTGGCGATCCGGTCACCATCTACGCGGCAACCGCGCCCCTCCCACACATGATCGGAGAGCTCCTATTCGCCGGTTTCTTACGCGGCGAGCCCGTAGAGGTCGTCAGAGCCAAAACGGTCGATCTGATGGTGCCGGCTCACGCCGAGTTCATTCTCGAAGGATACGTCGACCCGACCGAAACCAGGCTTGAAGGGCCGTTCGGCGACCACACCGGCTACTACTCGCTGGCCGAAGACTTTCCCGTATTTCATTTGACGGCGATCACGAGGCGAAAGAATCCCATTTATCCGGCGACCATCGTGGGGAAGCCGCCGATGGAAGATTGCTACATGGGGAAGGCGACAGAGCGGATATTCTTGCCAATTTTGAAAACGCAGCTCCCGGAGGTGGAAGATATCAATATGCCGCTCGAGGGCGTCTTCCATAACTGCGTCTACGTCTCCATCAAGAAGAGCTATCCGGGACATGCCCTCAAGGTGATGCACGGTCTCTGGGGGCTCGGACAGATGATGCTCGCCAAGATGATCGTCATCGTAGACGAGAGCGTCGACGTGCAGGATCAATCGGAAGTTCTCTGGAAGATTTTCAATAACGTCGACCCGGCGAGGGACATCGTCATCACCAAAGGCCCGCTCGACGTCCTGGATCACTCCGCGCCCCAGCCCCGCTTTGGCTCCAAGATGGGGATCGATGCCACCAAGAAGTGGCCTGACGAAGGGCACAACCGTGAGTGGCCCGACGAGATTGAGATGAACGAGATCATCAAGCGTCTGGTTGATGGAAGATGGAAGGATTATGGCATCAAATAGCGTTTTAAGCAGAGCGCGCACCATCTTCGAAATGATAAAGTTCGAACATACCATCTTTGCGCTGCCCTTTGCGTACATGGGGATGTTTCTTGCGGCGAGAAGCTTAGGGCAGTTTCTACCGACGCTCTCCCAGTTTGTCTGGGTGACGGTCGCCATGGTCGGAGCGAGGAGCTTTTCGATGGCTCTCAATAGATTTATCGATCGCAAGATCGACGCGAGAAACCCCAGGACGGCGGGGCGTGCTTTACCAAAAGGCCTTCTCACCCCTAATTCGGTCATGGTTTTCGCAATCGCGAGTGCGAGCGTTTTTCTCTATGCCACCTGGATGCTTGCGCCGCTCGCCAGGTACGTCTGGCCGTTCATAATCGCGCCCTTCATCCTCTACTCATACACCAAGCGGTTCACCTGGCTGAACCACGTCGTCCTCGGTGCATGCCTGGGGCTCGCCCCAGTCGGAGCCTGGATCGGGATCGCAAATGGGATTTCGCCCGCGATCATCCTGTTTGGCCTGGGGGTCGCTATGTGGACGGCCGGTTTTGATATCATCTACGCCTGCCAGGACGTCGAAGTGGACAGACGTGAAGGGTTGCTCTCGATACCAGCGAGATTCGGTATCGCAAAAGCCCTCGTAATTACCAGAATAATGCATGCAACGGCCGTTGCTTGCTTCATCGCGGGAGGGGTAATCCTCGGGCTCGGCGCCATCTACTATGCAGGGGTAGCGGTCATCGCCCTCCTCTTGATCTACGAAGACTCGCTCGTCTCACCGGCCGATCTGTCCAGGCTGAATGCGGCCTTCTTCACGATGAACGGGATTATAAGCGTTATCATTTTTGTCTTTACCGCCACCGACCTTGTCTTTAGAGCAATCGGGCGTGGTCTCTCGTGAGTCCCTACGTCGTCTGCCTGACCGGCGCGAGCGGCGTGGCCTACGGCGTTAGGCTTGTCGAGGAGCTCTTGAACGCGGGCAAGGCGGTGGATCTGGTTATATCCAACCCAGGCTGGGATGTCCTCGGACACGAGCTGGGCTTCAGCAGGCCCGACGGGGAAGTCGAGATCGTCATGCGAGCTCGCTTGGGTCTCGATGCGGGAGATCAGCGGCTGCGCTACTACGAGAACGACAATCTCTTCGCCCCTATCTGCAGCGGTTCTTACAGGACAAAAGGGGTCGTTGTCATTCCGGCGGCGATGGCGACGGTGGGCGCAATTGCGAATGGCGTATCCCTTAACCTTATCGAGCGAGCCGCGGACGTGGCCCTCAAGGAGGGCAGGAAGCTGGTCGTCGTACCCAGAGAGACGCCGCTTTCCATCATCCACCTGGAGAATTTTACAAAATTGGCGAAGGCTGGCGCCAGGATCGTACCGGCGATGCCAGGCTTCTACACAAAACCGGCAAACATAGATGAGATCGTCGACTTCGTCGTCGGCAAGGTGTTGGACGTTCTGGAGATTGAGCACAGGCTTTACAAGCGCTGGAGAGAAGAGTAGACATTCGAAACTCGAAACTGGAAAATCGAAACTCGAAAAAAGCTTTTTCTACTTTCGAGAGGGCTCGAAGGCCCTTCGAGTTCGAGTTTCGTAATGGAGGCAGCATGCGCGCGCAAGAACTGAAAGAAACTATAGAAGAGAAAGTATTGACGGGCGAGAGACTTACTCGAGAGGATGGCATTGCTCTTTTCGACTGCGACGACCTGGGCTTCCTCGGAAGGTTGGCGAATCATGTTAGGGAGAAGAAGAGCGGTGATTACGCCTACTTCAATGTAAACCGTCACATCAACCTGACGAACGTCTGCACGAGCAAGTGCAAGTTCTGTGCTTTCTACAGGGAGGCCGGCGCGGAAGGCGCCTACACGATGACGGTCGAGGACGCCCTGGAAGCGGCCCTGGGGTCGGCGCCCCTGGGCATAACCGAGCTTCACATCGTGAGCGCTCTCCATCCAGACTTGCCCTTCAGCTACTACGTCGACGTGATACGGGAGCTTAAGAAAGCTCTGCCCGACATTCACATGCAGGCCTTCACGGCCGTAGAGATAGCCTACTTTGCGAAGATTTCCGGAAAGAGCATTAGGGAGGTACTTGAAGAGCTTAAGAGGGCGGGTCTCGGGTCGATGCCGGGCGGCGGCGCCGAGGTCTTCTCGAGTAGAGTCAGGGAAGCCGTCTGCTCGAACAAGGCGACCGCCGGCCAGTGGCTTGAGATCATGCGGACAGCCCATAAGCTCGGGATCAAGTCAAACGCGACGATGCTCTACGGTCACATAGAGACGTACGAGGAGCGAGTCGACCACCTGATCAGGCTTCGAGAGCTACAGGACGAGACGGGCGGCTTCCAGAGTTTTATCCCGCTCGCTTTTCATCCCGATAACACGCCGCTTGAGCAGATAAGGAAATTCGAGCGACCGACGGCCCACGAAAATCTCAAGATGATCGCGATTTCGAGGTTGATGCTCGACAGCTTCGACCACATTAAAGCGTTCTGGATAATGCTGGGGCTAAAGACGGCCCAACTCTCGCTTGATTTCGGCGCTGACGACCTCGACGGGACGGTCGTCCAGGAGAAAATCACGCACGCGGCCGGCGCGGATACCGATGAGGCGATAGAGAGGGACGAGCTTGTCGAGATAATCAAGGATGCCGGACGGATTCCCGTGGAGCGGGACACCCTCTACAGGGTCGTCAGGATTTATGATGGGGCGGTAGCCTAGATGAGCAGGCCGCGCGTCGGACACATACAGTTCCTGAATTGCCTTCCGCTCTACTACGGGTTAGTGAACAATGGCACAATTCTCGATATCGACCTGACCAAGGGAACGCCAACTGAGCTGAATCGCTGGCTGGTCGAGGGAAAGCTCGATATCAGTCCGATATCGGCGATAGAGTATGCGAGGAACGCCTCGGAGCTCGTTCTGCTGCCAAAGCTAACCGTCAGCTCGGACGGGAAGGTTGGGAGCATTCTCCTAGCCAGCAAAGTACCGGTCGAAGAGCTGGGCACCGCCTCCGTCGCCCTGACCAACACGAGCCGGACCTCCCAAGTGCTCGTCAAAATAATCCTTAAGGTCAAGTACGGCGTCGAGCCGACCTACTTCGAGTGCCCGCC
>JAMCWL010000066.1 GCA_023481285.1 Actinomycetota bacterium | reverse complement strand
TATGACGAGGCGAGGGGTTCTGAAAGCGGTGCCTGGTACCAAATTTACCAAATTTAAACCGCTTTTTCGAGGACTCTTGAGAGGACGGCCAGTCGAACTTCCCTTTCGTCCAACGACTGAACGAACCTCGTTACTTTCGACTGCAGCTCTTTATCAGGTTGGTAGAGATAGATAATATCCCTTTCCTGCGCCAGCCTGCTTAGCAGTCCCTTTTCCGATAGCCTTTCAGCGGCCTTCGCGACGTCATCTATTCTCCGGCCGAGATGAAGCGCCAGCTCTTCGGCGCGATCCCTTGCTCCTGGATTCTCGTGGTAAAAGACTATTATCGCCCAACTGACCAGCGAGTCTACATACTCATCAACGAATCTTCCAATGTCGTCGCCTACCAACCCAGCGAGCATTTCACCCCTTCTCCGACTCTTTAGACGATGCCATCGCCCCTAGGACCTTCGCTTCAACAACATCCGGCGGTATATCCTCGATATAGACGAGCTTGTTCCGGCTTTTGGCCCCCGACCTTATCGATACCTTGCCTCTCGGCACGTCGAGCGCTTTGGAGATAAGCTTCAAAAGCTCATCGTTTGCTCGACCTCCGACCGGTGGAGAGCAGACCGCCACTCTCAAGCCCCGTTCGTGTGGACCGACGATGCTCGCTCTCGACGCCCGCGGCTGGAGCCAAACCTCAATAACGCTCCCGCCCTCATATCGCCTGGCAAGCAATTACTCTCTGTCCTCGCCTTTTGCTTCCTCACCTTTACCGACGTCGTCTTTATCAACGTCGCTTTTATTGACGGAGCTCGCTCGCCTGATCTCCTCTTCCTTCTCTTCGAGGGTTGGGAAGGATATCTCCTCCTCTTTCTTTATGTCAAGGCCGTAAGTTCCCGCAAAGCCACCGCTTTCAGAACCCCTCGCCTCGTCATAACTCTCGCGGCGAGCTTCACCGCCTATCGCGGTCTCGTCAGACGGCCCAGACGTAGCGGTCGCCGTTGGTGCTAAACCTCCGGAGCCCGCCGCCTCAAGATCCAAGCCGGCACCCGGCATGTATTCAGGTACACCCGCGTTTATCCCGCCCTCACTCGAAGTCGCCCCGAATTCCGAAGGAACTTTTCCGAAGCCGATGCTCCCAGCCTCGGCCACCGGCGACTCACCCGCCGATGCGCTGGATGGAGAATCTTCCCGGCCCTCTTCTGACCCGCCGGCACCTGCCTTCTCGCTTTTATCCTCAGAGCTTTCCGGCTGCTCGTAGGAGGTCTCTCCCTCCAGGCCGTATGTGGCCTCTTCGGTTCGCTCAAAGGAAGTCTCCTCCGCCTCTTTGGTTGGAGCTGCTTTTTCTTTAGGCTCAGCTTTCTCCGGCTCGTAACCGACTTCGGGCACGGATATCTCCGCCTCGATAACCTGCAGATACGATTCGAGCATCGACCGGAACTTGCTCCGAAAGTCGGCCTCCGCTTGTTTGAGATCGGAGAAGTTGGCTTCCAGCTTGTCCTTGCCCTGATAGGCGTCTTGCAGAGTCTCCCGGGCCTTCTCCTCAGCGTCTCGAAGAATTTGCTCGGCTTCGTGCTTCGCCTTGGTCACGACCTCGTCGGCGGACCGCTGAGCGGTAATAATGGCATTCTGGAGGGTGGTCTGAAGTTCTTCGTACTGGCCGGTCTTCTCTTTGACCTTTTCGATCTGCTCTTTCAGGTCAATGTTCTCCTTAAATAGCCGCTCGAACTCCTCCGCCACCTCATCGAGGAAGTTATCGACCTCTTCCTCGTTATATCCTCTGATAGCCCGGTGAAACTCCTTGTGGTGAATGTCCAAAGGGGTTAACTTCATAAAAACTCCTCCCTTACGATAGGAACCCGAATACCATATAGACTAAGCTCCTGAGCAGGCGCAAGAGCAAAAATGCGACCAGTGGCGAAAGGTCCAGCCCCATACCCCCCACCATTACCGGCGGCAATACGTTTCTAAGCAAGCCAAGTATGGGCTCTGTTATATCATAGATGAACCTCATGATCGGCTCAGTAACCCGGTTTACTGGAATCTGGACCCATGAGGTGATCACTCGTGCAATTAACAGAATCTCAAAGAACAAGAATAACCTATCTATAAACTGCGTAACAAAAAAGGACAAAAAGCCTTCTCACCTACTTTGCAAGTTCTTCGGCCCGGCGGATGGCCGCCGTCACGGCGTCGCGAACGAGCCCACGAAAGTCGGCCTCCTCAAAGGTCTTTATGGCCGCTTCGGTCGTGCCGCCCGGAGATGTCACCATGCTCCTGAGCTCCTTGGGCCGGCGCCCGGTCTCGACAAACATATCCGCCGAACCGCCCATCGTCTGGATGACGAGTTTCTCCGCTATGTCGGCGGGGATTCCGATCTCGACCGCCGTTTCCACCAGCGCCTCTACGAGATAGTAAAAGTAAGCCGGCCCCGAGCCGGAGATCGCCGTCACCCTGTTCTGGAACTCCTCGGGCAACTCGACGACCTCCCCGACCGATCGGAAAAGCTCCAGCGCCAGCTCAACGGCTTCCCGGTCGGCTCCCTTGCTAGGGCTGACAACCGACGCACTTTCACCGACAAGCGCCGGAGAGTTCGGCATGACCCTGACGAGCCTTAGCCCTTTGCCAAGCCGCGACATGATCTTTTCAGTCGTCATACCCGCCGCGATCGTGATGACCACCTTCTCCGCAGTCAAGACCGGGGCGAGATCATCCACCACATCAAGAAGCTGCTGGGGTTTAACGGCTAGGATTACGACATCGGCGTTCTCCGCCGTCTCCCTATTCGAGCGGGCGGGGTTCACGCCGAAATCCTCGCACAGCTTCTTTAGGCGCTCGGCATCGGTCTCGCTGATCCAGACGTTTTCTGGACCGACGAGGCCCGCCTCCAAAAAGCCTCTTAGAAGCGCGCCTCCCATCTGCCCGACGCCGATAAAACCAATTCTATACGCCGACATTCTACTCCATATTGTAAACGAATTGCCATGGGAATCAAAAAGGTTGTGAATCTAAAAGGTAACAAGCCGTGTGCCGTCAGTGCCGTCGGTTGTCAGCACACAGCGGTCGGCTTCTTGGAGCCGATCGATGCCTGCTGCCTCACATCCTGAGAGCGGAGCT
This sequence comes from Actinomycetota bacterium, assembly GCA_023481285.1. GTDB lineage: Bacteria > Actinomycetota > Aquicultoria > Aquicultorales > JAMCWL01 > JAMCWL01. The sequence goes on along the minus strand of JAMCWL010000066.1, from coordinate 7,170 downwards.
ATTCGGAAGGAAACAGCGCGTCAATGCAACGCTGTTTCGCATTTACATCTGGTTGAAGAAGCCCTTTTCCCGGAGGCGCCGCTTCTCTTCGGCCGAAACTTCGACATTCGATGGCGTTAGTAGAAAAACTTTTTCAGCCACCTTCTCGATGCCACCGTCCAGAGCGTAAGTAAGCCCGCTTGCGAAGTCGATCAGGCGTTTTGAGAGATCGGCGTCTGAAAGCTGAAGATTAATGATGACGGGGATGTTCGCCTTATACTTGTCGCCAATCTCCTGGGCGTCATTGAAGCTGGCTGGCTCAATGATGTGGACTTTTGCTTGTGGAGCGGCGACGCTTTTTAGAGCCGTGGACGAGCCGCGACGAAAGCGCTCTACCCGGTTGATCCTGTCCAGATCGGGATAGCGGGTGATCTTCCTTACCGTAGGTGGAGCGGCGTCGAATTCGCTTTCGTCATCTTCCTTCTCGTACTCATCGTACTCCTCATCACCAAATCCGAAGTAAGAGAGCGTCCTTCGCCACATGTCCCTCACTGACTCCGCCTCCTTCTACTTGGGCGGTTCACGAACCGCCCCTACTATGCCTTAAAAACAGCCGTCCCTATCCTCACTATAGTAGCCCCCTCTTCCACCGCTACCTCAAAGTCGTTCGTCATTCCCATTGAGAGATGGGGCATATCATAGCCCATACCGCGCAACTTATCTCTAAAGCGGGCAAGCGCTCGAAAGACCGGCCTTATCTCTTCTGCATCCTCAACCAGGGGCGCCATCGTCATCAGGCCTTCCACAGAGATCCCCTCGATCGACATGATGCGGTCGATACACCTTTCGAGATCGCCCGGCGAGAATCCTCCTTTCCTCTTCTCTCCAGAGACGTTAACCTCGAGCAGAATCTTCTGCTTAATCTCTTTGCCGGTCGCCCTTTTTCCTATCTCCTCGGCCAGCTTGAGCGAATCGACCGAGTGGATAAGCGCGATCCTGCCCACGACCTTAGCCACCTTGTTTCGCTGGAGATTGCCTACCAGGTGCCAGGTAGCCTTATCGCCAATTATATAGTATTTCGGCAGAAATTCCTGCACCCTATTTTCGCCGATATCTCGAACCCCCGTTGAGAGCACTTTCGTAATGGCTTCAACCGGGCGATTCTTGGTCACGACGACGAAAAGCACATCATCCACTCTTCTGCCGGACCGTTCGGCAGCTTGGCCAATCCTCTCCCTTATAATGCGGATGTTATCAGGAATACTCATCTCTTATTCTTCAACGGCATCGCTGCTATAACCCGTAACCAGGTAAGATACGCGCTCGCCAATATCGACCGCATGATCGGCTATTCTCTCAAGGTAGCGGCCGGCGAGGATGATCGTGCTTATCCACTCGAGCGACTCCTCGTCCGGGTGCTTGGCTAGCTCCTTAAAGTACGCCTTGAACATCCTGTCGATCGGCTCATCCATGTCCGGCAACTTGTGTGCCAGCTCGATATCACGGTTGCTAAACGCCTTCATGCTGGCCTCGACGAGATCAGCGGTCTGTCTGCCCATATCAGCCACAAGCTTGATCAAAGGAGCGACGCCCTCCATCGGGCAGGCCCGCTTGGCCCCTTTAGCGACGTTGACGGCCAGATCGGCCATCCTCTCCAAGTGTATAGCGATGAAGATTACGGAGAAGCAGAGGCGAAGATCGCTCGCGACCGGTGCCTGCCGAGCGACGATCGCCAGGCTGTGCTCTTCTATCTCGTGGTAGAGGGCATCGATAGTCGAATCGCGCTCGATCGTCTCGTCGGCCGCCTCCATATTGCAGGCGGTGATCGCCTCGATAGAACCGTTGATAGAGTGGAGCACCAGCTCACCCATCTGGCTGGTTATCGCCTCAAGCTCCGATAGCTCTTCATGAAAAGTTTTTCTGGTCATACGATAGCCTCCTAAGGCCGGCGCTCGTCTAGCCAAACCGGCCGGTTATATAGCTTTCCGTCCTCTCATCCTTGGGATTGGTGAAAATCTGATCCGTGTTGCCAAACTCTATGAGATTTGCTTTCCCGGTGTCATCGGCCATGAAAAAAGCGGTATGATCGGAGACTCTCGCCGCCTGCTGCATGTTATGGGTGACTATGATGATCGAGAATCTCTCCTTCAGTTCGGCCATCAGATCCTCGATCTTCTGGGTTGAGGTCGGATCGATTGCCGAGGCCGGTTCATCCATCAGAACCACCTCCGGGTTTACGGCAAGAACCCTAGCGATGCAGAGGCGCTGCTGCTGTCCACCGGAGAGTGAGAGCGCCAGCGAGTTCAATTTATCCTTGACCTCCTTCCAAAGCGCCGCCTGTTTAAGCGTCGTCTCGACGATGCCGTCGAGCTCCGATTTTGATGGCGAGCCGTGGAGCCTGGGGCCGTAAGCGACATTATCGTAGATGGACATCGGAAAGGGGTTCGGTTGCTGAAAGATCATGCCCACCCGCCGTCTCAGGTCGACCAGGTCTGTTTCGTTGGTGTAGATGTCCCGGCCATCGAGAGTGATGAGCCCCTCGACTCTCGTTTCGGGGATAAGATCGTTCATTCTATTAAGGCAGCGCAGGAAGGTTGACTTGCCGCATCCTGACGGACCGATAAAAGCCGTGATCGTGCTTCCTTCTATTTCGACGTTGATATCTTCGAGCGCCTGGAAATCTCCATAATAAAAATCTAGGTTTTTAACCTCAAACGTCGTCGCCATGCCCTATCCCGTCTACCTCACCTTCGTCGCCAATTTTCTTGCCAGGTAATTAAAGGCCAGTACTATCGCTATGAGTAAGAGCGCCGTCCCGTAGGCCGTTGGCAAGGATATGCCCTCCGTCGCCAGGATGTAAAGGTGGCTGGTCATCGTCCGGCCGGGATCCGTAAGCAAGACAGGAAGATTGATAGATACACCGGCGGTAAACAGAACGACGGCCGTCTCTCCAAAGGCGCGCCCGGTTCCCAATATTATACCAGTGAGTATCCTGGGCGCGGCCGCCGGGATGACCGCTCTCCTTATCGTCTGCCACTTCGTAGCCCCCAGGGCAAAACTTGCCTCCCGGTACGACCTGGGAACGGCCAATATCGCTTCCTCGGCGGTCCGCATGATGATCGGCAGGGCCATCACGGCAAGGGTCAATCCACCTGAAAGCATTGACCACCCCAGGTGCAGGAAGTTCACGAAGAGGGCGAGGCCGAAGAGACCGAAAACGATCGAGGGCACGCTTGCCAGCGTGTCTGCCCCGAACCTGATCAGGCGTACGATTCTTCCCCCCGTCGCGTACTCCGAGAGATAAATCGCCGCCCCTATCCCTATCGGGGTGACAACCGTCATGGCGACCGCCGTCGCATAGAAGGAGGCGACGATCGTCGGGAAGATCCCACCTTCCGCGTTGAGCCCGCGCGGAAAACCGAGGATGAACGCGGGACTGACCTGCCCGACGCCCTTCGTGAAGATAAAGCCGAGGATGACAAAGAGGACTAGGCAGCTTGAAAGAGCCGCCGTATAAAGCAGAAGCGTCATGAAAACGTCGATGCCCTTTCTCATCTTCCGACCCTCCCGCTCCAGACCCTGACGACCGTGATGAGGACCATGGAGACGGCCAGCAGGATGAGGCCCATCGCAAAAAGCGCCGTCTGGTGAACGCCTGAGGCGTACGACATGTCTAGAGCAATGGCGCTCGTCAACGTCGAAGCCGGACTCGCGACGGACTTCGGAACCGAGGGGGCGTTTCCCAGCACCATCAACACGGCCATCGTCTCGCCGATAGCCCGGCCCATGCCGAGAACTACCGCGTTGACGATACCGGGCATCGCCGTCGGGATGACCACCCTCTTAATCGTCTGCCATCTGGTAGCTCCCAGAGCAAGCGAGCCCATCCGGTAAACGGGCGGCACCGCAGAGATGGCATCCTCAGAGATGGCCGCAATCGTCGGGAGGATCATGATCGCAAGAACTATCCAGGCGGTCGCGAGCCCGAATCCCGAGCCGCCAAAGAGCATCCGCGAGAGTGGAACGAGAAGGATGATCCCGAAGAAGCCGTAGATGACCGATGGTATCCCGGCCAGGAGTTCTACCGAGGGCCTGATAAACCTTTTAATTCGGTCGTGAGCGATCTCCGACAGGAATATCGCCGTACCGATGGCCAGCGGAGCTCCTAAAACAAGAGCCCCCAACGTCACTATGAAGCTCCCGACGATGAAGGGGAGCATCCCGAAATTGCCCTTCAGCGGATCCCAGTTCATGCTGAAGAATAGTCTGGTGAACCCGGCCGTCGCGAAGATGGGAGCGCCCTTAACCGCGACGAAGATGAAGATAAGGACGACCGAAACGACCGCCGTCAGCGCGCAGAATAGAAAGACTTTCCTTAAAATACGAGCGCTCAAGATTTGCCCGTCACCACCTTGATCGGCAGAAATTCTTTGGAAACGATCTCACGCTGGACACGATCGCTGAGCATGAATTCGATGAACGATTTCACCGACGCCTTTTGCTCGCCTTTCACGAGAAAATGGAGCGTCCGCATGAGACCATACCTCTTGGCCGCGATTGATTCGACGGTCGGCTCGACTCCATCCAGGGCGATCGCCTTGACGTCTTTGGTAACGTAGCCGAGCGAAATATAGCCGATCCCGCCCGGGGTCGTCGAAACTATCGAGCGCACCTGCCCGCTTCCGGGCTGAATAACCGCCCCCTTCGCGAACGACGAATTCTTCATGATCTTCTTGGCGAAGGCCTCTCTGGTCCCGGACGCCTCGTCCCGATTGACGAGGATGATCTCCTCGTCCAGGCCGCCGAGCTCCTTCCAATTGGTTATCTCGCCGGAGTATACCTTTCTAACCTGGTCCTTAGTCAGCTTCTCCACTGAATTCTTGTTGTTGACGATGACGGCGATCGCGTCGACGGCGACCGGAATATCCGTCAGGCCCAACTTCTTCTCACCGGGTTTTAGATCCCTTGAGGACATGCCGATATTGGCGGCGCCGGTCACGCCCGCTTCAATCCCGGCGCTGGATCCACCACCCTGCACGAGCACGCGCTCTCCCGGATGCTCACTGTTGTATATCTCGGAAGCCGCCTCGACGATGGGCAGTACGGTCGTCGACCCGGCCAGCATAATGCGGTCTCCGGCCTGGTTGGGTCTGGCAAACGAGATAAGGACCAGTGCCAAGATGGCAAACGTAAAGAGGGATGCCGATGCTCTTTTAAGCATATAAGCTATCGTTCTCCGTCAGGTGGGTGTCCAAAGGGATTTTAACATCATCGATGGCCCGTCACCAGAGTCAAAAGATAAAAAATCGGGCGCTTCTAAAACCGGCGCTGAAGAGCAACGATCACTCCCTGCCTGCCCGTCACTTTGCCATCAGCGCGGTAGGAGAAGAAAAGATCATTCCTGGAAGAGGTGCATCTGTTGGTTTCGGTTATTTTATCCTTGTGGAGACCGGCTTTCTGAAGCAGAGCCCTGTTGGCGGCTTGAAGATCGATATGACCGGCGACCTGCGTCGCGATTGGACCGAACTCTTTTTGGAAGCGCCGGCCGATCTCGTTGCCCACCTCGTAGCAGCATGGACCTATCGCCGGCCCGAGAAACGCGAGGATGTTTCCTGGGTTGGCACCAAGCTCGTTCATCATGGAGACGGCAACCTCGGCGATCTTTGCGATTGTCCCCCGCCAGCCGGCGTGAACCGAAGCGATCAAGCGCTTTCTTGGATCGACGAGCGCGATCGGGACGCAATCAGCCGTGAATATGGCGAGCGGAGTCTCTGGAAGCGCTGTGATCAAAGCGTCCGCTCCCTGGATGGCGCTCGCTTTACTCCTCGCACCCCCGGCCCTTTTGAGCTCGTCAACGATGACGACGTCCGATCCGTGCACCTGCTCGGCGCAGGTGAGAAAGTTGGACTCCAGCCGCAGCGCCCGGCAGACGCGCTCGCGATTCTCAATGACGCACTCCGGGCAGTCTCCCACATGAAAAGCAAGGTTTAGAGAATCATACGGTGAAGCGCTGACCCCACCAACGCGCGTCGTGAAGGCGACGACAATGCCCTCATCAAGAAGCTCCTCAGCGATGAGCAGGGGGATGCCGTCTATTTCTCTCATTGAGAGAGCCGACTCGTTGCTCATGGGTAAACCATAGCAAAAAAGAGATAAGCTATCAGCTATCAGCTTCGTCCTTAAAAACAAGAATGCTGCAATGACCTCCCATCGGCGGTCGGCGGTCGCCGGTCGATTTGGGGCGGCGACAGGCCGCCCCAAATCAAAAAGCCCACTCCCTCGCCGAGGATAGAGAGTGGACTTTTTGCTCTTTTAAAGGCGCTGTATTGATGGCCCGCCTGTGCAGCTTGCGGTTGCAATGCAAGCGAGCATGTCACGCGTGGCTCTATCGCCGCCGCAAAAACGTCGGGATGTCCAGATCTTCGGTCTCAAAGGATGGAATAGCCGGAACCTCGTCCGCGAAATCCAGCTTTTCCTGCCGCTTGACGTCAAATCCAGTTGCGATGACGGTCACCCGCACTTCGTCGCCGAGCGCTTCGTCGATAACTGCGCCGAATATTATGTTAGCCTCCGGATGCGCGGCCTTGGCGATAACTTCCGCAGCCTCGTTGACCTCGAACAGGCTGAGATCGGTCCCGCCCGAGATGTTAAGGAGCACGCCCTGCGCTCCCTCGATGGAGGCCTCCAGGAGCGGGCTCGATATGGCGGCCCGGGCGGCTTCAACCGCACGGTTCTCGCCGCTTGAGACACCGATTCCCATCAGAGCGCTCCCCGCATTCGACATGATCGTCCGCACGTCGGCAAAGTCCAGGTTAATAAGGCCTGGTTCGGTAATGAGGTCGGTGATCCCCTGAACGCCCTGGCGTAAGACGTCATCCGCCATCCTGAACGCATCGACAATCGAGGTCTTCTTCTCCACAACTTGGAGCAGGCGATCGTTTGGGATGATGATGAGCGTATCAACCTTCTCGCGGAGGGTCTTTATGCCCTCGTCCGCCTGTATCGCTCGCTTTCTGCCCTCAAAGGTAAACGGCCTGGTGACTACGCCAACTGTGAGCGCTCCCCTCTCCTTCGCTATTTCCGCGATCACGGGAGCGGCACCGGTCCCCGTCCCCCCGCCTTTTCCGGCGGTCACGAAGACCATGTCCGATCCGGCGAGGGCTTCCTTGATATCCTCTCCGCTTTCCTCCG
>JAMCWL010000099.1 GCA_023481285.1 Actinomycetota bacterium | reverse complement strand
CTTCGCAAATCTGGCCACATCGAGTTCGGAAGCGCGCAGGCTTGTAGAGCAGGGGGCGGTCAGACTAAACGATGAGCCGGTGACGCAAGCCGACGCCGAGCTCGAGTTGCGAGATGGCGACATAATCCAGGTAGGCAAGCGAAAGTTTGTTCGCTTTTTACTGCCGCGCTAGATTATGATGTAAAGCTCACTATATTAAAGAGTCTCGATTTCAAGCTTGGATTCCATAACTCACACTTGTCCGACGAGACGCGTTCCGTGACGCGAGAGTATTCAAGACACCGTGCCCGGGATTGACGATCGCGTGTGATCCGTGTAGGATTGCAAATCGTTGTGGGTTTTTGCCCGTAATCGCTCAGAGTGCTTATGCTTAGGGACAAAAACTTTTAATACCCTTTGTTGACATGACTCATTCATAGTGGTAAATTATTTAATTGCCCCTTGGGGCAAATACCTTCGTGGAGTTGTACTTGGTTTTGCTGACAATTCACGCTGGAGGCGACGGATTATAGGGTAAGTGATGAGCTGCAGCCAACTGCAGAGTTTGCCCGATGTCGCCAGGCGAGCAAAAGCTCCAGAGGCGGCAATTTTTTTGCCGGAAAAAGATTGACAGTACCCATTTGACGTGGTAATTTGACTCCTTGTGGTCTTTGAAAACTGAACAGTGGAATAAGTAGCCAGTAAGGTTATTTTCTTAACCTCTGAGGATTTTCCTCAGAACCCGTCAGTTCACTGTTGGTAAATCCGATGGTGAACCGGCAAAATTGATTGAGCTTATATCGGCTCTTCAGAGATTAGTCGGCCAAAAGCCGATTAGGTTTCTACGGAGAGTTTGATCCTGGCTCAGGACGAACGCTGGCGGCGTGCTTAACACATGCAAGTCGAGCGGTCCGTTCCCATGAGGCCTGAAGCTTCGGCAGATGGCGGATTGGGGTTTGCGGATAGCGGCGAACGGGTGAGTAACACGTGGGTAACCTGCCCCAAACCCTGGAATAACTCCGGGAAACCGGAGCTAATGCCGGATGTGGTTGCGGAATCGCATGGTTCCGTTACTAAAAGTCCGCTGGTTTGGGATGGGCCCGCGGCCCATTAGCTTGTTGGTAGGGTAACTGCCTACCAAGGCGACGATGGGTAGCCGACCTGAGAGGGTGATCGGCCACACTGGGACTGAGACACGGCCCAGACTCCTACGGGAGGCAGCAGTGGGGAATATTGCGCAATGGGGGAAACCCTGACGCAGCAACGCCGCGTGGAGGACGAAGGCTTTCGGGTTGTAAACTCCTTTTAGTGGGGACGAAGCCCAGCACCTATCTTTCTTCAGAGAGGTGAGATAGGTGCTGGGTGACGGTACCCACAGAAGAAGCCCCGGCTAACTACGTGCCAGCAGCCGCGGTAATACGTAGGGGGCGAGCGTTGTCCGGAATTACTGGGCGTAAAGCGCGTGTAGGTGGTTTGCTTAGTCGGATGTGAAAACTCCCGGCTCAACTGGGAGACTGCATTTGATACTGGCAGACTGGAGTGCAGGAGAGGGAAGTGGAATTCCAAGTGTAGCGGTGAAATGCGCAGATACTTGGAAGAACACCAGTGGCGAAGGCGGCTTCCTGGACTGTTACTGACGCTGAGACGCGAAAGCTAGGGGAGCGAACAGGATTAGATACCCTGGTAGTCCTAGCCGTAAACGATGGGCACTAGGTGTTGGGGGTTATCGACAAGGCTAAAACTCAAAGGAATGGACGGGGGCCCGCACAAGCGGCGGAGCATGTGGCTTAATTCGACGCAACGCGAAGAACCTTACCAAGGCTTGAAATGTAGGGTAAAACCATGGAAACATGGTGTCCTTCGGGGCCCTATGCAGGTGGTGCATGGTTGTCGTCAGCTCGTGTCGTGAGATGTTGGGTTAAGTCCCGCAACGAGCGCAACCCCTGTTCTATGTTGCCAGCGGTTCGGCCGGGGACTCATAGAAGACTGCCGGTGCCAAACCGGAGGAAGGTGGGGATGACGTCAAATCATCATGCCCCTTATGTCTTGGGCTGCACACGTGCTACAATGGCCGGTACAATGGGCTGCGATCCCGCGAGGGTGAGCGAATCCCATAAAACCGGTCTCAGTTCGGATCGCAGGCTGCAACCCGCCTGCGTGAGTTGTAATCGATATCCGTTTTGGAGTCGTCCAGTATCTTGAAGGCCTGATCGGTGTAGGTCCTGGCGTTCGCCTTGATCGCCTCAGGGGGAAGCTGCGGTCGCGTAGCGGACCGTCCGGACGGATCGCCGACTCTCGCGGTGTAATCGCCGATCAGAAGGGTCACACGGTGGCCGAGTTCCTGAAATTGCCGGAGCTTTCTGAGGGGAACGGCATGGCCTAGATGAAGATCGGGGGCGGTGGGATCCGCGCCATATTTCACTCTAAGCGGTTCTCCCGAGCTGATCGACCGCTCGATCTTCTCCTTGAGTTCTTCTCCCGGGATGACCTCTTCGGTTCCGTCAGCGATGACTTTCAGCTGCTCCTCAGCCGATTTCATGCTACCTCCACACAACAAGCCCTGGGCCGACGATTTATTATAGCGAGGGGCGTGCTTTTTTGATAGACGGCGACTGCCGCGTCACCTTTGAACGGCAGGGCCCCTTAAGAAACGTCAAATTCTCCGGTTTCGAGCAATAATGGTTCTTCGTTTCTTACCCCCATAACCGGCCTGCCGGTGGGTTGCTCGCAATTACAGAGCGCCGACACGCCCGCTTGGCGGCTGTTTAAGCTGATGGCCGAAAGCCGGTAGCCGATAGCTTTCCCTGGCTAACTAGCTGCCGTTATTCTGCTATAATTCGGTGTATCGCAGCCTTGCAAAGGGGTATCAAGATGTCCTACCGGGCGAAAGTCAATCGGAGGCGGACGACCCTCCGCAAAAAAAGGATCAACACCGCGCTCATCGCCATTGCGTGCTCTCTCTTGCTCTTCGTCGGCGCCGGGGTCACGACCTTCGGGATTGTTTATCAAACCCTTCAGAGCGAGCCGGACATTACCAAGGATACCGCCGCGCCCGCCCAGACGACCAAGATCTACGCGGCCGACGGAACGCTTCTCACCGAGCTGTTCTACGAACAAGACCGAGAGGTCGTTCCGTTAAAAAGCATCTCGAAATACATGCAAATGGCCACGATCGCCATAGAAGACGAGCGCTTTTACCAGCATCAAGGGTACGACCCTAAGGGCATCATGCGAGCGCTGTCCGCGAACCTTAAGACCGGCAAAACGGTCGAGGGAGCCTCGACCATCACCCAGCAGTACGTAAAAACAGTGCTGGACGAGACAACCGACCGGTCGGTGAACAATAAGCTTAAAGAGGCTGGTCTCGCGTACGCGCTCGAAAAGAAATACACGAAAAACCAGATCCTCGAAAAGTACTTGAACTCGATCTACTTCGGGCAGAGCCTCTACGGAGTCGAAACCGCCTCGCAGAAGTATTTCGGAAAATCGGCCAAAGATTTGACGCTCTCCGAGGGAGCGACGCTCGCGGGGATAATCACCTCACCGAACGTCTTCTCCCCCTGGATCAATGCCGAGAAAGCCAAAGGTCGGCGAGACGAGGTTCTAAAGAAGATGCTGGAGCTCAAGAAGATAACGCGAGAAGAGTACGCGGGCGCCGTCGCCACACCGCTGACCGTCCGACCACCCCAAAAGACGACGACCATCGCCCCATACTTCGTCGAGTATGTCAAACAGCTCCTCCTCAACGACCCAAAATTCGGCGACAAGAAAGTTTTCAAGGGTGGCTTGCGGATTTACACGACGATCGATCTGAATCTACAGCGCAAGGCGGAAGACGCGGCCTGGAACGTCCTCGATCATCCGGACGACCCTTCGGTCTCGATCGTCTCGGTCGACCCCAAAACCGGCTACATCAAAGCCATGGTGGGCGGCAAAGACTACGACACGAACAAGTTCAATCTCGCTACCCAGGGACGCCGGCAGCCCGGCTCGACCTTTAAGGTGTTCGTCTTGGCGGCCGCCCTCGAGAAAGGCACTTCTCCCAACAAGACGTACGATTCGAGCCCGGCCAACCTCCCGCTGCCCGACGGAAACGTCTGGAAAGTGCGAAATTACAGTGACGGGCCGGGCCGGGGCATGATGACGCTGCGATCGGCCCTCATAAGCTCGGTCAACTGCGTTTTTGCCCGCCTGATCATGGACGTCGGAGTGACCAAGGTGGTGCAGGTGGCGGAAAAAATGGGCATCACCACCGAGTTGCCGCCCTACCCGGCGATCGCGCTCGGTGGCCTAGACACCGGCGTCTCGCCACTGGAAATGGCCTCCGCGTACGGGACGATCGACAACGGCGGCATGTACACGCCCACCACTCCGATCGTCAAAATCACGGACGCGAACGGCAAGGTGCTCATGGAGAGCAAGCCGAAGCCAGCCAAGGCCATCGAGCCGACGACCGCCGCGATGATGACCGACATTATGAAGGACGTTATCAATTACGGAACCGGGGTAGCGGCCAATATAGGAAGACCGGCCGCGGGTAAGACCGGAACCGCCGAGGAGTACCGCGACGCGTGGTTCGCCGGGTTTACCCCCGAGCTCTCAACCGCCGTTTGGGTTGGATACCCTCAGGGACAGGTCGAGATGTACAGCGTGCACGGCATCCCGGTGACCGGGGGGTCGTTCCCCGCGAGAATTTGGGGCAAATTCATGTCGGCGGCGCTGGATGGGCAGCCGGTCTCCCGGTTCCCTACCTTCAGCAAGCAGGGCGACCTGACTGAAGTCAGGGTCTGCGCCGAGAGCGGCGAGCTCCCCACGAAGTATTGTCCCCGCGTCATTACGAGGCTCTTCCCCAAAAACGGAGAGCCCACGGATACCTGTTCGATCCACGCTACGCCGAGCGACATACCCATCCCCACCGTGGTGGGAATGAGCGAGCAGGACGCGATCGACGCGCTGAAGGGCGCCGTATTCAAGCCGAACGTAAAGAGGGTCGCCGATCCGAGCGTGACCGCTGGCCAGGTCGTCTCCCAAACACCCGCTGGAGAGGCGATCGCCACCCAGGATACCACCGTAACGATAACAGTGAGCAACGGGCCTTAACAAACCCTTATAGGGCTGCTTTGTACGAACATTCGACCGACCTTCCCAACCGAGCGCTTTTCAACAATATCATACACACCACGTCGCACGCATCGTCGAATCGGCTTCCCTGTTTGCCGGGGCTGCCTGCCCAACCGGAAGCTTCTCGGTCGCCTAGAGGAGCTTTCCCTCACCGGCGATGCCGGGCTCGACCAATTCGACGTTTATGTGCCGGTAGGCCCGCTCGGTCGCGACCCGTCCCCTGGGCGTTCGCTGTAGAAATCCAAGCTGGAGCAGGTAGGGTTCGTAGACCTCTTCGATCGTCTCCGGCTCCTCGCCGAGCGCCGCGGCCAAGGTGTTGAGTCCTACCGGAGCACCGCTGAACTTGACGATCAGGGTGCGAAGGATATCGCGGTCGAGTTTGTCGAGCCCATCTTCATCAACCTCGAGAAAGGCGAGCGCGACTTCGGCCGCCTCTCGGTCTATCCGACCGTCGCCCTTGACCTGGGCATAATCGCGCACTCTCTTAAGCAAGCGATTGGCGATACGAGGCGTTCCCCTGCTGCGCCTCCCGATTTCGAAGGAGCCTCCCTCGTCCACTACGACATTCAAAATTCTCGCCGAGCGGTGGACGATCCGGTGCAAGTCCTCTACCTGATAGTAGTCGAGCCGGCAGTTCACCCCAAAGCGGTCGCGTAGGGGCGAGGTGATGAGCCCGGAACGAGTCGTGGCGCCGATGAGCGTGAATTTGGGGAGCTCTAGACGGATTGAGCGGGCGGACGGGCCCTTGCCGATCATGATGTCGAGCTCGAAATCTTCCATGCCTGGATAAAGTATCTCTTCCACCGACCGGTTTAGCCTGTGTATCTCGTCGATGAAGAGGACGTCGCCCGGCTGGAGGTTCGTGAGGATCGCCGCCAGGTCTCCAGCCCGCTCGAGAGCCGGCCCGGACGTCACTTTCATCCCCACGCCTAGCTCGCTCGCGATGATAGAGGCGAGGGTCGTCTTGCCCAAACCGGGGGGGCCGGAGAGCAGCACGTGGTCGAGCGCCTCGCCCCGCCCCTTCGCGGCCTCGATGAAGAGTCCGAGACTGTCCTTGACCTGATTTTGGCCGACGAACTCGCTGAGCCAGCGGGGCCTTAAGGTCCGCTCGTAATCGCGGTCCTCATCCGTAAGATTCGTTGTGATAAGGCGTTCTTCCATCGATACTCCTAGCTCAATCGGGTCGCTGCAGGTGGCGGTCCTTCGCTGTCTCGATGCTCCTGATCGCCGTTTCCCGGCCTTCCCACCCTTCGATCGAGGTCCGCTTGGCCTCAAGGTCCTTATAGACATCGAAGAAGTGGCCTATCTCGTTAAGGAGATGCGGGGGGACTTCCTCGATATCGTCGATGTAATTCCAGAGCGTGTCGCCGACCGGAACGCAAAGAATCTTATCATCGACGCCTTTCTCGTCCCACATCTTAAAGAGCCCCACGGGCTTGGCCTCTATGATACATCCGGTGAACGTCGGTTCGGTGACGAGAACGAGCGCGTCAAGGGTGTCGCCGTCCTCCGCCAATGTGTCCGGGATGAAGCCATAATCCGCCGGATAGTGCACCGACGAGAATAGCATGCGATCGTATCGAAAGCCTTTAAGCCGTTCGTCCCACTCATACTTGTTCCGGCTCCCCTTCGGTATCTCAACGACGACCGTGACCGTCGTGTAGGGCCTCATGTCTCTCCAATCACTTTCGCACCGCGAGCTTTTGGAGCGCGAACTTGATCAGCTCCTCGACGACCGGCTCGCCTTTGAAGCCTTGTAAAGCTTCCCGGGCTTCGACCACGGAGTAACCGAGCGCGAGAAGGGCGTCGTACGCGCCATTGACGGCCGCCCCGCCGGGCGCCGGCGACGACATCCCTACCCCCTCGGCCGCAAGTTTTTCTTTAAGCTCGAGGATGAGGCGCTGAGCGGTCTTCTTGCCTATTCCCGGAATCGAGGTGATTATCCCGGCATCTTCGGAGACGATCGCTCGCTTAAGCGGCTCGACCTCATATGCCGACAAAACGGCCAATGCGACTTTTGGGCCGATACCATTAACCCCGATAAGCTGCTCGAATAGCTGCTTTTCCGGTTTTGCCGCAAACCCGAACAGCTGCAAGGCGTCTTCCCGGACGTGCAGGTGGGCGTGGACGGCCACCTCGTGGCCGATGGGCGGCATCTTGCCCAGGGAAGCGTTCGACATATGAAGAAAGTAGCCCACGCCCGAAACATCAAGGACAAGACCGCCATATGTTTTTTCGACTACACTGCCTCTTAAGTATGCGATCATCTTCTAATCATCCGTCCTTCGGCCGAGTGAGCATGGCATATCGCGAGTGCCAGAGCATCGGCGGCATCGTCCGGCTTGGGGATGGCGTCCAGCTTCAAGAGCAATTTGACCATGTGCTGGACTTGACTCTTGTCGGCTTTGCCGTAGCCGACCACCGCCGACTTGACCTGAAGCGGCGTATACTCGGCCGTCGGCACCCCACCGTTCGCGGCAGCCAGAAGGCAGACGCCCCGGGCTTGTCCCACCGAGATGGCGGTTCGAACGTTGGTGTTGAAAAAGAGCTCTTCGACGACGAAGCAATCGGGAGAGTGCAGCTCGACCAGGCGGACGACCGCATTGTAGATGTCCTTGAGACGCATGTGGGCCGGGCGCCCTTTCTCCGTGGTAATAACGCCATACTCGCCAATCTCGAAAGCGCCCCGCTCGTACCCGAGGACGGCATACCCCGTGGTAGCGGTCCCGGGGTCAATTGCAAGAATTACCATGGCCACCTCTGACGATGGTCATACCACCGCTCACTTACCGAACTGTTGTTCGTATAGTAGCACAAAACCGGGAGGTTGGTCGATTGTGTTTTGAAGCGTTAGTCTTCTTCCGCCAGCTGATTCATGACTTCATCGGATATGTCGAAGTTCGCGAACACCTCTTGGACGTCGTCATGGCCCTCAAGGTCTTCGACCAGGCGAAGAACCTTTCGCGCCTCAGCGATATCGAGATTGGTCGACGTCTTAGGGAGCATCGTTATTTCAGCCAGCTCAACCTCGATGCCGGCGTTTTTTACCGCCGCATCCACGGTCATGAGTTCCGTCGGCTCGGTAAGAATCTCCCATTGATCGCCGCCGTCTCGCATGTCTTCGGCGCCCGCATCTATGGCGATCGCCAAAAGATCGTCTTCGGACGGGGCTTTGTCTTTGTCGACCAGGAGATGGCCCTTACGCTCGAACATCCAAGCGACCGAACCGGGAGTGCCCACATTGCCGCCCCTTTTGCTGAACGTGTGGCGCACATCGGCGGCCGTGCGGTTGCGGTTGTCGGTCATGCACTCGACGATAAAGGCAACCCCCGAGGGGCCGTACCCCTCGTATGTCACCGATTCGTACGCTTCGCCCCCAAGCTCACCAGTGCCCTTCTTTATCGCGCGATCGATGTTGTCGGCGGGCATGTTAAAGCTCTTCGCCTTCTCGATCGCTTGCGCGAGCGTTGAGTTACCGGCCGGATCTCCGCCGCCCTCCCGCGCCGCGACCGTGATGGCCCTGACCAGCTTGGCGTAGATCTTGCCGCGCTTCGCGTCGGTGGCCGCTTTCTTATGTTTTATCGAAGCCCATTTGGAATGACCGGACATAGAACCTCCCGGAAAAGACAATAAACAAGATACAAGATATGGGAGCCAATAGACAAGCGTCTGCCTCCGGAACACATTTTAGCACTCCGCAGAGCCTCGCTACTCCTTGCGTCTTGCCGCTTATTTCTAAACCGTCCGCCTAGCCGATGCCACGACTTTTTCCAAGAAATACTCGTGCATTCGGCCATCGTCCGTCAGCTCGGGGTGAAAGGCGCTGGCGAGCAGGCGCCCTTGCCGCACCGCCACGATATGACCGTTGTGGGTCGCCAGGACTTCCACATCTTCGGCAAGAGCTCGCTCGACCCAGGGCGCCCTAATGAAGACGCCCTTGAATGGGATATCGCCAAGGATGGGCAGCGCGAGGTCCGCCTCGAAACTCGCGACCTGCCTCCCGAAAGCGTTCCTTCGCGCTTCGACGTCCAGCAACCCGAGAAGCGGTTGAGCGCCCTCCGTGATTTTCTTAGCCAAGATTATAAGGCCGGCGCACGTCCCGTAAATGGCCATCCCGCCAGCGTGCGCCGCCGGAATCGCCTCATGGAACCCGTACCGTACCATGAGCTTGCCGATGGTCGTGCTCTCGCCACCCGGGACGATGAGGCCGTCGAGCCCATCAAGCTCTTGCGACCACTTGACGGCCTGAGCCTCGACCCCGCACTCGGCGAGCATATTCAGATGTTCTCGAACGGCGCCCTGAAGCGCCAAGACACCAATGCGCAAGACCAACAATCCTTCGAATGATGTTCGATGCTCGGAATCACCCAGGAGCGGAGTACCGGCGGCCGCCAGCTCGCTCGGATCCGCATGCCATGAGAAAAGCGGGTTCTCGCTTGCCCGGAATGACATGCTAAGAAAGCTCTCGCCAACGCCCACCGACGGCGCCCGAGTCGTCATTCCGAGAAGCGACGTTGGCGACGGGGAATCCGCTTTTGCGTTCGCAGAAGCTGATGGTTCGCGAACGTGAAGCGAGCGACTTACCAGCCGCGTGAGGCCATCAACTCTTCGGTCGGAATCTTGGCTATCTCGATTCCCGCCATCGCCTCACCAAGTCCCTTGGAGACCTCCGCGATCACCGTGGGATCCGTATAGTGGGCCGTAGCTTCGACGATTGCCTTGGCCCTCCTAGCCGGGTCGCCCGACTTGAAGATGCCCGAACCGACGAAGATGCCGTCAGCGCCTAGCCGCATCATCAACGCGGCATCCGCGGGGGTCGCGATCCCGCCGGCGGAGAAGTTGACGACCGGCAGCTTGCCATTATCGTGGACCCACTTGACAAGTTCAAACGGTGCTTGCAGCTCCTTGGCCGCGATGTAAAGCTCGTCCTCGCCCAATGAAACGATCCGCGCGACGTCCCGCGTCACGGCGCGCATGTGGCGAACGGCCTCGACGACGTTTCCCGTGCCCGGCTCTCCCTTCGTGCGAACCATGGCCGCACCCTCGGCAATCCTCCTCAACGCCTCGCCGAGATTCCGGCAGCCGCATATGAAAGGCACCGTAAAGTCATGCTTGTTCGCGTGGTTTTCTTCATCGGCGGGGGTGAGAACCTCGCTCTCATCGACATAATCGACGCCGAGCGCCTCAAGTACTTGAGCCTCGACGAAATGTCCGATCCTGGCCTTCGG